>NZ_AOHM01000086.1:0-63085 GCF_000510895.2 Pseudomonas sp. FH1
CAGCTTCAATTCAATGACCGTGTTGCACTCAGCTCCTGCAACCGCCCTGTGTATCTCTGTGGATAGTGCTTGCACAAGCCTTTTCCGCTCTCCCTTGGAATAGGCTTTCTCGGACTTTGTTCTTTGTTTAATATTCGGATAAGGATTCCCAGGCAATATTGTCTTGAAGTCTACCTGCCTAATACCCATGAGAACTGACTTTAATCTAAAATAAACCGTGCGTTGACCACCATACGCCAATTTAGACTCAAGATGCTTCTTAAAAGATGCAATAAAGTTTCTGTCAATGTCCGACAACATTAACTTTCCGCCACCCATAGCAGACAACCAAATCTCACAGAAGGCAAAGAATTTATTAAGTCCTCCGTTACAATAACCAGCCACAGTACCAATCGAAATCTCGGTTTGATTACTTGAAATTGCCAGGGCCAAATATCTCTCTATAGTCGACTGGCAGTTAGTAACGACCTCATCGAACCCTTTGTTATAAAATGGAGCGAAATTAAACACCCTTTGATTGGACGTACTCGCCGGAAACTCGACATGCTGTATCACAGGCGGAACTTTTGGATGCAGCCTCACAGCCGCACCGCCTTCAACAGCAAGCTTAATAGATGGGCTTTGGATTTTGAAATCCTTCGCCTTGCTCACTGAGCAATTCCCCTGCACATGTTATCAAGCTCGCTTTGAAACTCATCCATTACATTACTTTCTAGAATATCCAAATAGTGGAGATATTTTTCAGTTGTTGAAAGACTAGCGTGGCCCATTCGGTCGCGAATATACATAAGCGGATCAAAGCTCGTCTTAAGCTTCCTGAGCAGATACAGAGAATGAGTAGCATAAGTATGCCGCAAGATATGAGGCCGAACGTCGAACGGAAGGCCAAGATCTTTGTACACTTTATTTAGCCCCCTTCCATTGCTACTCCAAGGGAGGCCAGAAGAATTAAGGAATAGTACTGATTGATGCAAGCCGCTTATAGAGGATCTTTTCCCCCGCTCCAATTGAACATATCGCCAGAGTTCTGTCATCAAGGCAGTTGGAACATCGATTCCTCTGGGCTTGCCGCCTTTAAGAGTCATATCGCCTGGATCGAGATCTACTCTCACATGGTACTTAGATCCGGTGAACTCCGCGGGGTTTCTGACGTACTTAACAGGAAATGTCAGCAACTCTTGCTTGCGGAGGCCCGTCGCTAGCGCGAGACGCGTAATAAGCAGGTGTTCCGTGTTGCTTACGGACGAGAGGAGCTGACTAACTTGCCCGTGGGTAAGAACACCAATCCTAGTTTTTTGAGACTTGGCCAAAACGTCTGGCGTCATTTTATAACCACCCGTGGTATCGGTATGTGCTAGAAACCCTTTTGGCTGGCGAACTCTAATCTCTTCGATTCTGTAAGGGAGTGAGCAAATCCATTTTTTTCGCAACGCAAACTTGTAGAGTTTGATTACTATCCTCAGGCGTGCATTCACTGTTTGTGGTGCAAGACCGCATTCGGTTAGGCTCCAATCTCTATAGATTGCAAGAATAGGATTATCTCTGTCAGTGCTGTCCATCCAGTCAAGTTCGTTCGCCTCACAGAAAGCGAGAAAGTCATAGATTGCCCCTCCATACACTTGCCAACTTCCTTCGCTTTGCACGTGACCACGCTTGACACACTCATCGATCAGAAACTCGAAAGACTCTGAAACAACGTGCATATTTGAGCCAAGGATTAGCGGGAATTTTGGGTAAGGCCTACCCATCATCTCAAAGCTCTCGGTAGAAAAGATGAGCTTCATAGAAGGACTTTAGTAAATGCAGACACTTGTGCTATCAGTCTTGGTAAAGGGACTCGATGACTAATTACTTTGATTTGTTTATTCACGTCAGCGGCCGTGGAGATTGGGCCGGGGACTATAAAAGCGGTACGCGGGGTGGTCAACCGACGTGTAACACTTCGGGGTCGACCAACCACTTGTCGACGATGGAGTAGTGGGTGGTGTTATTGCCTTCATGGGGAGATACGCCAGGCTTGATCGCCTGGGAGTCACCGGCTTTTTGCGGCTCGATGGCGTCGCGCAGTTTCGCCGCGTAGTTTTTGTCCAGCAGGTGCTCGATCGGGTTTTTCACGAAGTCCGGGTCGCCGAGGTAGCTGTTGCGGTCCACGTAGGCGTGGCGCATGGCTTCGATCTGGTAGTGCAGGCCCTGGGCCGAGTGATAGCCGAGGTCGGCCATCGGGTAACCTTCGAGGATGTTCATGATCTGGCAGATCACCACGCCGCCCGAGCTTGGAGGCGGTGCCGAGACCACGTGGTAGCCACGGTAGTCGCACTCGATGGGCGCCAGTTCCCGGGTCTTGTACTTGTCGAGGTCAGCCTGGGTGATGATGCCTTTGCCGGCCTGGCTGGAATCCACCAGGGCCTTGGCGACCCAGCCTTTATAGAAACCGTCGCTGCCCTTGGCCGAGATTTCCTTGAGGGTCTTGGCCAGGTCTTTCTGCACCAGCTTCTGGCCGACCTGCATCGGCTGACCGTTGTGCAGGAAGATCCCGCGCAGGTCCTTGTCTTTTTCGAACTCGCCGGTGGCGGTGTGCAACAGGTCGATATCGCCCTGCTCCAGCTCGAAGCCGTTCTCCGCTAGCTTGATCGCCGGGGCGATGACTTGGGCGCGCTTGAGGGTGCCGTATTTGCTCAGGGCCAGTTCCATGCCCGAGACGGTGCCGGGCACGCCAACGGCCAGGTGACCCTTGGCGCTGAGGCCTTCAATGACATTGCCGTCTTTGTCCAGGTACATGTTGGCGGTGGCCGCCAGCGGGGCTTTTTCGCGGAAGTCGAGGAAGGTCTTGCGCCCGTCCGCCAGTTGCACGGTCATGAAACCGCCGCCACCCAGGTTACCCGCCGCCGGGTACACCACCGCCAGTGCGTAGCCCACGGCCACGGCCGCGTCGACCGCATTGCCGCCGGCCTTGAGCACATCCACGCCCACGTGAGTTGCCAAATGCTGGGCCGTCACCACCATGCCATTTTCACCGGCCACCGGGGCCTGAGACGCGGCGTGCACACCACTGACTGTCAAGACCAGGGCGGTGGCTATCAAGGTACGGCTGAAGGGTTGGTATTTCATCCATGGCTACTCTAGTTATTGAGACGCACCAAAATAGCCCGCCGCGAATTTAATCCCCAGCGCAATGGCGTTTTTATTACATAACTTGTCGGTCATAGAACGGACACGAAAAACCCCATGCTATATTTCGCGCCCAGACTGTCTGACCAGGCACTTTCACATGGCGATCAAGAAGACCGGCATCCGCGCCCAACAGGCCGACCAGACCCGTGCGCGCATCCTGCAGGCGGCGGTCAAGGTGTTCACCCGCGACGGTTACTCCGGCGGGCGTGTCGACAGTATCTCCAAGGAGGCGGACTCCAACGACCGCATGCTCTATTACTACTTCGGCAGCAAGGAACACCTGTTCGTCTGTGTGCTGGAACACACCTACGAGCAGTTCAACAAAGCCGAAAGCAAGCTCAAGCTGAACCTCGATGCACCCGAGCAGGCGCTGCGCGACCTGGTGGCGTTCATCTGGCATTACTACGTCAAGCACCCGGAGTTCGTGGCGATCCTGAGCATAGAGAACCTGCACCAGGGCAAGCACGCGCAACAGTCCGGCGAGATGCGCAGGTTGTCCGGGGAAGCGGTCGGCGTGCTGCGCCCGATCATCGAGGCGGGCCAGGCCCAAGGCGTGTTTCGCCTGGATGTGGACCTCAAGCACGTGTACTTGATGATCGCCTCGCTGTGCTACTTCTATAACTCCAACCGCCACACCCTCAGCTCGTTCCTCGGTGAAGACCTGGCAAACAAAGGCCAGCAGCAGGATTGGCTGGGGTTCATCAGTGACCTGGTGCTGCGCGGCGTGACGCCTTAGTGGGTGCCTGGATTGGCGCGCAAATGCGCCACCTTCTGTTCCAGGCCATTCCACTGCGGCGCGTTCGGTGCGAATTTGCCGCGTAGGTACGCCGCCAGATCCGCCACCTGGCTATTGGACAAACTGTCCTTGAACCCCGGCATGTACCCCAGATCCTTGGTCGCCGGGTTGCTGATGCCCTGCAAAATCACCTTGATCAAATTATCCGGCTGATCGCTGTGTACATTGGTATTGGTCGCCAACGACGGGCTCACCCCAAACAGTTTCGGCCCCAGGCCATCCGCATGGCAGGCCTTGCAGGAGCCTTCGAACACCCGTCGACCGTTCGGATTCGGCACGCTGGCCGCCGCAGCCACCTGGGTCTCGGCAGCCGCATCACCGTTGAGCGAGGCCAGGTACACCGCCATCGCGCGGATATCCGCCTTGGGCAGTTTCGACAATTCACTGACCACCGGCCCCATCGGGCCAGCCGCCACGCCATGGGCGTCGGAATAGCCGGTGCTCAGGTAGCTAAACAGTTGGTCTTGGGTCCACGGCGTCGGGGCCTTGGACAAACCATTGAGGGCCGGCGCCTCCCAACCATCGACCCTGCCACCGGCCAGAAAGGACTTGCCGCCCTTCTCCGCGCCCATCAGGTTGCGCGGCGAATGGCAGGCGGCGCAGTGGCCCAGGCCGTTGACCAGGTAATTGCCGCGATT
This sequence comes from Pseudomonas sp. FH1, assembly GCF_000510895.2. Lineage (NCBI taxonomy): Bacteria > Pseudomonadati > Pseudomonadota > Gammaproteobacteria > Pseudomonadales > Pseudomonadaceae > Pseudomonas > Pseudomonas sp. FH1. Next base: position 4,606 of record NZ_AOHM01000086.1, read on the forward strand.
CCATTGCTCGCTGCGCTCAGGCTGCACCGAGATCTCACCGCGCCGCAGGTTCAGGGCATTCCAGCCCGCCATCAACGGCCGCAGATTGAACGGAAAGCTCATCGCATTCGGCGTCGGCGCCTGGCTCACCGGGGCCTGAGACATCAAATAGGCGTACAACGCCTGCATGTCCGCATCGTTGATATTGCGAAACGCCGTATAAGGAAACGCCGGATACAGATTGCGCCCGTCACGACCAATACCGTCACGCATCGCCCGCTCGAAGGCCGGGTAGGACCAGGCGCCAATGCCGGTCTGCACATCCGGGGTGATATTGCTGCTGTACAGCGTGCCGAACGGTGTTTCCATGGCCAATCCACCGGCATTGGTCGCGCCACCGGGCGCCGTGTGGCACACCGCGCAATCGCCCACCGCCGCCAGCAACCGCCCGCGCTCCAAAGTGGCCTTGGACCAAGTGCCGGCGCTGGGCGGTGCAATCGGCGCGATTTCACTGTGGAACGGCCAGGCCGTCGCCAGCACCGCGCCCAAGGTGGCGAACAGCGCACCAAACCACCATTTGCGGCGTTTCTCCGGCGACTTGGCCGGCTCGCCCAAGGTGCCCGCATTCAACGCTGCCAACACCCGCTCCGGGGTGATCGGCAACTCACGAAAACGAATGCCGGTGGCGTCATAGATCGCATTGGCAATCGCCGCGGCGCTGGGCACCGACGCCGACTCTCCGGCGCCCATGGGTGGCTGGTCCTGGCGCGGCATCATCATCACGTCGATCTGTGGCACTTCGGGGAAGGTCAGGATCGGATAACCACCCCACTCCTTGCTCGCCACCGTCGACTCTTCAAACGTCACCCGCTCCTTCAACACGCGGCTGGTGGACTGGATCACGTTGCCGTGGATCTGATGCTGCACGCCGGCCGGGTTGATCATCATCCCCGAGTCATGCCCGATCACCACGCGGGTCACCGACACATCGCCCGTCTGTTTATCGATGGCCACATCCGCCACCCACGCCGCCCAGGCCGCGCCGAATCCGGGGAATTTGCTGTGGATGTAGCGCGCGTAGGCAAAGCCACGACCACGCAGCAGATGGTCCTCGTTGGTAGTTTGCATCGGCGCGGTGCGCGGCGCCCAGTTGGCGCGTTCGGCGGTGGATTTCACCAGGTCGATGGCGCGCTCGTCCTTGAGGTAACGCAGGCGGTATTCCACCGGGTCGACGCCGGCGGCGAACGCCAGTTCGTCGATGTAGGACTCGTGGGCAAAGGTGTTAGGCAAGGCCGACACGCCGCGCATCCACGACGCGCGCACGATGGGCGCCATGTCGTTGATTGTCACGCGCATATTCTCGATGTCGTAAGGCGGGATCGAGGTGCGGTCGCCCATCTCGAACATCGCCGCCACCGGCTCGACGCGGCCGGTCAGCAACAGCGCCAGGGTCGGCGCGCCATTGGAGGGGTAGCTGGTTTCAAAATCGTAGGCGGCAATGCTGCCATCGGCGTTGAGGCCGCCATCGACATCCATCAGTTGCGCGGTGCCCTTGGGCTCCCACAGGTGTTCCTGCTCGCGGGTCAGTTGTACGCGCACCGGCTTGCCCACCGTACGGGACAACAGCAAGGCATCGGCGCACACATCATCCGCGCAATTGCGCCCGTAGCAGCCGGCGGCTTCCATGCGGATCACATCGATCAGCGCTTCATCGCACTCCAGCAGCCATGCCAGGTCGGCCCTCAGCAGGTGCGGGTTCTGGCTGCCCGACCACACCCGGCTGCCGGCTGGCGAATAATCCGCCACGCCGCAGGACGGGCCGATCGAACCGTGCATCTGATACGGCCAGAGATAACTGCGCGGCATACGTTGGCTGGCGCCGGCCAGGGCTTCGTCGACATGGCCCTGGTCAAGCACGGTACGGCGTACGCGGGGGTTGTCGCGGATCGCCTGTTCAACATCACTCATGTCCGGTAACGCGTGGTTCCAGGGTTTCCAGTGCACCTGCAATTCGCTGGCGGCCTTGACCGCCTGCTCTTCACGCAGCGCCACCACACCGACAAAATCGCGGATCACCACCACCGCGACGATACCGGGGATATGCGCGATGGACGACTCATCCACGCTCAACAGGCTGTTGCCGACAAAATCGCCGCAATCGAGCCCGGCATACGGTGGGCGAATCACTCGGCCATGGAGCATGCCCGGCACGCGCATGTCGTGTACGTAGGTCAGCTCGCCCGTGGCTTTGCCGGGGATATCCACTCGCGCAGCGCCCTTGCCCACCAGGCGGTAGTCCTCGATGGGTTTGAGCGGCGCGTCACCGCTGATGCGCAGTTGGTCGTGCTGGCCGCTGACCAGTTCGGCATACGTGGCGGTGCGCCCGTCAGCTGCGTGGATGACGCCAGCATCGACCTTCAGGCTGGCCGTGCTCACACCCAGGCGCCCCGCCGCCCGCGCCAACAGGAAACGCCGTGCTTCGGCTGCGGCATTGCGCAGGGGCACCGCGGATATCTGCAAAGTTGCACTGGCGATGGTTGCCCCTTGGTTGGGCACACGCTCGGTGTCGCCGAGCACCATCTTCACCTGCTCCATCGTCAGGTCGAGCTCTTCGGCGACGATCTGCGCCAACGATGTGCGAATGCCGGTGCCCAGGTCCACATGGCCATTGAACGCGTACACCAGGCCGTCATCGTTTACCGCAATGAACAGCCCCAGTTCCTTGGGTTTCACGGTGGGCGTGCCGCCCTTTGCCACCGGCCCTGAAGGCGGCAGCACGTCATCGACGATCAACAAAACGCCGGCCTTGGCCAGCCACTGGTCACGGGAAAGCGGGGTGTCGGTCATGGTCATCAATCCACGGTCATCAGGCGGGCCGCACGCAGCACGGCGCGCAGGATTTCGATATGGGTGCCGCAACGGCAGAGGTTGCCCGACAGCTCGTTGCGCACCTCGGCTTCGCTGGGGTTGGGGTTACGGTCGAGCAAGGCCTTGGTGGTCATGATCATGCCGTTGAGGCAGTAGCCACATTGCGCGGCCTGCTCGTCGATAAAGGCTTGTTGCACCGGGTGCGGATCCTGGCGTGAGCCCAGACCTTCCAGGGTGACAATCTCGCGGCCCACAGCCCCCGACAACGGAAACACACAGGAACGGGCCGCCACTCCATCAATGATCACGGTGCAGGCACCGCACTCCCCCAGGCCGCAGCCGTATTTGGGACCATTGAGTTCCAGGTCATTGCGCAGCACCAGCAACAGCGGCGTGTCCGCCATGGCGCTGACGTCGCTTTTCTGCCCGTTGACCTCAAGCGTTACCGTGATGTGCTGGCTGATCATTCGCTTCGCCCGTAACAGTTGGTGAAGTATTCACTACATCAAACAGTCAAAAAAAAGCGTCGTGGGCCTGGGGCCTCACGACACACTTGACGGATGAAGTGGCTACTACATGAACTCAGAGCAAGATCGATGCCAGCTGCGATTATTCCTGCGGGTCGTCGATCATCTTGCGCAACAGGAACAACACCGCGACCCGTTCGGCCGGGTTGAGATTGCTCAGGGTCAATTCGCTGATCTGCGCAGCGCGCGGCGCGGTCTGGGCGACCAGTTCGGCGCCTGCCGGGGACAGGTCCACCACCACTTTGCGCTTGTCCTGCGGGTCCGGTTCCAGGCTGATCAGCTCCTTGGTCTTGAGCCGCTCGACGATGCCGCGAATAGTCGCCTGGTCCACGGCGGTGGCCTTGACCAGTTCGGTCAGGGAGCTTGCACCGTGATCGCGCAGGGCACACAGGGTGACGAACTGCACGGCGGTGAGCTGGGAATCGCCAACATTCTGCTGAAAGATCGCCAGATGGCGCTGGTAGGCCTTGCGCAACAGGTGGCCGACTTGTTCAGAAAATACGTAGGAATCTGGCACGGCTGAGCTCGGTGGGTGGCTAACGTGGGGAGGCATGATACTCCATCCCCACACCTATGATCAGCGGGCGCGGGAGGCTTGCGGCGCAACCACATCCCCGGCAATCACAACCGCTTCATCATCCAGGTACACATCGCAATTGCGCAGCGGAATATCCATATGGCACGGCGTCTTGCGTGTCCCGCCCACTTCGGTATTCGGCCCGGTGGAGAACAGGAAATTGCCATAGAACGCCCGCGCGTCCATGCACATGCCGTCGTTCTTGTCGTGCAAGCCCATGGCCGTCCACTGCGCCCGTGGCTGCAGGCCCCAGCCGATATGGGAGATGCCGTACACCTCGGGGTCGTTGAAGTACTTCATGTAGTCGCGCAGGTATTCAGCCTCGAAACCACCGTGGATGTTGGTGATGAAGCCCTTCTCGATCTCCAGGGTGATCTTCTCGCGGGTATAGGTCTTGAACGGCAGCAGGATGTCACCGATGTCCAGCACCAGCACGCCTTCGGCGGTTTCTTCGTTGGGCCAGGAGAACAGGAAACCACTCGGCCAATGGTCCCAGCGTCCCGGCTCATCGGCAAAACCGTATTCGGTCACCGACGGGTACTGCCCCAAGGCGGCGCGGAAGTCACTGCCGGCACGGGATTTCACATGGATCGAGCGCGCTTTTTTCAGCAACTGTTCGGCCGCCAATACACGCACCTTGTCCTCTTCGGTCGGCAGCATGCGCGCCAGTACTTCCGGCGGCTCCACCGCCAGCAGAATGCGCGTGCCGGTCTTGAGGATCTGCTCCTGCTCTGGCGAGTGCAGCAGCATCATGGTGTCGACGATCAAGTCGGCGGCTTCCAGTGCACGCTGGGCGGCGATATTGCCGGTGAGCGCGGTGTCGCCGCAGTAGGCGGTCATGTCATTGCCCATCGCCCTGGGATGGTTGAACGACGGCAACTCCACCGCATACACCTTGGCCCCCAGGCGCTGCGCGGCGTCCATCGCGGCACGCACGGTGCGTGCGTCGGAGTAATGGCTCTTGAGCACGGCAACGCTCTGGGTCGGGTCGACCTTGGACAGCGTCAACACGTGTTCAAACATCTGGGTCAGTTCGCAATCGCTTACCGGCATTTTCCTGTCTCCTGTGGACCTGCACCAAGTTCAGGCACTGCGCTTCACTCTAGTGCATTTTTATAGCGTATACGCTATTTAATAACGATAAGACCCGAATTGCAGTCAGACTGCAAGCGGTGCACAAAAACGTTACCTATCGAAACAAACCTAGCAATTGCTAACCACAACCCGTTACACAGGACAAATGCGGCCAAAAAATAAATTTGCAAAGACAGGCTTCCCATTTCAAAAAATGAGCGTATACACTTTAAAAACCTTGCGGACAGACGCCGCCGAAAATCAAAAAAGAGAGAGGAACACGCCCCATGGGAAGTACTCAGAAAATCGCCATCGTCGGCGCAGGCCTGGGCGGCGCCGCCGCGGCCACCCTGTTGCAGCAAGCCGGCTTCGACGTGGATGTCTACGAGCAGGCGCCGGAGTTTTCCCGGTTGGGCGCGGGGATCCACATGGGGCCCAACATCATGAAAATCTTCCGCCGCATGGGCATCGAAAAGCAGCTGGACCTGATGGGCTCGCACCCCGAGCACTGGTTCAGCCGTTGCGGCGAGAGCGGCGACTACCTGTCGCGTATCCCGCTTACCGGCTATGGCGCGTCCTACATCACCGTGCACCGTGGCGACCTGCATGCGCTGCAGATGTCCACCCTCAAGCCCGGCACACTGCACTTCAACAAGCGCCTGGAAACCCTTGAAGAAACCGACACCCAGGTACGCCTGACCTTCGCCGATGGCCAGGTGACCTACGCCGACATCGTGATCGGCGCCGACGGCATCAATTCCAAGATCCGCGAAGAACTGCTCGGCGTGGAAAAACCGCTGTACAGCGGCTGGGTCGCGCACCGTGCGCTGATCCGGGGTGACCAGCTCGCCAAGTACGACCTGAAGTTCGAAGACTGCATCAAGTGGTGGACCGAAGACCGCCACATGATGGTCTACTACACCACCGGCAAGCGCGACGAGTACTACTACGTGACCGGCGTGCCCCATGCCGAATGGGACTTCCAGGGTGCGTTCGTCGACAGCAGTCGCGAAGAGATGTTCGACGCCTTCAAGGGCTACCACCCCACCGTCCAGGCCCTGATCGAATCCACCGAAAGCGTGACCAAATGGCCGCTGCGCAACCGCAACCCGCTGCCGTTGTGGAGCCGTGGCCGTCTGGTACTCCTCGGCGATGCCTGCCACCCGATGAAACCGCACATGGCCCAGGGCGCCGGCATGGCCATCGAAGACGCCGCCATGCTCACCCGCTGCCTGCAGGAAACCGGCATCAGCGACTACCGCACCGCCTTCCAGCTCTACGAAGCCAACCGCAAGGAACGCGCATCCCGCGTGCAGGCCGTGTCCAATGCCAACACCTGGCTGCGCACCCAGGAAGATCCGGCCTGGGTTTATGGCTATGACCTGTACGCCCAGGAACTGAAATCGGGGGTGGCCGCGTGAGCACTTTTCTCTACGGCGGCAACGTGCAGGCCAACGGCATTCGCCAACACTACCTGCGTTACGGCGGCAAGGGCCCGGTGCTGATCCTGATCCCCGGCATCACCAGCCCGGCCATCACCTGGGGCTTTGTTGCCGAGCGCCTCGGCGCGCAGTTCGACACCTATGTGCTGGATGTGCGCGGTCGCGGCCTGTCTTCGACCGGTCCCGAGCTGGATTACAGCGCGGACACCTGCGCCGAGGACATCGGTGCCTTTGCCGACGCATTGAACCTGAACAACTACCACCTGATGGGCCATTCCATGGGTGCACGCTTTGCCGTGCGCAGTGCCGTCAAACACCCTCAAGGCGTGAAGCGCGTGGTGCTGATCGACCCACCGGTCTCAGGCCCAGGCCGACGCGAATACCCGAGCAAGCTGCCGTGGTACGTCGACTCCATCCGCCAATCCCTGGTCGGCATGGACGCGCAGGCGATGCGCGCCTTCTGCGCCACTTGGACCCAGGAACAACTGCAACTGCGCGCCGAATGGCTGCACACCTGCTACGAGCCCGCCATCGTGCGTGCCTTCAATGACTTCCACGAAGTGGATTTCCACCAGGACCTGCCCCACCTCAAGGCCCCTGCCCTGTTGATGGTGGCCGGACGTGGCGGCGTGATCCTTGATGAGGACATTGCCGAAATCCAGGACCTGCAACCGAGCGTCCAAGTCGCCCGCGTGCCAGACGCCGGCCACATGATTCCGTGGGACGACCTCGACGGTTTCTTCGTCGCCCTCGGCGACTTCCTCACACAATAAGAACGGAGACCCCCATGCAGAAGCCTTACCGCATCGGCCAGATCGTGCCGAGCTCCAACACCACCATGGAAACCGAGATCCCGGCGATGCTCACCGCGCGCCAGGCGATCCGACCCGAGCGCTTCACCTTTCACTCCAGCCGCATGCGCATGAAGCAAGTGCGCAAGGAAGAACTGGCGGCCATGGACGGCGAATCCGACCGTTGCGCTGTCGAGTTGTCCGACGCCAAGGTCGATGTGCTGGGCTACGCCTGCCTGGTGGCGATCATGGCCATGGGCTTGGGTTATCACCGCAACTCCGAACAGCGCCTGCGCAAAGCCACCGCTGACAACGACGCCAACGCGCCCGTGATCACCAGCGCCGGCGCCTTGATCGAAGGCCTGAAAATAATGGGCGCCAAGCGCATCGCCATTGTCGCGCCCTACATGAAACCGCTGACCGAGCTGGTGGTGAACTACATCCGTGAAGAAGGCTTTGAAGTGGTGGATTGGCGCGCCCTGGAAATCCCCGACAACCTCGAAGTGGCTCGCCACGACCCGGCCAACCTGCCGGCCATCGTCGCCGGGATGAACCTGGAAGGCGTCGATGTGATCGTGCTGTCTGCCTGCGTGCAGATGCAATCGCTGCCGGTGGTGGCCAAGGTCGAGGCACAAACCGGCAAACCGGTACTCACCGCCGCCATTGCCACCACCTACGCGATGCTCAAGGCGTTGGACCTGGAGCCCATCGTGCCGGGTGCCGGTGCCCTGCTTTCCGGTGCTTACTGAGGGGGTTTAAAGATGACCGAACAATCCGCCGACGCCAACTACCAGGGTGTATGGGGCAACCGCATCGGCTTTGGCAAAAAAGCCGCGCTGCTGATGATCGACTTCATGCAGGGCTACACCACCGAAGGCGCGCCGCTGTTTGCGCCTGGCGTGGTCACGGCCGTGGCGGAAAGCGTCGAGCTGCTGACCACCGCACGCCAACACGGGATTGCGGTGGTGCACACCAATATCCGCTACCATCCCGGCCATTTCGTCGATGGCGGGATCTGGGTGAAAAAAGCCCCGGTGATGAAGGACATGGTCGAAGGCAACCCACTCGCGGCGTTCTGCGCCGAGGTACTGCCACTGGCCGAGGAAGTCGTCATTACCAAACAGTACGCCAGTGCGTTTTTCGGCAGCAGCCTGGCGCCAATGCTGCATGCCCAGGGCATCGACACCGTCGTGCTGGCCGGCTGTTCCACCAGCGGCTGCATCCGTGCCACGGCGGTGGATGCGGTGCAACACGGGTTTCGCACCATCGTCGTGCGCGAATGCGTCGGCGATCGGCACCCGGCGCCCCATGAGGCCAACCTGTTCGATATCGACAGCAAGTATGGCGACGTGGTGAGCAAGCAGGAGGCAATGCGCAAGTTCAGGGAGCAATAAGACGTTATCAAGAACTGCGCCATAGAGCGCGGTCTTGCATCAAACTGGGGCCCGCGCCCCAGTCTTCTGACACTGCCTTTGGAAGTCGCTTCTACAGCACTCCGAAGTGCTGGAACAAAAGCGGCTGTATAAAAACCATAAGTCACCGCCAGGAGACACCCAATGCCCATTGCGAATGCAGCGCCCGCGACCTCGGTCGCAGACCCCGTCAACACGCTCTACCACAAGATCACCTGGAAGCTGATCCCCTTCCTGTGCTTCTGCTACCTCGCCGCCTACCTGGACCGCATCAACATCGGCTTCGCCAAGTTGCAGATGCTCGACCAGTTGCAGTTCAGCGAAACCGCGTTCGGCCTCGGCGCCGGGCTGTTCTTTGTCGGCTATATCATCTTTGAGGTCCCCAGCAACCTGGTGCTGGAGCGGGTCGGCGCGAAGATCTGGATCGCGCGCATCATGATCACCTGGGGCCTGCTCTCGGCCTGCACCATGCTGGTCACCTCCACGACCCAGTTCTATATCCTGCGTTTCCTGCTCGGCGCCGCTGAAGCGGGCTTCCTGCCGGGTGTGTTGTACTACCTGACCACCTGGTTCCCCACCCATCGACGCGGGCGCATCATCGCGTTGTTCATGATCGGCCTGCCGCTCTCCAGCGTGATCGGCGGCCCGCTGTCCGGCTGGATCATGGGCCACTTCGATCACATGGGCGGCCTGCGCGGCTGGCAGTGGCTGTTCCTGATCGAAGCGGTGCCCAGCGTGTTGCTGGGCGTGCTGACCTTCTGGGCCCTGCCCAACACCTACCAGCAAGCCAAATGGCTGTCGGACGAGGAAAAAGCCCTGCTGGAAAGCGAACTGCGCAAGGACGACGCCGATGGTGCCGCCAGCAAGCACAGCTTCCGCGACGGTTTCTTCAACCTCAAGGTGTGGATGCTCGGTGGTATCGACTTCTCGATCCTGCTCAGCGCCTACGCCATGGGCTTCTGGATGCCGACGTTCATCCGCAACGCCGGGGTCACCGACACCTTTCATATCGGCGTGCTCACTGCACTGCCGAGCGTGGCCGCCCTGCTCGGCATGCTGCTGATTGGCGCCAGCTCCGACAAACACCGCGAACGCCGCTGGCACATCATCGTGCCGTTTTTCATCGGCGCGGCGGCCATGGCCACCAGCACCTTCTTTACCCATAACGTGGCGGCCACCGTGGCGCTGTTCGCGATTGCCTCGGCGGCGATCATCGGCGCGGTGCCGGTGTTCTTCAGCCTGCCGGCGACCTTTCTCAAAGGCACTGCGGCGGCCACCGGTTTTGCCCTGGCCTGTTCGGTGGCGAATATCGCAGGTTTGGTGAGCAACTCGTTGATGGGCGTTGCGATCGACGTCACAGGCAGCAGCGCCGGTGCCTTGTGGTTTTTCGCCGGCTGCCTGATCCTCAGCAGCTTCCTGGTCATCGCCTTGCCGACGAAACTGGTGAACCGTTGATAACAACAATTTTTTCGGATGAATCACCATGCAAGGTTTCCTGAAAAGCTGCGTGCTGCTGGTTGCCGTCGGCCTGTGTGCCGGCACCGCCCAGGCTGCGGAGAAAGTCATTTTCGACACCGACTTCAACGTGCTCAACGATGACGGTCAGGCCTTCATCATGCTCGCCCAGCTCCATGCGCAAAAACGTATCGAGTTGCTGGGCATGACCCTGGTCAGCGGCAACGCCTGGGTCGACCAGGAGCAGGTCGATGCGCTCAAGGCCGTGGAGCGCATGGGCGTGGAGAAAGAGGTTGGCGTCTACTCCGGCGCTGCCTACCCGTTGCTGCATGACTACGCCACCTACGAGGCGGAAAAGGCGCTGTTCGGCTCCGGCTGGCCGGGGGCATTCAAGAACCCCCGCCCGACTTCGCCCAGGCAGTTGATCGCACCGCCGGATGGCCTGGCGACGCACACCCAGTTGCGCAAGGAAACCGCCGCGCAATTCATCGTCGACAGCGTGCGCGCCAACCCGCATCAGGTAACAATCCTGGCGGTCGGGCCGCTGACCAACGTCGCCCTGGCGATTCGTTCGGCGCCGGATATCGTGCCGCTGATCAAGCGCATCGTGTACATGGGCGGCGCCCTGGAGATTCCGGGCAATACCACACCGGCGGCGGAATTCAACTGGTGGTTCGACCCGGAGGCCGCGAAGATCGTGTTACGCTCGCCGATCGAACACGTGATTTTCCCCAATGATGTGTGCGAGAAAGTCACCTTCGACAAAACGGTGTACCAGCGTGTGATTGCCCAGAAAGGCGCGATTGCCGACCTGTATAAGCACGAGTTCGGTCCCTTGTTCGACAAGGATCCGAGCTACCACAGCTTTACCTGGGACAGCTTGCCGGCGCTGTATCTGGTCAACCCGCAGATCGTGACTGAATCCCGCGATTTGTGGGTGGATGTGGATGCTACGTTCGGCGCTGATTACGGGCGCGCACTGGGCTACGCCAAAGGTGCGCCGGTGGGTACTCAGAAAGCCAAGGTGGTGTTTGGTGTGGATCAAAAGGCGTTCTGGGATGGCTATGTCAACTTGGTGACCCTGCCGACGCCGGTCAAGCACTGACCGGCCGGGCGCTCCCACCTTGCGTGGGAGCGCTTTTTTGCTCAACCCGCCAGCGCAAACCCGCGCTGCAGGTCCTCGATCAGCGCCGCCACATCTTCCAGTCCGATATGCAGGCGTACCACCGGGTTCAGCCCTCGGTCCGCCGCGCTGTCGCGGTCCTGGGTATCGGCCACGGTGACCAGGCTTTCATAGCCACCCCACGAAGCGCCCAATCCGAACAATTGCAGACCGTCGATGAAGCGCTCGAGATAGGCCGGGTCAGCGCTGTTCAACTCAAATGACAGCAAGCCATTGCTGCCAGTGAAATCCCGCCGCCACAGCGCATGCCCCGGATGTTCGGGCAACGCCGGATGGAACACGCGCTTGACCTGCGGCTGCGCCTGCAACCACAGGGCGATGTCCAATGCCTGTCGCTCATGCACATCCAGGCGCGAGGCCAGGGTGCGTGCACCGCGCAGGACCAGATAGGCATCGTCGGCACTCACGGCATTGCCGAAGGTATCGCTCATCCGGCCCAACGCCGGCCACGCGGCCTGGGTGGTGGACACGCTGCCCATCATCACGTCGCTATGGCCGCCGAGGTATTTGGTGAGGGCCATGATGGAAATATCCGCGCCCAACGCCAGCGGGCGATACAGGTAGCCCGAGCCCCAGGTGTTGTCCCCGGCCAGCAGGATATTGCGCGGTTTGCACAACGCGGCAATGGCGGGCAGGTCGCACAGTTCGTAGAGCAACGAACCCGGGACTTCGGCGTAGACCAGTTGGGTATTAGCTTGCAACTGGGCTTCCAGGCCTTTGCCGTCCGGCGAAAAATAGCTGACTTCAATGCCGAACGGCTGCAGGAACTCGCGAGCCAACTTGCGCACCGGCGAATACACCGCATCGGTGATCAGCACGTGATCGCCGGGGCGCAGATACGCCAGGAACACCTGGGCCGCTGCAGCCAGCCCGGTGCCGTAGAGACGAGTGCGATAGCCGCCCTCCAGTTCGGTGACCAGGTCTTCCAGGGCGTGGGAAGTCGGGTTGCCGCGTGCGCCGTAGGTCAACACCCGCTCACTGTCACGGCGGGCACGGGCGTCACGCATCTGCGCCAGGTTGTCGAACAGCACGGTGCTGATACGCGCAACCGGCACGTTGACTGCGCGGCCGCCATGGCCTTTTTCGGTGCGAGCCGCGTGAATCAACCGAGTGCGCACCCGCGATGGAGCGGCCAACGGCTTGAGGCTGGCGATCTCCGCCGTGCTCATCTGCGCCAACAGGCCAATTTCCCAGGCCAGGTACTGGCGCGCAGCGTCCTTGTTGCCACTGTGGCGGTCGTGGGTGAAGAACAGGAAGTCGATGCACTGAGCGTCGGGCGGGTTTTGCGGGTCCTCACTCACCGGCAGACCGGCCGCGGCCCAGGCGGCGAAACCGCCGTCGAGCAGCTGCGCCTGTAACCCTTGGGCGGCGAAGGCGGCCAACGCAGGATCATCCGCCACCAGTACCAGCGGACGCTGATCGGTTTCCAGCAACGAACGGATCGACCACCGGGAACCGGGAATATGCCCCTTTCGAAAGACCATGCTCGGGCGCAGGTCGATCAGGTTGACGTCCCCCAAGTCAAAAGCGCGAGGGCTGATCAACGGCAGCGGCTCATACGCCACCGGCTGCAACACCGGCAAGGCCAGCCCGCTGTCGATGCCACCGTTCAATACATACGCCTCATGCCCCAACTGGCGCAGCCAACTGGCAACAATCGGTGCACGCACACCATCACTGTCCACCAGCACAATGCGCGCCTGGCGCACGCCGATGTACAGGTCGGTGGACTGGATCAACTGCCCCCCCGGCGTATGTTGCGCACCCGGCAATGTGCCGAGTGCGAACTCTTCACCCGTGCGCACGTCGCACAGAAACAGACTACGTTGGGCGTCATCGGCCCACTGGCGCACCTGATCCGCCGACACCGTCACCCCCCCTGCTCGCTCGGCCAGTCGCTGCGCCGCCTGGCGCTGCTGGGCAAGATCGCTGCTGACGTGATCCGCATATCGCCGGGTGCTGCCGTGTTCCAGTTGGAAATCTTCCAGATACCAGCCCTGGGTGCCGTTTTCCAAGGCATAGATCGGATTCTTCAGACCCAGGTTGATCAAGGTCTGCGCGCCGATGATGCTGCGGGTGCGCCCGGCGCAGTTGACCACGATGGGCGTGCTGTCATCCGGCACCAGGTCATGCACGCGGTAGCCCAGTTCACCATTGGGGCAGCAGATAGAGCCGGGAATGGTCATCTTACGGTATTCATCGAACGGCCGACCGTCCAGCACCACCAACGGTTCGCCGCGCGCTTGCCAGTCCGCCAATTGCCGAGCAGTCACATGCGGTGTGTGGCTGGCCTCTTCGACCAACTCGCCAAACGCCTTGGATGGCACGTGCACCCCCGCAAACAGCTGCAAGCCGGCGGCCTGCCAACCTTCGGCGCCCCCGTCCAACACATGCACGCGGCTATAACCCAACACCCGTAAACGTTGCGCTGTGCGCGCCGCCACATCACCGCCATCCTGGTCGTAGATCACCAGGCGCACCTGGGGGTTAGGCGCCAGTCGGCGTACCTCCAGTTCCAGACGGCTATAGGGCAGGTTCACCCCGTGAAACAGGTGGGCTTCACCGTATTGGCCGTGTTCGCGCACGTCGAACAGGGCGATTTCCTGCCCGTCGAACAGCCATTGCTGCAGTTGACTGGGGGTGATGGTCTGGCTCATGGAAGTCCCAACAATTGAAGAAAAGAGTTACTGCAACGCCAACGAACGTTCGCCCGCGGCCACTTCGCGACCCTTGGCATAGGCACGCTGCACCGCCGGCCGCGCCTTGATGCGCTCACGCCAGGCCTGGATACGGGGGTAATCGGCCAAGGCCTGGCCCTGCCGCTGCGGTTGAATCCACGGGAAGATCGCCATGTCCGCCACCGAGTATTCGCCCGCCACATAGGGCACCTCGGCCAGGCGTTGTTCCAGCACCCGATACAAGCGCGTGGCTTCGGCGTTGAGCAGGTCGAGGGCAAACGCAATCGGCTCCGGAGCCTTCTCCTTGAACAGCTGCAACTGGCTCAGATACGGGGTGATATGCCCCACCTGCCAGAACAACCATTCCTGGACCTTTTGCCGCTCGGCAGTACCCGCCGGTGGCAAGAACTGACCGGCGCTGTCGGCCAGGTAATTGAGGATCGCGCCAGATTCGAACAGGCTCAGCGGCACCTCCGGGCGATAGTCGACAATCGCCGGGATGCGCCCGTTGGCGCTGATGCGCTGGAAGTCCGCCTGTTTCTGCTGGCCTTCGCGGATGTTCACCGGCACCAGGCGGTATTCCACACCCAGCTCTTCGAGCAGGATGCCGACCTTCAAGCCGTTGCCCGTGGGCCAGTAATAAAGGTCGATCATGCGTAGGCCTTGATCGACGGCGCCATCTGCGAGGCGTTGTAGTTGAGGATGCGACCGTCCGCTTCCACGCCATATCGGCCGTTCAGCGATTCCAGCGGCAAGCCATAGAGGTGGAAATGCAACGTCGCCTGCTCGCCCTCGACCTTGATGCCATGCAGGTCTTCACCGAGGAACGAGATCGAGGTGCCCGGCTGCACGATCACTTCTTTCTCCAGCGTCAGGGTGGTCAACCCCGGCTCGCGACCCTCATCGCTGCGCGCGTAGACGTAGTTGATCTCCTGCCCTTCGATGGCACTGATGATCGCCCAGGTCTCGTGGTTATGCGGGATCGTGCTTTTGCCCGGTAACAGCGAATTCAGGTAGAGCGTCGGCGTATCACCGTCGTCATTCAGGCGATAGCGGAACGCCGTGCTGCCCTGCCCCGGCACGGGCGCGGGGAATTCATCAAAGTTGAACAGGTCGCGGCGCTGGGCGAGGTTTTCCAGCAGCCCAACGATTTCATCCAAGGCCGCGCGGTCTACGCCACGCTGGTTGATGACGCGGATCTGCTGCAAAAACGCTTCGATCACGTCGGCACGGTTTTCGATACTCATCACGAATTTCCTCTTATCAGACAGACAGGCTGTAACGGCTCAAATTGGTCAACAGGTACGGGTCGTGGGCGATGGGGCCACGGCGCCCCGTGTCGCCCAAGGCATGGCGCAGGAACGTCTGGGTGCGTTCGCTGGCCGGGTTCTGGAAGATCTGCTGCGCGCTGCCATGCTCGACAATCACGCCGTTTTCGGTGAAATACACCACGTCGCTGATCTCTTCGGCGAAGCGCATTTCGTGGGTGACCAACACGCAGGTCATGCCCTCTTCGGTAAGTTCGCGGATCACCGTCAGCACTTCGCCGACGGTCTCCGGGTCCAGTGCCGACGTCACTTCGTCAAACAGGATCAGCTCCGGACGCATCGCCAACGCCCGGGCAATCGCCACGCGTTGCTGCTGGCCACCGGACAGTTGGCCGGGATAGGCATCGGCCTTGTGCTCCATGCGCACCTTGGCCAGCAAGGCGCGAGCGTCTTTCTCGGCGTCGGCACGGTTGCGGCCGAGCACCTTGCGCGGGGCGATCACCAGGTTTTCCAGCACCGACAAGTGCGGGAACAGGTTGTACTGTTGGAACACAAACCCGACGCGCTTACGCAACTCGATGCGCTGGGCTTCCTGGGCCAAGGTATCGACCTGGGTCTGGCCCACGCGGATGCTGCCGCGCTGAGGCTGCAATAAACCGGTGATGCAGCGCAGGATCGTCGACTTGCCCGACCCCGACGGGCCGATGATCGACACCGCCTGGCCGCGCAGCACGTCGAGGTCGATGCCCTTGAGCACCGGGTTGGCGCCGAACGACAGGTGCACATCCCGCAGGCTCACCAAGGGTTCAGTAGAAGGCATAACGGCGCTCCAGGTGTTGGGTGAGACGGGAAATCGGGTAGCAATAGGCAAAGAACAGCACCAGCAGGCTCAAGTAGATCAGCACGGTAAAGCCAGTCATGTTCACGGTGTTGCTGGCGATCTGCGCGGTGTCGATCACGTCGTGCACGCCCACCAGCGAGGCCAGCGCGGTGCCCATGGTGACCACGGCGTACAGGTTCATCCACGGCGGCAACATGCGCTTGAAGCACTGCGGCAGGATGATCGAACGAAACAACTGGCCACGGGTAAACGCCAGGGAGCGCGCGGCTTCCCATTGGGTGCTGGGGATCGAACCGATGGCGCCACGGAAGATCTCCGCCACGTTGGCGCTGGCCGGCAACGCCAGGCCGATGGTGACCTTGACCCAATCGGGGAACGACACGTAGCTGCTGCCGATGTGGATCTCGAACGGGAACACGTAGGTGGTGAAATAGATCAGCACCAGCCACGGCGCATTGCGAAACACCTGCACCCACAGCCGCGCGACAAAGCCCAACGGCGACAAGGCCAACGCACCGATCAACAACCCCAGCATCGAGCCCAGGGCAATCGCCACCACGCTGATCAAGATGTTCTGGCCGAAACCGGCCACCAGTGCCGGTGACCATTGCAGCAACGCCGACAACACCGGGAATGAATCAATGGCCATAGCCGGGCATCCTCAGGCGCGCTTCCAGCCAGCGCCCCACACAATTGACGATAAAACTCAGCAGGCCGAAAAAGCTCAGGATCAGGATCATCAGTTCCAGCACGTTATCGCTCTGGGTCCAGATCATGATGGCCGCGTAGGTGATGTCGCCCACCGCAATCGCGGAAGCCACGGCGGTCATCTTCACCAGGTCGATCAGGTTGTTGATCAGCGACGGCAGGGCAAAACGCAGCGCCAGGGGCAACTGCACATTCCACAGCAACTGCCGGCTGCTGAAAGCAAGGGAACTGGCAGCTTCCAGGGTCACGGCAGGCACTGCTTCGATGCCGGCGCGCAAAGCCTCGGCATGAAACGCACCTTTGTGCAGGGAGATCACGATCACCACCCAGGCAAACGGCGTCAGCGGGTTGGCCGCACCGACTGCCTGGGTCAGCAGCATGTTCAGCACCAGGAACGCGCAGTACAGCTGCACCAGGGTCGGCGTGTTGCGCGTGACTTCGACGAACACCCGCGCCGGTTTGGCCAGCCACGGGTTACCCGAGGTGAGCATCGCCGCAAGCGTGATGCCCGCCAACAGGCTGCCAATAATGGTGAACAGGCACAGCAGGCCGGTGGTCAGCGCGCCCTGGACCAGCGTGCCACGCTGGTAGGCATCCAACAGAAAGTTGTAGTTCAGGCCGATACCCGCAGCCCAGTGGACGAAAACCTCCATCATTGCAACTTTCCGCAGGCGCTTGCGATACGCCGTCCGGCTTCTGCAACGCTGTCAGTCGCCGTGGCGATGGACAGGCGGAACCACGGCGACAGGCCATAGGCACTGCCCGCCACTCCGGCGACGCCCTCCTCCAACAGCCAGGCCACCAGGTCATCGTCATTGTTGATGCGCTGGCCGTCCGGGCGAACGCGTCCCAGCAGCGCGGCGCAACGCACGAAGACGAAGAAACCGCCCTGGGGCTCCAGGACTTCCAGGCCGTCAACGGCTGCAAGCGTTTCCACCAGAACATCCCGGCGTAGTTGATAAGCCGCGACGTGCTCCGCAAGAAAGTCCAGCCCACCGTTGTAAGCCGCCAATGCAGCCGCCTGGCCCACCGAGGACGCACCAGAAGTGGATTGGGATTGCACCACTGCGATGGCATCGGTCAAGGTTTTCGGCCCCGCCCCAAAGCCGATGCGCCAGCCCGTCATGGCGTAGGTCTTGGACACACCGCCCACCAGCAGACAGCGGTCGAGCAAGTCCGGAGCAACGTTCAGCAGACTCTGCGCCGGGCGGCCATCGAAACGGATGTGTTCGTAGAGTTCATCCAGCAGGACCAGCACCTGGGGATGACGACGCAGCACTTCGGCCAACTCGCGCAGTTCGGTTTCGCTGTACACCGCGCCGCTCGGGTTGCCAGGGCCATTGAGGATCAGCCAGCGCGTACGCGCAGTGATGTGCTGCTCTAGCTGGGCCGGCAGCAGTTTGCAGCCCTGCTCCAGCCCACATTCGATGAACACCGGCTCGCCGCCATTGAAGCGTACGCTGTCGGGGAACGATGGCCAGTAGGGTGTCGGCACCAGCACTTCATCACCGTCATCCAGGGTCGCGGCAAACGCGTTGAAGATGATCTGCTTGGCACCGTTGGCGATCACAATGGACGACAGTGGATAGTCCAGGCGGTTTTCATCCGCCAGCTTGCGTTGCACGGCCAAGCGCAAGGCTTTTACACCGGGCGTCGGCGTGTATTTGGTAGCGCCGCCGGCGATCGCGGCATAGGCCGCCTGCTTGATGTGTTCGGGGGTATCGAAATCCGGCTCGCCGGTGGTGAGATCGAGGATATCGCGCCCCGCCTCGCGCAACTCAGTGGCGCGGGATTTGGCGGCGGCGTTGGCGGACAGCGAGACCCGCTGCACGCGTTGGGACAGGCGTAGGGTCATGGCTGTACCTCAAGGACTTTGCCGGGGTTGAGCAGGTTGTGCGGATCCAGCGCCTGCTTGATGCGGCGCATCAGGTCCAGCTCCACCGGGCTTTTATAGCGGCTGAGCAGGCCGACCTTGCGCTGGCCGATACCGTGTTCGGCACTGATCGAGCCACCGTGGGCATGGGCACTGTCGTGTACCAGGGCGCTGAGTTCGGCGTAGTGCGCCATGTGCGCGTCCACTGTCGAATCCAGTGGATGGGCCACGTTGTAATGCAGGTTGCCGTCGCCCAAGTGGCCGAAGGTGAAGTGACGCACGCCGGGAAAATGCTGCTGCAACAACGCGTCGGTGTGCGCCACAAAGGCGACCACTTGCGAGATCGGCACCGAGATATCGTGCTTCATATTGCGCCCGGCACGCTTTTGCGCCTCGCTCATGTTTTCGCGCAGCAACCACAGGGCTTCGCTTTGCGCCAGGCTTTCAGCGATCAGGGCGTCGCTGATCAACTGCTTTTCGAAGGCCTCGCCAAGCACGGCCTCGAAGGCTTCGCGGGCATGGCTTTCGCCGTGATTGTCAGAGAGTTCAATCAGGGCGAACCAGGGCTGATTGGCCGTCTTGAACGGCTGCGGGCCCTCCGGAAACTGATCGCGCAACAGCGCCAGGCAATCAGCAGTGAGTAATTCGAACGCCGTCAGGCTCGCACCAAAACCGGCACGGGCATGGGACAGAAAAGCGACGGCTTGCGCCAGCTCATCAAACGCCAGCAACGCGGTCGCCTGGGCCTTGGGCAGCGGAAACAGCTTCAAGGTGGCGGCCGTGATAATGCCGAGGGTGCCTTCGCTGCCGATATACAGGTCGCGCAGGTCATAGCCGGTGTTGTCCTTGCGCAACCCGCGCAGGCCATGCCAGATCTCGCCTTCGGCGGTCACCACTTCCAGGCCCAGGGTCAGCTCACGGGTATTGCCATAACGCAGCACGCCAGTGCCGCCGGCATTGGTGCCGAGGTTGCCGCCAAGGGTGCAACTGCCCTCGGCGCCGAGGCTCAGGGGAAACAGGCGATCGGTTGCACGGGCCGCGTCCTGGACATGTTGCAGGATGCACCCGGCTTCGACGGTCAGGGTGTCGTTGTCGGTGTCGACCGAACGCACGCGGTTCATGCGGTCCAGCAACAGCAACACCGAACGTCCGCTGGCATCCGGCGTAGCGCCGGCCATCAACCCCGTATTGCCACCCTGCACCACGATGGGCGCCTTCAGCGCCACGCAAGCTCGCACCACCGCCGCCACTTCCTCGGTGTTGGCCGGATGCACCGCCGCGATCACGTGGCCGGTATAACGACCCTGTTTGTCAGTGAGGTAGTGCGCCGCTTGCTCGCTGGTTTGCACATGGGCCGCGCCGAGCAACTGTTGCAAGGTGGCGAACAACGCATCACTCATGGCTGTATTGCTCATGCAAATCGCGCAGGGCCTGGGACGGCGCCATGCCGGTACGCTCGCCGAGGGCGATCAGGAAACCGCTTTTATGCCAACCCTTCACGATGGCATCGAGCTTGGCCTGGGTGTCGTGTTCGCCCTTGCGGATCCAGATCACCGAGTTGGACGGAATCAGGTCGCCCGGCAACGGAATTTCATAGCCCTCCCATTCGGCATCACTGAGCAAGGCATGCATGGTCGGGCTGACGTGCACCGCCGCCACACACCCATTGCCGCGCAGCGACAACAGCGACTCGGACTGGCTGCGGAACGCCTTGATCTGCGTGCCGTAGGTCTCTTGTAGCGGTTTGATGAAGTTGCTGCCCTGGGACACGCACACCGGCTTGTCCTTGAGGTCGGCCCACTGCTGGATGCCAGCGCCTTTGCGGATCAACGCCGCGCCGCCGACTTCTTCGTAGGGTGTGGGCACGTAATCGAGGATCTCGGCACGCTCTTCGGTGAACTGCATATTGGCGATCAGGATGTCGACCTTGCCCTGCAGCAGGAACTGCACGCGGTTGGGCGCCAGTACCGATACGGTCTTGGTCTCGACGCCCAGCGCCTCGCCGATGCCCTTGGCCAGTTCGACGTTGTAGCCCAGGTGCTCACCGGTCTTGGGGTCCAGGGTGCCGAACGGCGGCCCGCTGAGAATCACCCCGACGCTGATGGCGTGGCGTTGCTGGATCTTGTCGAGGGTGGCATCGGCCTGGGCGAAGCCGGCGCACAGGGCCAGGCCGAGGGCGGTGAAGGTTTTGAAGTGCATATCAGGCGCCCTTGAACTGTTGCTGCAATTCCACCAGCGCCGGCGAGGCCGGGCTGATGCGGTTGCGGGTCTGGGCGTCGATCAGCCAGCCGCTGCGGTGCAGTTCCTTGACGATCGGATCGAGCTTGGCCTGGGTATCGCTTTCGCCGCGACGGGTCCAGATCACCGAAGGCGCCGGGTTGAGTTCCGGGGTAATGACGCGGTAGTCCTTCCACTCAGGACTGTCATTGATCAACGGGTTGATCAGCGTCGAGTCATGCACCGCCGCCACGCAGTTGTTGCCACGCAGGGCCAGCAGGGATTCGGAAGAACTCTTGAATGCCTTGAGCTGTGCGCCGAACTCAGTCAGCGGCTTCACGTAGCTGCTGCCCTGCGAAGTGCACACGGGCTGATCCTTGAGGTCTTCCCAGCGGGCGATCTTGCTGCTCTTGAGCACCGCCGCCGCGCCGCCAATACGATAGAACGGGGTCGGCACAAAACCGAGGATCTCACCGCGCTCGGCGGTCCATTCCATATTGGCGATCAGCAAGTCGACCTTGCCCTGTTGCAGGAACTGCACACGGTTGGCCGGCAACACCGGCACCAATTGCACCTCTGCCTTGAGTTGACGCCCCAGTTCGTTGGCCAGGTCGACGTTCAGGCCCTTGGGCTTTTGCGTGGCCGGGTCAATGCTGCCGAATGGCCCGCCAGACAGCAGCACGCCGACCACCAGCACATGACGCTGCTCGATCTTGTCCAGGGTCGCATCGGCTTGCGCCGCCACGCTGCTGCCCAACGCGATGATCGACCCGAGGGCCACCGGCAACCATTTTTTCAACTTCATTGGACTTCCCCCTGGCAAATGATCGGCGTACCCCGACCTGATGGAGGGGCATGCTAGGGAGAGTGTGGGGGCAACGGAAATGCAAATATCTCATATCGTTATAACTTGCCGTGTCTGCACAACCTACAATTACGACATATGCCACTATTTACGGGGCGCGCTAAAAATACGCTTCACCCATACATAAATATCTGTAATGTTTAACTTCACACGCTTGATATAAAAACCGCCTCTGGAGCCGGCCATGTCGACCCTTGACCTTGAACTGCTGCGCACCTTTATTGCCGTGGTCGACCACCACAGCTTCGCCGGCGCCGGCATGCACCTGTCGCGCACCCAATCGTCCGTGACCCAGCACATGCAACGCCTGGAGCAGCAAGTGGGGGTCAGTCTGTTCGAGAAGCGTGGCCGGCAAAAGCAACTGACCGAGCCGGGCTTGCAGTTGCTGCGCCATGCGCGGCAGATGCTGTCACTGAATGACGATGCGTTGAATTCGCTGCGTGAGAGCAGCTTGAGTGGTGTGCTGCGTATTGGGTCGCCTCACGATATTGCTGACACGATCTTGCCGCCGATCCTTAGCCACATTGCTCGCTCGGCGCCGCGTTTGCGGTTGGAGATCGATGTGGGGCGCAGTCCGTTTTTGATGGATGACTTGCATCGGGGCAAGGTGGATATGGTGATTTCCACGCGATCTGATCCGAACCTTGAGGGGTTTGCGTTGCGCACATCGCCGGTGTGGTGGATTTGTTCGGCCCAGTATATTCACCAGCCAAGTGAGCCGTTGCCGCTGATTCTGGTGGATGAACCGAGCATTTATCGGCGTTATGCGTTGGAGGCGTTGGAGCGGGCGAATATTCCTTGGCGCCAGGCGTATCTGGCTTCGAATTTGATCGGGATCAAGGCGGCGACTCGGGCGGGGTTGGGGGTGACGCCGCGGAGTATGGAGATGTTGGGGCCGGATATGCGGGTGTTGGGGGAGACGGATGGGTTGCCGCGGTTGCCGGAGGTGACGTATTACCTTTGGATTCGGCCGAATACGGCGAATCCGATTGCCAGGAAGGCTTATGATTTGATTCGGGGGAGTCAGGGGTTGTGATTGGGGGCATATCCGTTATTTGGGTGATGGCTGAAATAGGTTCCGCCCTTACGGCGGGTCACTTTGGAAAAGAGCCCCAAAGTAACCAAAGGGCTCTTGCCCCAACACTCGGCACCTCGCTCACGCTCGGTGTGCCCGTAATCCGACAGTGATTTGGGGGGCCGCCGCCACGCGCCATCCATGGCGCGGGGCGGCTAAACCGGCATCCCTGCCGGTTTACCCCCCAAATCCCTGCCGAATTCCGGCCAGCGTGTTTAACGGGGCGCCTAAGATCAAGATCACAATCAAAAGCAGAGCGCGGCGGCCTAATAGCCGACCGAAACGTTGAAGCGTGTGCGTTTTCCTGTGGGAGCTGGGCTTGCCCGCGATGGTCGTCAACGATGATGCAAAAAAACGGGATACACACCAACGTATCTACGATGCGAAGCGAGTCGCTCTTGCTCTGGCTTTTGATCTGAGGCGCCCCGTCAAACACGCTGGCCGAACGCAGGCTTGAATCCGTGGGTAACCCGGCAGGACGCCGGGTTAGCCGCGCTGGGCCAAGGATGGCCCATCGCGGCGGCCCACGGATTCAAGCCGGAGTGAGGGCACACCGAGCCTAGGCGAGGTGCCGAGTGTTGGGGCAAGAGCCCTTTGCTTACTTTGGGGCTTTTCCAAAGTGAGCCGCCGTAAGGGCGGAACCCTAAGCAGCCGTTACCTAAATAACGGATATGCCCCAACCCACATGTCCAATCATGCCCCTGTCCGCCTCTCGCCACACCCTCAACAATGGCGCATCCTAAAAAGCACAAAGGCTCACCATGAATGACCACATCGAATTCACCCACCTGGAAACCGAAGCCGACCTCATCGCCAGCTTCCCAGTCATGCACCAACTGCGCCCCCACCTCACCGACGCCCCAGCATTCGCCGAACAAATCCAGCGCCAACGGCAAAACGGCTACCACCTGCTGGCAGCAAAAGAACGCGGCAAGGTAATCGGCCTCGCCGGCTATCGGCTAACCGAAAACACCCTGTACGGCCGCTTCATCTACGTAGATGACCTGGTCGTAGACGCCACGCAACAAAGGCGCCGCCTGGGCGAACACCTGCTGGACCGCGTACGCGAAGAAACCCGCGCCCGAGGCTACCGCTGGCTGGTACTGGACACCGGCATGCACATGGCCCTGGCCCAGCGCTTCTATTTCCGCCAGGGCCTGCTGCCCCTGGGCATGCACTTCTCCCAGGACCTGAGCCAATGACCCGCGCCCTGCTCCTCAGTTTCAGCCCCCACGGCAAAGCCGCACAGACCTTCAAACTGGCCCGCGCCTTGTTGCGCGACCTGGTACCCGACGCCGCGGTGACCGAGCGTGACTACGGCGGCCAGGCATTGCCGCCCCTGACCCGTGAATATGCCAACGCGCTGACCACCCCCGGCGGACTCAGCGGCAGCGCCACGGCACTCTCGGAACAATTGATTGTGGAATTGGAAGCCTGCGACCTGCTGATCCTGTGCACCCCCGTGCATAATTTCACCGTGCCGGCGGCGCTCAAGGCCTGGATCGACCATGTGGTGCGCATCCAGCGCAGTTTTACCGTGAATGAACAGTTCGCCAAAGTCGGCTTGCTGCAGGACCGGCGCACCTTTGTGCTGGTCAGTTCAGGTAACGCCCGCAAGGGCCATGAGCCGGACTTCCTGACCCCGTACATGAGCACCATCCTGTCGACGGTGGGCATTCACTCGGTGGATTTCGTCTACCTGCCGGCCATGGTGCGCGGTGAAGAAGCGGTCAACCGCGCCCTGGAACAGGCGCACCGGCAACTCGCGGTGGCAATCGGCTCTGGCCTATAAAAATAATGGCGCTAGAATCAGCGCCATTCTTGCGCCTGACTTCCTGATACGAGCCCCCCATGAGCTTTGATTTCGACACGATCCACCCCCGCCTCGGCACCGGCAGCACCAAGTGGAACCGTTACCCGCAAGACGTGTTGCCGATGTGGATCGCCGACATGGACGTCGCCGCCCCGCCCGCCGTCCTGCAAGCCCTGCACGCGCGCCTCGACCAACAGGTGCTGGGCTACAGCGTCGCCGGGCCGGATGTGCGCGAGGCAATCATCGCCGACCTGTGGGCCAAGTACGCTTGGCGCGTGCAGCCGGATGAGTTGCTGTTCCTGCCCGGCGTCGAGCCCGGCTTCAATATGGCGCTGCACGCGTTTGTAAAGCCGGGCCAGCCGGTGGTGCTGCAAACCCCCAACTACCGGCCGATTCGCCTGGCGCCGGGACACTGGAACCTGCCGCGCATCGAAGTGCCCTTCGAGCTGATCAACGGCGAATACCTCACGCCAATGCCTGCGATGCGCCAGGCGCTGACCGGCGCGGGTGCGCTGTTGCTGAGCAACCCGCACAACCCCATGGGCAAAGTTTTCCCGCGCGAAGAACTGCTGGCCGTGGCCAACGCCTGCCTGGAACACGGCGCGCTGATCATCTCCGACGAGATCCATGCCGAACTGTGCTTCGACGGCCGCCGCCACATCCCCACCGCCAGCCTCAGCCCCGAGATTGCCCAGCGCACCATTACCCTGATGTCGGCGAGCAAGGCCTACAACGTGGCCGGCCTGAAGACCTGCTTTGCGGTGATCCAGAACGCCGAGATCCGCGAGCGCTTCAATAATGCCCGTTGCGGCATGGTCGACAGCGTCAGCCCCCTGGGCCTGGAAGCCACCCGCGCGGCCTACAGCCAGTGCAGTGATTGGCTCGACGCGCTGGTGCAGTACCTGCAAAGCAACCGTGACTACCTGCTCGACGCCGTGCAAACCCGCCTGCCTGGCGTGGTCATGCATGCGCCACAAGGCACCTACCTGGCTTGGCTGGATTGCAGCGCCCTGGGCCTGGATGACCCACAGCAGTTTTTCCTGGAGCAGGCCAAGGTCGGCTTGAGCGCCGGGATCGAGTTTGGTGACGACAGCCAGCAATTCGTGCGCCTGAACTTCGGCTGCCCACGGGCCATGCTGGAAGAAGGCCTGCAACGCATGGAGCGCGCGCTGCGCAACCGTCAGGCCTAATTCACAACTTTTCGCAACGAGTGCCGAACCCCTGCTGTTACTGTTTTTGCCGACCGCCACAACCGGCTACAGCAGGAGTTCCATGGCATGACGACCCAGCCCCTCGATCGCTCGTCCGACCCCAAAGCCCTTCCCCGCACGCCGCCCAAGTCCGGCGCGCCGTTCCATGTGCTGCTCAAGAACAGCGCCAATAACAAGAAGGTCGAGGCCCACGACAAGACGCCGTCCGGGTTGGATGCCAGCAAGAAGGACGGCTATGAGTTGGCCGCCAAGGACGCAACGCCACCGCCGGCACTGGCCGACTACAAGGCCATCGGCCCGCCCGATGAAGTCGGTCCGGGGTTGATTCGTTATGAGACCCAGGACGGCAAGAAAGTCATCGTCAGCGAACAGGACAGCCCCGAGCTGTTCAAGCAGGTCAGTACCGACTTCAAGTCCCTCTCCGGCGTCGTCGCCAGCCAGAATGCCGGCTACCAGAGCCTCGGCGCCGATGGCAGCGCCCCGGCAAAACTCGCCGACTACAAATCCCTCGGCCCACCGGATGAAACCGGGCCAGGCGTGATCCGCTACGAGACCCAGGACGGCACCAAGGTTGTCATCAGCCAGCGCGACAACCCCGAGGCGTTCCAGAAAGCCAAGGACGCCTATGCCAGCTTCACCGGCCTGTCCACCAGTGAAGACGCCGGCTACAAGCGCGCCAGCGACAATGAAGTGTGGCCACCCTACGGCGGCACGGCGGTTGGCCCGGTCGATGAAGTCGGCCCAGGCCTGATCCGCTTCGAAAGCAACGGCCAGAAGATGGTGGTGGCCCGCGACGACAACCCCAAGCTGTTCGATTACCTGGCCGGCCTGCACGAGGTCTACACCGATCCCGGCAAGAAAGCCGTGGTGGAAGGCGAGCTGAACAACGGCGCGGTGCTGGCCGACGCCAATACGCCAGTACCGGGCCTCAACGATTACAAGAATTTCAACTGGAACAACGACCAGAAAGACAACATCCTCACCTATGAACTGCATGACGGCACCAAGGTGGTAGTGTCGGCCGACGTCAGTCCCGAGCTGTTCAAGAGCGTCGCCACCGCCAATGACACCTGGGCCAAGATCCACACCAGCGAAGGCGAAGGCTACAAGCTGGCCGGGCCGAATGACTTCCTGAAGAACACCGACATCACCTTCGGCTCCCCGGACGAATTGGGCGACGGCCTGATCCGCTACGAGACCAGCGAAGGCAAGGTCATCGTCTCCAAGGAACTCAGCCCACAGCTCTACGACGATGTCGCGGCCAAGTGGGAAGCCTGGAGCGCCAGCTCGGTGGACGACACCCGCGCCAAGCACAACCTGCCCAAGGCCGATGAGCTGGATGTGCTGAACCTGGACACTGGCGTGCATGCCGATGAAAAGGACGATAAGTCGCCCACCCTCAGCGTCAGCGAGTTGGCCACCACCCAACTGATCGACACCTACCGCGAAGGCGTGAAAAACGGCTCGATCCCCAAGGACGACCCACGCGCCAAGCTGGTTCGCGCCCTCGAAGCCCAGGCGGCCTACCAGAACGGCCACGGCATCACCGGCTACGAAGAGGCCAAGCGCCCGTTCAACACCACCTGGCGCGAATTCGATGACAAGCAGACCGAGCTGACCTCGGCTGACATGCACGACATTATCGACGGCAAGGCCGTGCAAAAGCAGATCGGCGAGCTGTTCAACGACCCGACCGTGCAGGCTGACTACAAGTCGAAGATGGACGAGGCGATCAACAAACTGCCCAACAAGGACGAGATCAAGCAGAAGCTGCTGGACCTCACCTCCAACCCGGATTACGTGCTGTACCTCAAGGACCTGCAAAGCCAGGGCAAGACCTTTGAAGCGCAGAAAGACCTCAGCGATACCCTGACGTCGTTGTCGCTGTTCGACCCGGAAGCCGCGAGCAAGGCCGCGCAGAATATCCAGGCCGACGGTTTGACCACCGACCTCAACGCGATCCTGTCGGACCCGAGCAAGATCTCCGACGAGAACAAAGAACTGGCGACCAAGGACCTGTTCGGCTTGCTCAAAGGCGTGCTCAAGGGCAACGTGCTGGACTTGCCGCGCCGTACCCAGGAAACCCTGGAAAAATTCCTCAACGAGGGCCTGCAAGGCAAGGAAAAATCCGCCGCTGTCACCAAGGCCCTGGAAGAGCTGGGCGCCGTCTACCAGAAAAACGGTGCGATCAGCGAAGCCGACCTGAAAACCGCCTTGAGCAAACCCTACATTCCGGTGGCCGATCGCGGCATGCTTGGCGAGGTGTTCAACACCCTCAACAGCAAGGGCATCCTTGGCTCCCTGGGCGCCGGCGTGAGCCTGTTCTCCGGGATTTACCAACTGGTGGGCAAAGGCGGCAAGCTGGGTGAAACCCCGGCGCAGCGCATGACCATCGCCAAGGACTTCCTGAGCTTTGCCGGCGGCTCCAGCCACTTCGTGCGCCTGGGCGACAAGATCGGTGAAACCCTGGGCAAAGGCGGCCTGGTGGACTTCCTGGGGCTGGACAAGACCTTACCGGAGATCTGGGGCAAGACCGGCATGCAGGAGCCGAACTTCGAGTTCCGCGTCAGCGAATTGCCCTCCGAGGTCAAATCCAAGATTGCCACCGCCCTCGATGCCGTGCCGGACAGCCAGTACGACGGTATCGCCAAGATGTTCGGCGACGGCGACAAGGCAGTCACCGAGGCCACCGAAGGCCTGGCCACGCACCTGGATGACGGCCTGGCGGCTGCGGGTGCGGCCAAGCTGGGCGCGTCTAAATCGGCGAAGATCGCCGGTTCCGTGATCAAGGTGCTCGGCCCGGCCACGGACATTGCCGGCGGTTTTGCCGACATCGTGTTGGGTGCGCTGGCGATCAAGAGCGGCGTGAAAGACAAAGATCCCCTGGCCCAGGCGGCCGGCGGCCTGCAAGTAGCGGGCGGTGCGTTTGGTGCTTCGGCGGGCGTACTGGGAGCTGCGGCGCTGTTTGGCGCGGGCACGGCGGCGGCGTTGACCGGGCCGTTGTTCCTGGTGGGCGTGGTGTTGGCGGTGGTCGGCGGGATCATCGGCTACTTCGTCGACCACAACAAAAAGCAGAAGGCGACCGAGAAGGAAAACGACTGGTACCGCGACCTGGCCGGCGACGGTCTATTGCAGGACAACTGGGCTGACAAAGTCGAATACGCCCACTACGAAATCCACCATTACGGTGGTCGCGACGCGCCAACCGACGACAGCATCTTCCGCTTCCAGCAGTCGGAATGGGAACACTTCGACGAGACCCCGCAAAAAGGCGGTTCGTCGAGCAACCGGCTGGATGGGGGCTTGCACAAGGACTACGAAGACCCGAACAAGGCGCCGAAGAACTTGCCGACGGACGCACCGCCAGAGAAACCGGAGCCACATCCACCGGGTGGTAGTGGACCGAAAATCGCTTGAGTCATGAATGCCCCCGCCTGAGTGCGGGGGCAGTCATTTATAACTTGGCAATGGACACTTCGGTGGACTTCACAAACGCAATCACCTCACTGCCCACCTTCAATTCCAGGTCACGCACCGAACGGGTGGTGATCACCGAAGTGACAATGCCGGACGCGGTCTGCACGTCGATTTCCGACACCACTTCCCCCAGCAGGATTTCCTTGATCACGCCCTTGAACTGGTTGCGCACGTTGATCGCTTTAATGGTCATGTCGGCTTTCCTTTTGGCTGTTGGGTCAATCCGCACGAATGCGCAGGCCTTCAAAATGCGCCATCGCCCCGAACATTAAAAGGAATATATAACTCTTTATTTATTCGATACAGATATATGAGAGCTGTTGCCCAGCCAACAGTACTTCAACAATCTGCCCTTTCCCAACACAGTTTAATGCCTCCTGAACCCTGGAAACACGCCTCCAAAGTACATGGCACAGAGACTGCATATTCCTATAAAGCATGATGGAACATGCAAACCAAATTTTCTGAATATAAGAAAAACCTTCTCTCAACGCCTTGCCGGAGCTGTTCCATGAAAGCCTTCACCCAACGCCTATTCGGCGCCTGCGCCCTCGCGCTGTGCCTGCAACCCCTGGCCCACGCCGCCGACACCGATCCCGCCGAAGTCAACCTCGACTACGCCTATTACTCGCCCGTCAGCCTGGTGCTCAAGCATTTCGGCTGGCTGGAACAAGCCTTGCCAAACTCCAAAGTGGGCTGGGTGTTGAGCCAGGGCAGCAACCGTTCCCTGGAATACCTCAACAGTGGCGGCGTGGACTTTGCGTCATCCGCCAGCTTGTCGGCGGTGCTGAGCCGCGCCAACGGCAGCCCGATCAAATCGGTGTACGTGTACAGCCGCGCTGAATGGACCGCACTGGTGGTGCGCAAGGACTCACCGTTCAAGACCGTCACCGACCTCAAGGGCAAGAAAATCGCCGCCACCAAGGGCACCGACCCGTACTTGTTCACCCTACGCAGCCTGCAACAGGCCGGGCTGAAAAAGGACGACGTGGAACTGGTGCACCTGCAACATCCGGACGGCCGCACTGCGCTGGAAAAAGGTGACGTGGACGCCTGGGCCGGTCTCGACCCGCACATGGCCGCCAGTGAAATCCAGGCCGGTTCGCGCCTGCTCTACCGCAATAAAGACTTCAACAGCTACGGCGTGGTCAGCGTCACCGAGAAGTTCGCCAAGGCGCATCCGCAGACCATCACCAAAGTGCTCGGTGCCTATGAAAAGGCGCGGGATTGGGCGGTGAAGCACCCGGATGAATTCGCCAAGCTGCTGGCCGACGAGTCCGGCCTGCCGCTGGAAGTGGCCAAGCTGCAACTCTCGCGCACCGATTTGAGCACGCCGTTCCTGAGCAGCAAGGACGTGGTGGCGTCCAAGGCGGCCGCCCCGATCCTGGTGTCGGAAGAACTGGTGCGCAAAGGCGTGAACGTGGACCAGGTGATCGACCAGTTGATCGACACCTCGTTCGGCCATTAAGGAGCCCGTGATGACCAGCAAAACCCAAGCATTGCCCCTTGCCGCACCGGTGGTGATCAACCGCAGTGCCTGGCCAAGGCGGCTCAAGGGCCTGGTGTTGCCGGTGCTGATCCTGCTGGTGCTGGAGGTGGTGGTGCGCGTGGGTTGGCTGCCGTCGTACCAGATGCCGGCACCCAGCGAAATCGCCGTGACCCTCACCGACCTGGCCGAAGGCGCATTGTGGAAACACATCAGCGCCAGCCTCGGCCGGGTACTGTTGGGCTTTGCCATTGGCGCCAGCCTGGCCCTGGTGTTTGCCGCCTGGGTCGGTTTGAGCCGCGAGGCCGAAGCCTACCTGGAACCGACGTTTGCCGGGCTGCGTTCGATCCCGAGCCTGGCCTGGGTGCCGCTGTTGCTGCTGTGGCTGGGCATCGACGAAACCTCGAAGATCGTGCTGATCGCGATTGGCGCGTTTTTCCCGGTGTACCTCAATGGTGTCGCTGCCATCCGCGATATCGACCGCAAGCTGGTGGAAGTCGGGCAGATGTACGGTTTCAGCCGGTGGCGGCTGGTGCGTCGGATCCTGCTGCCCGCCGCCCTGCCCGGCCTGTTCACCGGGTTGCGCAGTGGCTTGAGCCTGGCGTGGATGTTTCTGGTGGCAGCCGAGCTGATCGCGGCGACCAAGGGCTTGGGTTACCTGCTCAGTGATGGGCGGGAGACTTCGCGGCCGGATATCGTGCTGGCGGCGATTATCGTGTTGGCGCTGTTGGGCAAAGTCAGCGATGGCCTGCTCGCGGCGCTGGAAACGCGTTGCCTGGCCTGGCGCGATACCTTCCAGGGAGCCGGGCAATGAGCGCGCAACCGCTGTTGGATATTCATGTCGCGCGTAAAAGCTTTGCCAGCACCACCGTGTTGAAAGACGTGCGTTTGGTGCTGCAACCACGGGAAGCCGTGAGCCTGCTCGGCCCCAGCGGCTGCGGCAAAAGCACCTTGCTGCGCATCGTCGCCGGCCTGGAAACGGACTTCCAGGGTGAACTGCACAGCCCCGATGGCGAAGTGGCCTTTGTGTTCCAGGAGCCACGGCTGATGCCCTGGCTCACGGTGGAACAGAACATCGGTTTCAGCGATGACAGCCACTACGACAAGGCCTGGATCACGCAGTTGATCGAGGAAGTCGGCCTCAAGGGCTTTGCCCAGGCACTGCCCAAGGCATTGTCCGGCGGCATGGCGCAGCGGGTGGCCATTGCGCGGGGGTTGTATTCACGGCCGCAGGTGTTGCTGCTGGATGAGCCGTTCAGTGCAGTGGATGCCTTTACCCGCATGAAGCTGCAGGACCTACTGCTGCAATTGGCCGAACACCATGCCATCGCCTTGTTGCTGGTGACCCATGATGTGGACGAGGCGCTGTACCTGAGTGACCGGGTGCTGGTGATGGACAACCGACCGAGCAGCATTCGCCAGGAATTGGCGGTGAATCTGCCGCACCCGCGTGACCGGCGTGATCCGTTGTTGGCGCAGCTCAAGGCGCAATCCTTGACTGAGCTGCAACGGGCCCACGTGATTTAGACGACCTTGCGCAAGGTCACCCAATACCGCGTCCGCGCCTGCACCTCCAGCCCCAGACTTGAGGCCAGCAGGTTGAGGATGCGGTCGGTGTCGTCCAGGCGGAAGCTGCCGGTAACCCGCAACGAATCCAGGCTCGGCTCCCAGCGCAACACACCCGGCCGATAACGCTCCAGCTCCCTCAAGAAGTCACCCAGCGTCTGGTTCTGCGCGGTCAGCACACCATCGCGCCAGCCGAGTTGCAGCACATCGAAAGGCACCCAGGTCCCTAGGCCGCTGGCTTTGAGCGGCGCTTGCTGCCCACCTTGCAAGGTCGCCATCTGCCCGTTCAAATCGCGCACCTGGACCGAACCCTTGAGCACCGACACCAGGCAACCTGCGGCCAGCTGCCGCACACACACCTCAGCCTGGCTGACCCGCAGCTCGCCGTAGCGTGTATGCACGGTCATCGCCGTCGTGCCTGGCACATTCAACGCCAGCTCGCCTTCCACCAGGTTGATGCGCTGCTGCGTCAGGTCTATGTCCACCGCCGTCGCGGTATTGAGCTGCAAGCTGCCGCCATCGGCCAAGGACATGCGTTTGCGCTCGCCGGTCGCAGTATGCAAGTCGGCACGCCAGGTCTCGATGGGCAATTGGCGGCTGATCAACCACGCGGTCGGCACCAGTGCAGCGATCCCCAGCGCACGCTTGAGCACGGCACGGCGTCCCGGTTGTGGACGGTCGAGGCTGGCCATCGCCAAGGCCTGGGGCAAGTCGCTGAAACGCTGGCGCAGGGTCTGGGCTTTTTGCCAGGTCTGTTCATGCTGGGGGTGGCTGTCACGCCAATGCTGCAACGCGGCGTGATCACGCTCGGTGGCCGCACCGGACTCCAGCAGCGCCAACCATTGCGCGGCGGCGCGGGCGACGTCGCGGCTCACAGGTCCACCAGCAGGCAGTGTTCGTAGGCCTGGGCCATGTAGCGTTTTACGGTGCGTTCCGACACGTCCAGGCGCTCGGCGATCTCTCGGTAGCCCAAGCCTTCCAATTGGCTCCACAGGAAGGCTCGGCGGACCAGCACCGGCAAACCATCGAGCAATTCATCCAGGGCTTGCAGGGTTTCCAGCACCAGCCAACGCTGTTCGGGCGACGGCACGCAGGTTTCGGGGAGGCTCGCCAAGGCCTTCAGATAGGCCTGTTCAAGGCTGCGCCGCTGATGAAAATTCACCAACAGGCGCTTGCCGACGGTGACCAGATAGGCACGCGGCTCCTGCATCTGCGCAATCGGCTGGGCGCTGGCGAGCACCCGCAAGAACGTATCCTGGCTCAGGTCAGCCGCATCCCAGGCATTGCCCAGGCGCCGGCGCAGCCAGCTTTCCAGCCAACTGCGGTGGTCACGGTACAGGCTCGACAGCGTCAGTTCAGGGGCGAGGGTCGGAACAACAGCATCATTCATGGCAAGCGACCTGCGCGGCGCGAGTGAGTCTCAAATGAGATTCATTCTATTTAATATCGTGCCGACGCACCATGCCCTTTACACATCGCGTTCAAAGCATCGCGGCCTTCTGTTGCAACAAGTCGATAAACAACCCCAGCTCGCGGCTCACCACTTCGCCCTTGCGCAACAACATGCCAAACGGCGCCAGTCGCACGTCGAGGGCCACCGGCAGCGCCACCACCAGGCCCATTTTCAGGTAATCACGCAGTGCACTTTCGGACAGCACCATCACCGCGTCGGTCAGCTGGATCAACTGCTGCATGGAGTAAACCGAGCTGCATTCGATGATGTCCGCCGGGCTGGGCAGCGCTAGATCCTGCAGCGCCTGGTCGAAGCCGATGCGCGCCGGGCTGGTTTGCGGTTGCAGGATCCACGGCCAGTCGCGCACCAGTTCATCCAGCATCAACTGCTCACGCTGGGCCAAGGGGTGGCCCGCGTGCACAACCACCAGCAAGCGTTCGTTGCCCAGGGGTTCGAAGCTGTAGTGCTCGTTGTCGGTGGCGGCATTACGGCGCGAGATAGCCAGGTCGATGCGTCCCTGTTCAAGCAACTGGATCACCTGGTCGCTGGTGTCGCCCATGATGCGGATACGCAGTTGCGGGTTCAGCGATTTGATCTGCGCGATGGAATCCATCACCAAGTCCGGCGCCGCCCCCATGATGGTGCCAATCGACAGGTAGCCGTAACCGCCCTGCTGTCGTGCCATCAAGTCTTCGGCACACCGGTCCAAACCGCTCAGCGCGGATTCGGCAAAACGGATCAACTCCTGCCCGAGCGCTGTAGGGCGCATGCCCCTAGGCAGACGCTCGAAGAGATCACAGGCAAACATGTCCTCGATTTCGCGCAGCATGCGCGTGGCGGCAGGCTGCGACATGTTCAGCGCCTGTGACGCACGGTGCAGGTTTTGGCTGGAGCTCAGCGCAACGAGCATATGCAGGTGCTTGTAGCGCAGGCGGTTGAACAGGCTGGGAGAGATCGCGGGACTGCGCATTTTTATCCTTGTTATCGATACCCTGAGGTTATCACTTGTAAGCGAGATTCGATTTGTAGCGTATTGCTCGGCCGCCGTACAGTCCGTCCCATAAGAACAAAACATC
The DNA here is from genome assembly GCF_000510895.2 of Pseudomonas sp. FH1. Taxonomy (NCBI): domain Bacteria; kingdom Pseudomonadati; phylum Pseudomonadota; class Gammaproteobacteria; order Pseudomonadales; family Pseudomonadaceae; genus Pseudomonas; species Pseudomonas sp. FH1. The sequence continues at coordinate 39,521 of NZ_AOHM01000086.1, forward strand.
GGACGCCACTATGAAAACCCTCCCCGCGCCCCTGCTCGCCAAGATTTCTTGGCGACTGCTGCCCTTCCTGCTGTTGATGTACATCATGGCCTTTCTCGACCGCGCCAACGTCGGGTTCGCCAAACAAGCTTTCCAGGCCGACACCGGTTTAAGCGACGCTGCCTTTGCGTTTGGCGCCGGCGTGTTTTTTGTCGGCTACGCGCTGCTCGAAGTGCCGAGCAACCTGATCCTGCACCGCGTCGGCGCCCGTCTGTGGATGTGCCGCATCATGGTCAGCTGGGGCCTGATTTCGGCGGCCATGGTGTTTGCCCACAACGAAACCAGCTTCTACGTGCTGCGCTTTTTACTCGGTGTGGCCGAAGCCGGATTTTTCCCCGGCGTCATTCTTTACCTTACCTACTGGTTCCCCCAGGCCGTGCGCGGCAAGGCCATGGGTTTCTTCTATTTCGGTGCGCCGCTGGCCTTCATCTTCGGTAGCCCGTTGTCCGGTTTGCTGCTGGAAATGGATGGGTTTGGCGGCATACACGGCTGGCAGTGGCTGTTCGCGGTGGAAGGCCTGATGGCGACCGCAGTAGGCATTTGGGCCTATTGGTACCTCGACAATCGCCCCGCCGATGCCCAGTGGCTGACCTGCGCTGAACGCCAGCAGATCCAAAGCCTGCTGGACAGCGAAGACCAGCACAAAACCTCCCACGGTCGCAGCCTGCTCACCGTGCTGTGCCAACCCGCGGTGTTGTACTTGTGCCTGGTGTACCTGCTGATCCAGGCCAGCGTCTACGGCGTGGTGTTTTACCTGCCGACCCAAGTGGGCGATCTGCTCGGCACCAAGGTCGGCTTGATGGTCGGGCTGGTCTCGGCCATTCCCTGGCTCTGCGCACTGTTTGCGGCCTGGTGGATTCCCAGCTACAGCGACCGTACCGGCCTGCGTCGCCAGACCGCCTGCCTGACCCTGCTGATGGCTGCAGCGGGCATTGCCTGCTCGGTGACCTTCGCCAACCCGCTGCTGGGCATGCTCGCGCTGTGCTTTGCCGCCTCGGGGTTCATCGCGGTGCAACCGGTGTTCTGGACTTTCCCCTCCAGCTACCTGGCCGGCAGCGCTGCCGCAGCCGGCATTGCACTGATCAATTCCTTCGGCGCCCTCGGTGGCTTCATCGCACCGGTCATCAAGCACTGGGCCGAAGGCGCCTTCAATTCCCCGGCAGCCGGCCTGTACCTGCTGTCCGCCACCACGGTACTGGCTGCATTGCTGGTGCTGGGCATCCATTCACCCGGCCGCACCGCGTCGAAAACGCCGGCCACTGTTTAACGCCAGGAGTCACATCATGGGTCATCTCACCATCAAACACGTCCGCGCCTTTGTACTGCGAGGCGGCGGCGCCGATTACCACGACCAGGCCGATGGGCATTGGATCGACGACCACATTTCCACGCCGATGAGCAAGTACCCCGAGTACCGCCAGAGCCGTCGCAGCTTTGGCATCAACGTGCTCGGCACCCTGGTGGTGGAGATCGAAGCCAGCGACGGCACCGTCGGTTTCGCTGTGACCACTGGCGGTGAACCGGCGGCTTACATTGTCGAGAAACACCTGGCGCGCTTTATCGAAGGCGCCCGCGTCACCGACATCGAAAAAATCTGGGACCAGATGTACCAGTCCACCCTGTATTACGGGCGTAAGGGCCTGGTGATCAACACGATTTCCGGCGTCGACCTGGCGTTGTGGGACCTGCTCGGCAAAATCCGCCAGGAACCCGTGCACCAACTGCTCGGCGGCGCGGTGCGGGATGAGTTGCAGTTCTACGCCACCGGCGCGCGCCCGGATCTCGCGCAGAAAATGGGTTTTATCGGCGGCAAAATGCCCCTGCACCACGGCCCCAGCGAAGGCGAAGAAGGCCTGCGCAAGAACCTCGAAGCGCTGGCGACCATGCGTGAACGGGTCGGCCCTGACTTCTGGCTGATGCTCGATTGCTGGATGAGCCTGGATTTGAACTACGCCACCAAGCTGGCGATCGGCGCCCATGAGCATGGCCTGAAGTGGATCGAAGAAGCGTTGTCCCCAGACGATTATTGGGGCTATGCCGCCCTGCGCAACAATGTGCCCAAAGGCATGTTGGTGACCACCGGTGAACATGAAGCCACCCGCTGGGGTTTCCGCATGCTGCTGGAGATGGGCTGCTGCGACATCATCCAGCCCGACGTCGGTTGGTGCGGCGGCCTCACCGAACTGGTGAAAATCTCGGCGTTGGCCGATGCGCATAACGCAATGGTCGTGCCCCACGGTTCGTCGGTGTACAGCTATCACTTTGTCGCCACCCGCCATAACAGCCCATTCGCCGAGTTCCTGATGATGGCGCCCAAAGCGGATGAAGTGGTGCCGATGTTCCACCCGCAATTGTTGGGCGAACCGGTGCCGGTAAATGGCCGCATGCGCTTGTCGGCGCTGGACAAGCCGGGCTTTGGCGTTGACCTGAACCCGGACTGCCAACTGCACCGTCCCTACAACCGCTGAGGAACCCGCCATGAACATGCCCCGCAATGGCTTCAAGGCCGCCCTCGCCAAGGACGCCACCCAATACGGCATCTGGGCCGGTTTCGCCTCCGGCTACGCTGCCGAGATCGTCGCCAGCCTCGGATACGACTGGATGCTGATCGACGGTGAACATGCTCCCAACACGGTTCCCAGCGTCCTCAACCAGTTGCAGACGGTCGCGCCGTACAGCACCGCGCCCGTGGTGCGCGCCGTCAACAGTGACGCCAGCCTGATCAAGCAACTGCTCGATATCGGCGCCCAGACCTTGATGATCCCCATGGTCGAAACCGCCGAACAGGCCCAGGCCCTGGTGCGTGCCATGCGTTACCCGCCCCACGGCATCCGTGGCGTCGGCGGCGGTCTGACCCGCGCTACGCGCTGGGACGGCGTGGACAACTACCTGAACACCGCCCATGAGGAGCTGTGCCTGATCGTGCAGGTGGAGTCGCGCCTTGGCGTGGAAAACGTCGCCGCGATTGCCGCCGTAGAAGGCGTTGACGCCGTGTTCATCGGCCCCGCCGACCTGTCCATCGACCTGGGTCACGCCGGCAACCCCGGCCACTCCGAGGTCCAGGAGCGCATCAAGCACGCCATCGACGCCACCCTCGCCGCCGGCAAGATCAGCGGCATCCTGGCGCCCAACGAAGACGATGCACGCCGCTATCAGGCCTGGGGTTGCCGCTTTATCGCGGTGGCCATCGACATCAGCCTCCTGCGCCAGAGTGCCCTGGCCACCCTTGCCCGCTATCGCCCTGCCGCCGAAACGAAAGCGCCTTCGCGTACTTATTGAGGAACCTGCCCATGTCATCCGTTCCCGTTTACCAGAATTTCATCAATGGCCGCTTCAGCTCCAGCGAAGCGCACATTGACGTGCTCAACCCGGCCACCGGCGCCTTGCTGTCGAAGGTGCCGGCGTCCACCGCCGCCGAGGTCGACCAGGCCCTGGCCGCGGCACGCCAGGCGCAAAAGACCTGGGCGCGCAAACCCGCCATCGAACGTGCCGGGCACCTGCGCCGCATCGCCGCCAAGCTGCGCGAGAACGTGGCGCACCTGGCGCGCACCATCACCCTGGAGCAAGGCAAAGTCAGTGGTTTGGCGGAGGTGGAAGTGAATTTCACCGCCGACTATCTCGACTACATGGCCGAGTGGGCACGACGCATCGAAGGCGAGATCATCACCAGCGACCGTCCCAATGAAAACATCTTCCTGTTCCGCAAGCCGTTGGGCGTGGTGGCCGGCATCCTGCCGTGGAATTTTCCGTTCTTCCTGATCGCGCGCAAAATGGCGCCGGCGCTGCTCACCGGCAACACCATCGTGATCAAGCCCAGCGAAGAAACCCCGAACAACTGCTTCGAGTTCGCCAAGCTCGTCGCCGAAACCGACCTACCCGCCGGGGTGTTCAACGTGGTCTGCGGTGACGGCCGGGTCGGCGGCGCGCTCACGGCGCACACAGGCGTCGACATGATCAGCTTCACCGGCAGCGTGGCGACCGGCTCGCGGATCATGACGGCCGCCGCACCGAACATCACCAAGCTCAACCTGGAACTGGGCGGCAAGGCACCGGCCATCGTACTGGCAGATGCCGACCTGGAGCTGGCGGTCAAAGCCATCCGCGACTCGCGCATCATCAACACCGGCCAGGTGTGCAACTGCGCCGAGCGGGTGTACGTGGAGCGCAAGGTTGCCGACCAGTTTATCGAACGCATCAGCGCAGCCATGTCCGCCACCCGCTATGGCGACCCTATCGCCCAGGCCGACGTAGAAATGGGCCCGCTGATCAACCGCCAGGGCCTGGACAGCGTCAACCGCAAAGTACGCACCGCCCTGAGCCAGGGCGCAACGTTGGTCAGCGGCGGGCAGATTGCCGACTTGGGTGCGGGTTTTCACTTCCAGCCGACGGTCTTGGCTGGATGCCGCGCCGACATGGAGATCATGCGCGAAGAGATCTTCGGTCCGGTGCTGCCCATCCAGATCGTCGACGACCTCGACGAAGCCATCGCCCTGGCCAACGATTGCGACTACGGCCTGACGTCGTCGATCTACACGCGCGACCTGGGCAAGGCCATGCACGCGGTGCGCGAAATCGACTTTGGTGAAACCTACGTCAACCGTGAGAACTTCGAGGCCATGCAGGGCTTCCATGCCGGCGTGCGCAAATCCGGCATTGGAGGTGCCGACGGCAAGCACGGCCTGTACGAATACACCCACACCCACGCGGTTTACCTGCAGAGCTGAGCTGGTTAATCGGGGCCGGGCGCGCTAGCGTGCTGGCCCCTCCGAATTTGCTTTTGATAAGGACTGCGTCATGCCCCTGACTTCCTACAGCGGCCCGATCATCGACAGCCATTTGCACCTGTTCGACCCTCGTCGCCCCGAGGGCATTCCATGGCCTGAACCCGGTAACCGGCTGTACGCCGCGCACCTGCCGGCGGATTACTGGGCCCTGGCCGCGCCGCACAATGTGGTCGGCGCGATTGCCGTGGAAGCCAGCCCGTGGCGCGACGATAACCGCTGGCTGCTCGACACTCTGCGCATCGAACCGCGCATGCTCGGCTTTGTCGGCAACCTCGACCCGCTGCACGCCGACTTCGCCAACGACCTCGACGCGTTGACCAATGAGCCGCTGTTTCTCGGCCTGCGCTACGGCAACCTGTGGGATCGCGACCTGCTGCAAGACCAGGCGCGCCCTGGCTTTATCGACGGCCTGCGCCAACTCGCCGCCAGCGGCCGTGGCCTGGACAGCGCCAATCCGAATCCGCGTCTTGTCAAAGGTCTGTTGCAGTTGAGCGATAGGCTGCCCGAGCTGCGCATCATCATCGACCACCTGCCCAACGCCCAGGTGCCATCAGGCGAAGAGGCGGCCTATCACGCCGACCTCCTGCGCCTGGCCGAACGCCCGAATGTGTTCGCCAAACTGGCGGAGATTCCCCAGCTCGGCCCTCAAGGCTTGATCACCGACACGGCGTTCTACAACGATCGCTTGGCGGTGTTGTGGGAAGCCTTCGGCGAAGACCGCTGCTTCTTCGGCAGTGACTGGCCCAACAGCGATCACCTGGCGGATTTCGCCGCCACGTTGGGCCTGGTCAAGCGCTGCGTGGCCGGTAAACCCGAGGCGGTACAAGCCAAATTCTTCCTGCACAACGCGGTGCGTATCTACACGCCCAACCATGGAGCGCCGTGATGCAGACCCGTGCCTTTCGCATGAACCTCAACCTCGGCCAGGCCGATGAATACCGCAAGCGCCACGACGACATCTGGCCCGAACTGGCCCAGGCGCTGCTCGATGCGGGTGTGGTGGATTACCGGATTTTCTTCGATGAACCGGGCAATGCGCTGTTCGCCGTGCTGACCCACGAAGACGTCCACGGCCTGGACGAGCTGCCCGGTACAGCACTGATGCAGCGCTGGTGGGCCTACATGCAGGACATCATGCCCAGCCACGCAGACGCCTCGCCGATCAGTGTTGACCTGCTGCCCATGTTCCAACTGACGCGCCCCTGATCCAACCGACGCACAACAACAATAAAAAGGATTCGACTACGTGGAAATCATTCTCCTTGGTGTGATTCTGCACTTTATCGGCGGCTTCGCTTCCGGCAGTTTCTACATCCCCTACAAGAAGGTCCGCGGCTGGGCCTGGGAAAGTTACTGGATCACCGGCGGCCTGGTGTCCTGGCTGATCGTGCCGCTGATCGCGGCGCAACTGACGGTGCCCGGTTGGGTGGAAATCCTGCGCAACGCAGACACCAGCACCCTGCTCTGGACCTACCTGTTCGGCGTGTTGTGGGGCATCGGCGGGCTGACATTTGGCCTGACCATGCGCTACCTCGGCTTGTCCCTGGGCATGTCGCTGATCATGGGCCTCACCTCGGCCCTCGGCGCATTGATGCCGGCGCTGTACCGCGACCTCTTCACTACAGAAACCGAAGGTACGCTGACCGCGATGCTGGCCTCGCAAGGCGGGCACTGGGTTTTGTGGGGCGTGGCCGTATCGCTGGTCGGTATTGCAGTGTGCGGCAAGGCCGGGCTGATCAAGGAAAGGGAAGTGTCCCAGGCGGTGAAGTTCGCCAGTGTCAGCGAATTCTCCCTGGGCAAGGGCATGCTGGTGGCGGTGATTTCCGGCGTACTGAGTGCGTGTTTCAGCTACGGCATTTCCGCCGGACGACCGCTGGCCGCCGCTGCTGTAGAGCACGGTACCAACAGCCTGTTCCAGAACAACGTGACCTTCATGGTGATCATGTGGGGCGGCCTCACCACCAACGGTATTTGGTGCCTGTGGCTGAATTGGCGCAACCGCACCTTCCATAACTACACCGACCGCAGCACCCCGCTGCTGGGCAACTATCTGTTGGTGGCGATTGCCGGCACCCTGTGGTTTCTGCAGTTTTTCTTCTACGGCATGGGCGAAAGCCGCCTGCAGAACGACGCCAGCTCCTGGGTACTGCACATGTCGTTCATCATCATCGTGTCCAACTGCTGGGGCCTGTATTTCCGCGAATGGCACGGCACCAGTGCGGCCAACAAAGGCGTGCTGGTGGCGGGTATCGCGGTGATCCTCGGTGCGATCGCCATGGTCGGCTACGGCAATTATCTCGGCTGATGCCGCTTATTTTTGAAGGAGAGTTTTATGTTGCTTGCAGACAAAACCGTGATCATCACCGGCGCCTCCCGTGGCATCGGCCGCGCCGCCGCCCGTGAATGTGCGCGCCAGGGTGCCCGCGTGGTGATCGGCCATAGCGGCAGCGGCCAAGGCACCGAGGCAGCGCACTCGTTGATCGAAGAGATAAAGGCGTTCGGCGGTATAGCCATTGAAGTGGGCGGCGACGCCGCCGACCCGGACACCGGCGACAAACTGGTGGCCGGCGCAGTAAAAGCCTTCGGCAGCGTCGATGTGTTCGTCAACAACGCCGGCATCTGCCCGTTCCACTCGTTCCTCGACATGCCCCGCGAGGTCTACCTGAAAACCGTCAACACCAACCTCAATGGCGCCTACTTCGCCGTACAGGCAGCGGCCAACCAGATGAAAAACCAGGGTCGCGGCGGCGCGATTATCGCCGTCAGCTCCATCAGCGCCCTGGTCGGCGGCGGCATGCAGACCCATTACACACCCACCAAGGCCGGCCTGCATTCGTTGATGCAATCCTGCGCAATTGCCCTGGGGCCGTACGGCATTCGCTGCAACTCGGTACTGCCGGGCACCATCGCCACCGACATCAACAAGGACGACCTGGCCGATGAGGAAAAACTCGCCTACATGACCTCACGCACGCCGTTGGGTCGCCTGGGTGAGCCGGATGATGTGGCCGGGCCCATCGTATTCCTGGCCTCGGACATGGCGCGCTACGTAACCGGCGCGTCGTTGCTGGTGGATGGCGGGTTGTACGTAAACCTCCAGTAACACCCCGCTCTTCCAACCACCACAGTTCCACTGTGGGAGCGGGCTTGCTCGCGAATGCAGTGTGTCAGTCACAGGATTCACGCCTGAACCACCGCTTTCGCGAGCAAGCCCGCTCCCACAGGGGCCTCTGTGTGCCTGAAGTTCGAGTTCCACCCCAATAAAAACAACAATCCAAGGAGCTTTTCCATGCGCATCACCCTACCCCTGGCCCTGCTCTGCAGCGCCATGTCCACCTGCGCCCTCAGCGCGGGTTTACTGGACCCAAACTCCCCCGCCATGCTCGGCGACTGGAACGGCCTGCGCCCGCAACTGGCCGAGCAAGGCTATGACTTCACCCTCAAGTACGTCGGCGAGGTCGGTTCCAACCTCGGCGGTGGCTACAACTCGCATACCACGGCACGCTGGAGCGACCAGTTGATTCTCGGTGTGAACATGGACCTGCAAAAACTGCTCGGTTGGCAAGACGCTACCTTGCGCATCGGCATCGGCGAGCGTCATGGCAAGGACATCACCAACGACCGCGTGCACCAGCCCAACGCCACTGGACTGACCTCCACCATGGAAGTGTTCGGCGGTGGCAATGCCTGGCGGCTCTCGCAGTTCTGGTACGAGCAGAAATTCTTCGAGCGCAAATTCGCCTTGAAACTGGGGCGCTTCGGCCATGGCGAAGACTTCGATCAGTTCCCCTGCGAATTCCAGAACGTGACCCTGTGCGGTTCCCAGGAAGGCAACTGGAATGGCGTGTGGAACAGCTTCCCCATCAGTCAGTGGGCAGTGCGCGCCAAGTACCAGTTCTCCGACGAGTTTGCGGTACAGGTCGGAGCCTACGACAAGAACCCCGGCAACGCCGAAGCCAGCAATGGCTTCAAACCCTTCATCAGCGGCTCCCAAGGCACCAGTTTTCCCATCGAAGCCATCTGGAAGGGCCGGGTAGCTGGGCTGAACTCCGAATACCACCTGGGTTACTACTATGCCAACGCGGACACCAAGGACATGCTCAAGGACGCCGACGGCAACTTTGCCGCCAGCTCGCAAAAGCCCTATCGGATGTATTCCAGCAACGACGGCTGGTGGCTGTCGGGCCAGCAGCAGTTGACCACGGTCGACGGCAACAACAAGCGCGGGCTCAACGTATTCGCCAACCTGACGATGAATGACCCGGACAAGAGCGTGATTAAAAACCTGATTCAGGTCGGCCTGATCTACCGAGGCCCGTTCGATTCACGCCCAGACGACACTTTTGGTATTGGCGCGTCGAAACTGCAGGTCAGCGACCGCTACACCCGTAACACGCAGATGCTCAACGCCGCCAATGGCGTAACCGCCACTGATGACCCGCTGTACGTGCCCGAGCAGCGCCGCGAATACAGCTACGAGATCAACTACGGCGTGCAGGCGACTAAGTGGCTGATGGTGCGGCCCAACCTGCAGTACGTGAAGTATCCCGGCGGGCTGACGCAAACCACCGGTGCGGTGGTCGGCGGCGTGCAGTTTATTGCCGACTTCTAGTCTTTCTCTGCATCAAACACCTGCCCGCGCCCCACCACGCTGGCAGGCTTGAGTAGCGCACCTGGCGCCAATACCGCATTGGCGCCGATCCGGCACTGGTCACCGAGCAGCGCACCAAACTTGTCGCAACCGGTGCGTTGCAGTGCCCCGTCCACTCGTACCAACACTTCTTTGTCATCGCGCTCATTGCGGTAGTTGGCGACGATGCTCCCCGCTTCCAGGTTGACCCCCTGCCCCAGCACCGAATCACCGACAAAGTTGAAGTGCGCCAGCTTGCTGCCGCTGAACACGAAGGACGTCTTCAACTCGGCGCCGGGACCGATGATGCAGTGTTCATCCAACCAGCAACCGCCACGCAGCAGTGAGCCGCTGGCGATAAAACAGTGGGCACCGATGATCAGTGGCGGCTTGAGCAAGGCACCCGCCTCGACCGTAGCGGTACGGTGAATGGCGATTTCATCCTGGATGACGTACTCGTCGGCTGGCAGTTCGGCCAACAATTGGCGAACGATGGCCGGCGCCTGTGTGACCAGTGCCCAAGGCGCCAGGTCGGCCCACGGCGCAAGGCAGGATTGAGAGATCGGGGCGATGTAATCGGTAAGTCGGATCAACGTTTAATCCTCTAACGGTCAGAGAAGCCCGAAACGCTAACATGCACACACGAACCTTTACTATTTGTCTTGTTGTGGATATTTTATCTAGACAAGCCACTGAGGTCCGTTCCCCATGCATTTGCCGACTTACCAAGACGTCATCGCCGCCGCCCAACGTTTGGAAGGCTTCGCCCACCACACGCCGGTATTCACCTCACGCACCCTCGATGCGCTGACCGGTGCCCAGGTGTTCATCAAGTGTGAAAACCTGCAAAGGGCTGGCTCGTTCAAGTTTCGCGGTGCTTTTAACGCGTTGTCGCGCTTCGATGATCAGCAGCGCAAGGCCGGTGTGGTGGCGTTTTCCTCCGGCAACCACGCCCAAGGCATTGCCCTGGCAGCGCAGCTGCTGGGCATACCGGCGACCATCGTGATGCCCACCGATGCGCCGGCCGCCAAGGTCGCGGCCACCCGCGACTATGGCGCACGCGTGGTGCTGTATGACCGTTTCACCGAAGACCGTGAACAGATCGGCCGTAACCTGGCCACCGAACACGGCCTGACCCTGATCCCGCCCTATGACCATCCGCACATCCTTTCCGGGCAAGGCACCGCCGCCAAGGAACTGCTGGAGACCACCGGCCGGCTGGATGCGTTGTTCGTCGGCCTCGGTGGCGGCGGAATGCTTTCGGGCACCGCACTGAGTACCCGCGCCCTGGCGCCCGACTGCCTGCTGTATGGCGTCGAGCCCGAAGCCGGCAATGACGGCCAACGCTCGTTTCGCAGCGGCAGCATCGTGCATATCGACACACCGGCTACCATTGCCGATGGTGCGCAGACTCAACACTTGGGCGACTACACCTTCCCGATCATCCGCGACCAGGTGAACGACATCCTCACCGTGTCGGATGCCGAGTTGGTGGGGGCGATGAAGTTCTTCATGCAGCGCATGAAACTGGTGGTGGAGCCTACCGGCTGCCTGGGGTTGGCGGCATTGCTCAACGAAGGTGACCGGTTCAAGGGCCAACGCGTGGGGATTATCGTCACGGGTGGCAACGTCGATATCCAGAAGTATGCCGCGCTGCTCAGCGAGGCCTCATGAAGATCATCCAGACGCCCAACGCCGCCAAGCCCGCCGGCCATTACTCGCAGGCCATCCGCCACGGCGACACGTTGTACATCTCAGGGCAATTGCCGGTCAGTCCGGATGGACAGCACAACCTGTCGGCGGCATTTGCCGAACAGGCCCGGATAACCCTGAACAATCTGCTGGAGATTTTGAAAGCCGCCGACGCTACGCCAGAGGATTTGGTGAAGGTCACGGTCTATGTGGCCGGCGTCGAACACTGGCCTGCATTCGATAGCGTGTACGCCGCCGCGCTGGGCGACCACCGCCCTGCCCGCGCGGTGGTACCGGTACCCGAGTTGCATCACGGGTATCTGGTGGAGATTGAAGCCGTGGCGCGCTACTTGGCGTAGGTGTAGACCGCCGCGCGCGACACGCCCAAGTGGGAAGCCACGGTTTCCATGGCCCGGCGAATATCCAGACAGCCCGAGTCTTTGAGTTCCTGCATCAGCACACGCCGGTCCGCCGTCTTCAACGCACGCGGGGTGGTGGCCAGGCGGGCGGCGAACTGGTCGATACGCGCACGGATGACGTCGGCACCGGAAGGGTCCAGGGACTCGATGAGCTTGTCGCCGCTGACCGAGCCGAACTGCTCCAGCATGCCTTGCAGGCCACGGAACAATGAGAGATCGACGTTCATGCACAAGGCCGCGACGTACTCGCCACCCACGCCCTTGATGCCAATCGAGGTGCTCTTGACCTGGCGACCGTCGCTGAACTGGTTCTGGTAATTGGCGATGACTTGCGGGTAGTCCGGGTCGGCAATCCGCGCCAGGCCCAACTCGGTGGTCGGGTCTCCCGGTGCGCGACCGGACAGGTTGTTATGGATGGCCAGGATCGAGTGCTGCGGGTCGCGCAAGTCGTGCAGCACCACTTCGCAGAACGGGCTGAAGGTCTTGCTCAAGCCTTCGGCAATCTGTTCGAGCTGGCTGATCAGGTGAGTATCGTTGGGAGAGGTGTTTTTCATGCAAGACAACATATCCAGTCCTGGACAGGGCGTCAATTTGCGCACTGTCCCTCAATGTGGAGCCGCACCCGTGGACACGCCCGCCGCACTGATCGATAGCGTAAAAATGCAGCGCAATATCCAGCGCATGCAAGAGCGCGCCAATACCTTGGGCGTGCAGTTACGTCCCCATGTCAAAACCCACAAGTGCGCTGAAGTGGTGGCTGCGCAAATCGCTGCGGGTGCCCGTGGCATTACGGTTTCGACGTTGAAAGAGGCCGAGTACTTTTTCGACCTGGGCATCCTCGACATCCTCTACGCCGTGGCCATGGCCCCGCACAAATTGCCCCAGGCTCTAGCGCTGCGTCGTCGGGGTTGCGCCTTGACGCTGATCACCGACAGCCTGGCCGGCGCCCAGGCCATCGTTGATTTTGGTCGCGAGCATGGCGAACGCTTTGCGGTGATGATCGAGATCGACTGCGACGGCCATCGCTCCGGGGTCAAGCCACACGACCCGCTGTTGCTGGACATCGCACGCCTGCTCGGTGACAGCCTCACGGGCGTGCTGACCCACGCCGGTGAAAGCTACGGCCTGGACACGCCTGACGCGCTGCAAGCCATCGCGGAGCAGGAGCGTGCGCGGTGTGTCGAAGCGGCCGAACGCATCCGTGCGGCTGGGATGCGTTGCGCGCAGGTCAGCGTCGGTTCGACACCCACCGCGTTATCCGCCCTCAACCTGGACGGCGTGACCGAACTGCGCGCTGGGGTCTATGCCTTTTTCGACCTGGTGATGCACAACATCGGCGTGTGCCGCCTCGACGAACTGGCCTTGAGCGTGTTGACCACGGTGATCGGGCATCAACCGGAAAAAGGCTGGGTCATCACGGACTCGGGCTGGATGGCGATGAGTCGGGATCGCGGCACGCAATCGCAGAAACAGGACTTTGGTTACGGCCAGGTCTGCGATGAGCGCGGTAAGCCGATTGAGGGGCTGCTGTTGAGCAGCGCCAATCAGGAGCATGGGGTGGTGCAATTCCAGGGCGGTGATGTGGATGTGATCGCACAATTTCCGCTGGGCATGCGCCTGCGTATTTTGCCCAACCATGCCTGTGCCACGGGGGCGCAGTTTGGCAGCTACAACGCGCTGTTGGAGGATGGCGGGATTCAGAACTGGCCACGCCTGCGAGGCTGGTAGGGAACCCTTTGTGGCGAGGGGGCTTGTCCCCCGTTGGAGTGCGCAGCGCTCCTGCTTTTTTGGGGCCGCTGCGCAGCCCAACGGGGGACAAGCCCCCTCGCCACAGGTCTTGTGTACGCCCCTGATTTAGCCCGCATCCTCCAGGATCAGGTCGGCGCCCTTCTCCGCCACCATCAACACCGCCGCATGGGTATTGCCCGAGGTCACGTTGGGGAAGATCGACGCATCGACAATGCGCAGCCCTTCCAACCCATGCACCTTCAAGCGCTTGTCCACCACTGACACCTGCGGGTCCGAGCCCATGGCGCAGGAGCCGCACAGGTGGTAGATCGAGCCGCTGTTCTCGCGGAAGTATTGCAGCATCTGCTCATCGGTCTGCACCGCCGCGCCGGGTAGCACCTCGGCCACGGTGATGCCCTTGAGGGCTGGCGCCTGCATGATCTTGCGCATCAACCGACTGCCCTGGATCACCTCGTCGATGTCCTTCTGGGTGCTCAGGTAGTTGGGGTCGATCAAGGCCGCATCCCGTGGGTTTTTCGAGGCGATGCGGATGGTGCCCCGGCTGGTCGGCCGGCACGGGTTGAAGCACAGCAGGAAGCCGGAATACGGCTCGGGCTTGAGGCTGGCCTTGTTGTTTTTCGGGATCTGGTACGACAGCGGGTTGAAGTACAACTGCAGGTTCGGGTCCTTCTGTTCGTCGTTACCGCGAAAGAAGCCGCCGGCCTGGTTGACGCTCATCGCCAGCGCGCCCTTTCGGGTCAGCAGGTATTTCAAACCCAGCTTGAGCTGGCCGAACAGCGAGCTGAGTTCGTCGTTCAGCGTCGGGATGTTGGCCTTGTAGTAGTAGCTGGCGCACAGATGGTCCTGCAGGTTTTCGCCCACTGCCGGCAGGTGCTTGACCAACGGGATGTTGTGTTCAGCCAGCAGGTGCTGGTCGGCCACACCGGACAATTGCAGGATCTTCGGCGTGTCCACCGCGCCGGCACACAGGATCACTTCCTTGCGCGCCGTGAAGGTGCGCGTCACGCCATGCTGGGTGACGGCAATGCCCGTGGCGCGTTGCTGATCGTCGAACAGCACGCGATCCACCAACGCATGCAACTCCACCGTCAGATTGGAACGGCCGAGCGCCGGGTGCAGGTGCGCAAAGCTGCTGGAACAACGTTCACCATTGCGCGTGTTGACGTCATACAAACCGGCGCCTTCGAAGTTCGGGCCGTTGAAGTCGTCGCTGTAGGCATAGCCCAATTGCTCGCAGCCCTTGAGGAACACGTCGCAGATCGGATGGGTCTGGCCCTTCATCGGCGTGATGCTGATGGGGCCGCTGCCGCCGTGGTACTCGGTGTCGCCCAGCGGGTGGTTTTCCAGCTTGCGGAAATACGGCAGTACGTCCGCAAAACCCCAGCCGTCGTTGCCGTTGGCGGCCCAGTCGTTGAAGTCATGGGCCTGGCCGCGCACGTAGATCATGGCGTTGATCGAGCCCGATCCACCCTGCACTTTGCCGCGCGGCGCGTAAATTTCACGCCCGGCCAACTGCTTTTGTGGCTGGCTGTAGTACATCCAGTTGAAGGTCGGGTTGTAATACATCTTGGCGAAACCGACCGGAATCTTGAACCACCAGGAGCTGTCCTTGCCGCCGGCTTCCAGCAGCAACACGGAGTGTTCGCCCGAGGCGGACAACCGGTTGGCCAGGATGCAGCCTGCGGCGCCAGCGCCGGCGATGATGTAGTCATATGTCATTCACGGTTACCGCATCAGTCGTTTTTTTTAGCCCTTGGCGGGCGAAGTGTCTTTCACGTCAGCCGGCGTCGGCGCCATTTGCAGGTGCAGGCTTTCCCCGGTGTACGGCGTGTGCTTGCGCACCACGTCCATGTTCAGTTCAACCCCCAGGCCCGGTTCGGTGGACGGGATGATGTAGCCGTCCTCCCATTGCAGCGGCTTGGTCAGCACTTGGGCATGGAAACCGCCCCAGGTCATGATGCTTTCCTGGATCAGGAAGTTCGGCGTGCACGTGGCCAGCTGAAAGCTCGCCGCTGCGCCAATCGGCCCGTTGTACAAATGCGGGGCGATTTGCGCGTAGTAAGCCTCGGCCATGCTCGCGATTTTCTTCGCCTCCAGCAGCCCACCGCAGCGCGCCACATTCATCTGCAGGATCGACGCACCGCCGGCCTGCAGCAGCTTGAAGAACTCATACTTGGTGGTCAGGCGCTCGCCGGTGGCGATCGGGATACTGGTCTTGGCCGCGACCTGGGCCATGGCGTCTTCCTGGCCCGGTGGCACCGGCTCTTCGAACCACAGCGGGTCGTATTTCTCCAGGCGCTTGGCCAGGCGGATTGCCGACGACGGCACCATCTGCCCGTGGGTGCCGAACAGCAGGTCGCACTTGTCGCCCACCGCTTCGCGGATCTTGCGGCAGAAGGTCTCGCAGCGCTCCAGCACCTCAAGGGAGATCTGGTGGCCCGAATACGCGGTGTACGGGCCGGCCGGGTCGAATTTCACGGCGGTGAAGCCTTTGTTCATGTTCTCGATGGCGCACTCGGCGGCCAGGTCCGGGTCGTCATAGTCGTACTCGCCCTGACTGTTGACCGGGTACAGGTAGGTGTAGGAACGCAGACGCTCGTTGACCTTGCCGCCGAGCAGCTCGTAAACCGGCTTGTTGGCGGCCTTGCCGATGATGTCCCAGCAGGCCATTTCCAGGCCGCTGACCACGCCCATCATGGTCAGGTCCGGGCGCTGGGTAAAACCGCTGGAATAGGCCTGGCGGAAGAAACGCTCGATATGGTGCGGGTCGTGGTTGAGCAGGTAGCGCTCGAACACATCCTCGATGATCGGCAGCATGGCCTTGGGGCCGAAGGTGGCGGCGTAGATCTCGCCGACGCCTTCGATGCCGCAGTCGGTCTTGAGCTTGACGAACAGCCAGTACATGCCACCGATGTGCGGCGGCGGGACAGCAACGATATGGGTTTCAAGGGCGACGATTTTCATCTCAGGCACCTGTCTGGTTGAATTTTTTACGGTTGATTCGGGCGCGCAGGGTCAAGGCTGCAAGGGTGCCTAGCACGCCGATAAAGGCGATGTAGCCGAAATACAGGTTGTAACCGGGCTTGCCTGGGTAGGTGTCGGTCAGGTAGCCGTTGATCAGCGGGATAAAGGTGTCCGGCAAGTAACCCACCACCGAGACAATGCCGATGGCCAGGCCGGTGATGCGCAGCGGAATGTCGCAGCTGTCGAGGATCGCCCAGTACAGGCCACGGATCGCGTAGGTCATCAAACCGATGAAAATCACCGTGCCGATCAGCAGGCCCAGGCTGTTGAAGGCCGGGAACACGATCAGCCCGACCATCGCCAGGGTCACCAGCGCCAGTGCGACGATCAGCACCGAAATATTCGAGAACTTGTCCCCCAGCCAGCCGCCGCCGATGCCACCGATGGGGCGCATCCACAGCTTGATGGTGGTGATGGTGCCGGCCATCACGGCGGTCATGCCGCTGCCTTGCAGGTAGTCGGAGAAACTGTAGGTAGCCCAGAACATGTGGTAACCGCAGAACACGATGGCGGTCACCAGCCACAGCTCGGGGATTTTCACCAATGTGGTCAAGTCAGCGATGAGGTTGAACTTGCCCTTCTCCACCGCCGCTGTCTCGGCCATGGACTTGGGATCCTTGAGCAGCACCAGCACGCAGCCGATGGCGATACACACAAAGGAATACAGGTAGACCACGTGCTTGAAGCCCTCGGCCGCCGTCTCGCTGCGGGTCTCGGTGGCATAGGCGAAAAGGCCCAGGGCCACGGTGGCCAACAGCGCCTCGACCAGCCCGCGACCGCCATCAAGGATGCCGAAAAAACGGCCCTGCTCGGTGTGGTGCGCGATCATCTTCACGCGCTTGAGCACCGAGGCCCAGAACGTCAGGCCGGTGGTCAGGCCCCAGCAACCGAAAATGATCATCAGGCCGGTCATCGACGGCACCGTCGAATACCACAGGCCCAACCCACCGGTGGCAACCAGCGAGAAGAAGATCAGGAAGCGTGGCGGCAAGCGGTCGGCCAACCAGCCGCTGGGCAAGTAACTGAGCAGGAAGATCGTGCCGAGCATGGAATACAGATAGCCCAGCTCGCTGTGGTTGATGTGGAACACATCGAGCATGGTGGTCTGGTAAACCTGGCGCAGGTAGAGGATCGGGTAGATCGCCCCTGCGGCCAGTACCAGCAACATCAATTGGAAATAGCGACTGGCGGTGTCATTTGCCGCGGGCACGGCAACAGGAACCTGGGCAACGGGTGCAGGCTTGGACATCATTCGGACCTCAGGCACCCGATGCACGGGTGCCCCGATAATTGTTTTTATTAAAGGTGTCGCGGGTGTGCGTGGATCAGTACTTCATGACCACCAAGCGGGTCTGGGTGAACTCAAGCATCCCGTGCTTACCGTCATCGCCGCCCAGCCCTGAGCGTTTCCAGCCGGCGTGGAAACCCTGGTACGGGTCCGCCGGTGTGCGATTGACGTACAACTCGCCGGCTTCGATGGCATTCGCCACTTTCATCGCCGTGCGGTAGTTCTCGGTGTAAAGCACCGACGACAGGCCGAACTGGTGGTCGTTGGCCATGGCCAGTGCTTCATCGATGTCGCGGTACTTGAGCACCGGCAGTACCGGGCCGAAGATTTCCTCCTGGATGATTTCCATGTCCTGGCGGCAGCCGCTGAGCAGGGTCGGCGGGTAGAAATGCCCTGGACCTTCAGGCAGCACGCCGCCCACTTCCAGTACAGCACCGGCGGCGACGGCGCGCTCTACCATGGCGTGGATATTCTGTTGCGAGCTGGCGTTGACCAACGGGCCCATCAGGCTGGCGTCGGTTGCGCGGTCGCCGAACTTCACGGCGCTGATCTTGCTTTTGAGCAGGGCCAGAAACGCGTCATAGATGCTTTCGTGCACATACACGCGCTCCACCGCCGTGCACAGCTGGCCGCAGTGGGTGGTCTTGGAGGCAACAATGGCGCTGGCGGCTTTTTCCAGGTCCGCATCGGCCTCGATGATCGCCGGGGTCTTGCCGCCCAACTCCAGCGAGGGCTTGGCGATGTTGGCCTTGCAGTAATCCAGCACAATGCGCCCAGCATTCACGCTGCCGGTGAGGGTAATCAAACCGACCGCCTTGTGGGTGCAGACACTGGCGGCAGTGGCATGGTCCATGGTCAGGATATTGATGACGCCGGCTGGAATTCCGGCCTTGACCACGGCTTTGGCGATTTCAAACGCCGACAGCGGCGTGTTGTTGCTCGGCCGCACCACCACCGTATTGCCTGCGATCAGCGCCGGGGCGATCTTGCGCAACAGGGTGTAGACCGGGTAGTTGAACGGGATCAGGCAAGCCACGACGCCAATCGGCTCGCGTTGCAGGAACAGGTTTTCGTCCGGGGTATCGCTGGGGATGATCTCGCCTTCGATCCGGCGTGCCCATTCGGCGTGGTAGCGGGTGATCTGCGCGGCGTAGCGCGCTTCATTGCTGGCGTCACTGACGCTCTTGCCCGACTCGCTGGCCAGCGCCGTGCCGATGGCTTCAGCGCAGCTGTCCAGGGCATCGGCAAAGGCGCGAAGGTGTTCGGCGCGTTCGATACTGGTGAGTTTGCCCCAGGTTTTCTGAGCGATGGCGGCGGCGTCGACGGCGGCAATCGCCTCCTCGGCGGTGGCAGCGCTGACGTGGCCGACCAGGGTTTCGGTGGCCGGATTGTAGACGGCGATCAGTGCGTCACTGGCAGGTTCGACAAAGTGACCGTTGAAAAAATTGCGCTCGAGTTGCATGTGGTTCGCCCAACGTTGTTGTTATCCGAGTGACATGCAGTCTTGTCATCGGCCAGCCGTTGGACAAACGATTTATTGCGTGGGGTAACGTGCGAAAAACGCAGGTTAGTCGGTTTTTACCCTCAGAGCCCGCGTTGGCGCAGCCACTGCAGGAAGCCCTTCTTCACGGGTACCACGGGCGCCTCCTGGGTCAAGGCCTGCGCGGCGTGCAGGCGGAAATCCAGCAGGGTCTTCATGGCTTCGCTGATGTCGTGGCGCGCATCCAGGCACGGCTTCAAGTATTCCTTCTCGATGCGGTACAGGGTGCAGAAGGTCTTGGCCGAAAAATCCGCCAGTGCGGCCTGGTCCGACAGAATCCCCGCCTCACCGATCACCTCCCCTGGCCCCATGCGCCCGGCTTCGAACTTGTGCCCGCCCTTGGTCAGCATCACCGAGATCACGCCGGACTCGACGATAAACAAATGATCGCTGACCTCCCCGGCCGGCAGGATCATGTCGCCGGCGCGATAGGTGTGCAGTGTCATGTTCTGGCTGAAGGTATCTTTCTCTTCCTGGCGCAGGGTGGAGAAAATCGACGAACGCTCCAGCAATGCACGGGCGGCTGACATGGCCGCAGGCGCGCTGCTTTCCGTGGCGGAGAGCAAGCCGACACCCGCCGCTTGCAGGTGACGGAAGGCCAGGTCGTAAAGCTGGTTGCGCACCTCGCGCTTGAGGGCCATGGCCGGTACAAAACCGCTGATTTCATACTCGACGCCGCCACTGGCAGACGTTTTGAACGCCACACTCGGCGCCGGCTTGCCCAGCAGCGGCCGACAGCCTTGCATCGCCCGTTCCAGCGCCTCGATCACCGTTTGCGGGCGCGCATGGGGGCTGACTTGCAGGCTGACCGACAGGCCGAACATGTCCGCCGGGCGCGAGAAGTTGATGATCTTGGCCTTGGCCGCCAGGGAATTGGGGATCACTGCCAGGCTGCCCTGGGAGGTTTGCAGGCGCGTGGCGCGCCAGTCGATGTCGGTCACCCGGCCTTCGGTGCCGTCAATGGAGATCCAGTCATCGATCTGGTACGGCTTGGTGGTGTTGAGCACGATCCCGGAAAACACATCGCTCAACGTGCTTTGCAGCGCCAGGCCGACAATGATCGCCACCGCGCCGGACGTAGCGAGCACGCCCTTGACCGGCAGGTCGAGCACATAGGCCATGGCGGCGATGATCGCGATCAGGAAAATCACAGCGCCGACCAGGTCCTGCAACAGGCGCCCGGTGTGCCCGACGCGCTGCATCATCACCGCACCCAGCAATACCGTGAGAGTACGCGCCGCGAACAGCCACCAGCCGATCTGCAAGGCGGTGGCTGCCAGGTGCAAGGCGGTGTTGTCCGCATAGGGCGCCACTTGCATGGGGTTCATGCCGTCGTTGAACAGCACGGCGCTGTACACAGCAAAGATCGCCAACCGCGCCGCCAGCTTCCAGTTGGCGAGGTTGACGGAAATAAGGCGCCACACGGCGATGTCGATAAAGATCAGCGCCAGGGCGCACAGCATCGGGTGATCAGCGATAAATGAGGGCATCCAGGCGACTCCAGGGCGAATGCCGTGAAGATCGCATGAAATGCCGCTGCAGGGTATAGGGGGCGTGCTTACATCTGCCCGAAACGACCGGATTGAAAGTCCGCAAACGCCTGATGAATCTCCTGCTCGGTATTCATCACGAACGGGCCATGCCCGACGATAGGCTCGTCGATGGGTTCGCCACTGAGCAGCAACACCTTGGCGTCGTCGTTGGCCTCCAATATCAACTGGCGACCATCACGCTCAAACAGCGCCAATTGCCCTTGGCGCGCAACCTCCTCGCCATTGACCAACACCGTACCACTCAGGATCACCAGGGCGGTGTTACGCCCTTCGTGCAGGTCCAATGTGACGGGTTTGCCGGCGTTGAGGCGCAAGTCCCACACGTCGATGGGCGTAAACGTACGCGCCGGGCCCTGGACGCTGGCGAATTCACCGGCAATCAGGCGCAGTTGTCCGGCGTCGTCGGCCAGTGGAAGTACTGGAATGTCACCGTCGACAATGGTCTGGTAACCGGCGTCGGCCATTTTGTCCTTGGCCGGCAGGTTGACCCACAGTTGCACCATCTCCAGCGCGCCGCCGCTGCGGGCGAAGGCTTCGGAGTGGAACTCTTCGTGGAGAATGCCTTTGGCGGCCGTCATCCATTGCACGTCGCCGGGGCCGATGGTGCCACCGGCGCCGGTGGAATCGCGGTGTTCAACTTCGCCATCGTAGACGATGGTCACCGTCTCAAAGCCGCGATGAGGGTGTTGGCCGACGCCGCGACGTTGTTCGGTCGGGGTGAAATCTGCTGGACCGGCGTGGTCCAGCAGCAGGAATGGGCTGATGTGCTTGCCCATGGTGTCGTAGGAAAACAGCGTGCGCACCGGGAAACCGTCGCCGACCCAATGGCCGCGAGGGCTGGTGTAGATGCCGATAAGCTTTTTCATGGTGTACCTCCAAAGTGCCTACACCATAAGTCGGCTGGCGGTTGAGCACTAGCCGGCAAAAGCAGCTTGGATCGTCCTACGTATAGGACAATCCCTTGACTTGGCGCTGACGCAGCAGATGAAACGCGACAAAGGCCGTCAGCGCAAAACAGGCCTGGATAATGATCATCGGCGCGGCACTGCCATCGCGCAGTTGGCTCAGTAACACACCGCTGCAGGTGGCGCCGAACATCTGCGCAAACCCCATCAGGCCTGCCGCCAGGCCAGCGCGGTGCGCGTTGGGCATGACGCCCCCGGTGACCGAGCCCGGCAACACCAGGCCGCCGCCAAGCGTGACCAGTGCGATCGGAATATCCAGGCCGAGTACCGACAGGCCAAACAGTGCATAAATGACCAGCGCGGACACACCGCCGACGGCGACCATCGTCACGCCCATCGCCACAATCCGCTGCGGGCCCAGACGCATGATGTTGCGTCGGGTGTAGGTGGAACCGACGATCAGCATCGACACGATCAGGCCGAAATTGATGCCGTACTCAAGCGTGCTGAAGCCCAGTAGATTGATGAACACCGCCGAAGAACCGGCGATCACCGCAAACATCGCGCCGTAGGTGCACGCCAAGGCCACGGCGAACGCACGGTATTGGCGGCCCTTGAGCAGATCCAGGTACTGCCCGCCGAGGGTGCGCCAGTGACCGGCCTTGGGATCCAGGAAATGGTTGCTCTCGCGAAAGAACAGCAAGGCCAGCAGTAACACCACGCTGCCAATCACCAGCGCCAGGACGATCGGCGCGTGCCAGCCGAACAGTTTGATCAACAGGCCACCGACCATCGGTGCCACCACAATGGCGTAGAGCATGCCGATCATGGTCAACGCAAGTGCAGGCCCCGCCTCGGCCTTCCACACATCCCGCACCACCGTGCGTGCGAGTACCAACGCGGCGCAGGCGCCCAGGCCTTGCAGCACGCGGGCGGCGATGAACTGGTGGATGTCGTGGACCAACAGCATCGACAAGGTCGCCAGCACGTACAGCACCAACCCGCCGATCAACACCGGGCGCCGGCCAATGCGGTCCGACAGCGGGCCGAACAGCAACTGCCCAAGGCCGAAAGCAGCCACAAAGGCCGACAGCGCCATCAGTGCCGAACCGGCTGGCGCCGCGAGTGCCTGCTCGATGGCGCCGAGGCCGGGAATGATCAACTGAGTTGAAACCTCACCCAGTGCCGTCAGGGCCACCAGTAAAAACAACAGGCTTCGCGAAGGGACCGGGGTGTTTTTCATGGGGGACATCCGGGGGGCTGGATTAATTTATATTTCGACCATAATATGCGTAAAAAATTATGTCCATAATTTTTTGCCCAATGGTTACCCCCCGGAGCCCGCCATGCACCCTCTTCCCTTGCGTCTTCTCACGCCCCTGGCCCTGTTGATCGTCCTCAACGGTTGCAACAGCAAGGCCGACACCGCCGCCGAAGTGACTCAGCCACGCCCGGTCCTCGCCGCCAAAGTCGAAGCCGCCGGCACTCAGCAGAGCGCCTACACCGGCGTGGTTGCAGCACGTACCGAAAGCGACCTGGGTTTCCGGGTCAGCGGCAAGGTCATCGAACGCAAGGTCGACCCCGGCCAGTATGTTTCCCGTGGCGACACGCTGCTGGTGCTGGACATCGGCGACTTCGAACTGGCCCTGCGCTCGGCGAAAAATCGCGTCAACGCCGCCCAGGCGCAACTGCGCCAGCGCCGTGACGACGAAAACCGCTACCAGCGCCTGGCCAACACCGGCGCCGTGTCGCGGCAGATCTTCGACCAGTCCGCGACCAACCTGCGGGTGGCCGAAGCCGAACTGGCCTCGGCGCAATCCGACGCCAGCCAGATCGAAAACCGTCGCACCTACTCCGTGCTCAAGGCCGATGGCGACGGCATCATCACCGACGTGCGTGTGGATCGCGGCCAGGTGGTCGCCGAAGGGCAGATTGTTGCGCG
>NZ_AOHM01000087.1:0-7031 GCF_000510895.2 Pseudomonas sp. FH1
TACTTTCGCGCTTTTCGAAAGTGACCCGCCGTAAGGGCGGAACCAATATCAGCCATCACCGCAGCAACGGATATGTACACCAACACAAATACCCACCCATATTTGATCGAAACTGCCAGTTAAACCAGCTCTCGAGCCAGAAACGGCGCAGTCCGGCTCACCTTGCTTTTCGCAACTTTCTGCGGCGTACCACTGACAACCACCTTCCCCCCCAGATCCCCCGCCCCCGGCCCGATATCAATCACCCAATCACTCTGCGCCACCACACGCATCTCATGCTCCACCACAACCACCGTATGCCCCGCGCCCACCAGATGATTCAACTGGCTGAGCAAGCGGTCCACATCCCGTGGATGCAGCCCGGTAGTCGGTTCATCCAACACATACAGGGTCGCGCCCCGCGCATTGCGTTGCAGCTCGGTCGCCAGCTTGATGCGCTGCGCTTCGCCGCCCGACAGCTCAGTGGCCGGTTGGCCCAGGCGCAGGTAACCCAGGCCGATATCCCGCAGCACCTGCAACGAGCGCAGTACGCTCGGTTGCTCGGCAAACACGTCCACCGCCTGCTCCACCGTCAGCCCCAATACTTGGGCGATGGTCAAGCCTTGCCATTTCACCGCCAGGGTCTCGGGGTTGTAGCGCGCCCCATGGCAAGTCGGGCACGGTGCGTACACGCTGGGCATGAACAGCAACTCGACACTGACAAAACCTTCCCCTTCGCAGTTCGGGCAACGGCCCTTGGCGACGTTGAACGAGAATTGCCCGGCATCGTAGTGACGCTTCTTCGCCGCCGGTGTGGCCGCGAACAGCTTGCGCACGTTGTCGAACAGGCCGGTGTAGGTCGCCAGGTTGGAGCGCGGGGTGCGGCCGATGGGTTTCTGGTCCACCTGCACCAGACGGCGGATCTGCTCCAGCCCGGCGCTGATGTGCCCGCCGCTGGTTTGCGGCGCGTCGTCTTCCAGGCTCGGTTCTTCGTCGTTTTCCACCACGCGACCAAGACCGGCGCCCACCAGCTCCAGCAGCGCCTGGCTGACCAGGCTGGACTTGCCCGACCCGGAAATCCCGGTGACCGCCGTGAAGCAGCCCAACGGGAAATCGACGTTCAGGTCCTTGAGATTATTGCGCGTCACCCCTTGCAGTTTCAGCCAGCCGGTCGGCTCGCGGCGCGCTTGCTCCGATACACGCTTGTCAGCAAACAAATACTCACGGGTCTGCGACGCCTGCACCTGCGCCAATCCTGCCGGCGGGCCGCTGTACAACACCTGCCCGCCATGCTCGCCGGCGGCCGGGCCGACATCGATCAGCCAATCGGCGCGGCGCATGGTTTCCAGGTCGTGTTCCACCACAAACAACGAATTGCCCGCGGCTTTCAAACGTTCCAGGGCGGTGAATAACGCCTCGCCATCCGCCGGATGCAGGCCCGCCGAGGGTTCATCCAGCACATAGATCACGCCGAACAACTGCGAACCCAACTGGGTCGCCAAACGCAACCGTTGCAACTCCCCTGATGACAGGGTTGGTGTGCTGCGTTCCAAAGACAAATAACCCAGGCCCAACTCGGTCAACGTGCTGACCCGCTCCAGCAAATCCTGGGCAATCCGCTGGGCAGCCAGGCGTTTTTCCACCGACAGTTTCATCTTGTCTTGCCCCGCCGCCACTGGCCGCAGCAACTCGGCCAATTGCGCCAACGACAACTGCGACAACTCACCGATGTCCACCCCGGCAAACTTCACCGACAGTGCCGCCTTGGTCAGGCGTTTGCCCTCGCACAGCGGGCAGGCGCTGCCCTGCATGAACTGCGACACGCGCTTCTTCATCAGCGCGCTCTGGGTGTGGGCGAAGGTGTGCAGGATGTAGCGCCGGGCGCCCATGAAGGTGCCTTGGTAGCTCGGCTCCAGTTTGCGCTTGAGCGCGTCGCGGGTCTGTTCCGGCGTGAAGCCGGCGTAGACCGGTGCGGTGGGGGTTTCTTCGGTGAACAGGATCCAGTCGCGCTGCTTTTTCGGCAGGTCGCGCCAGGGGATATCCACGTCGTAGCCCAACGTCACCAGGATGTCGCGCTGGTTCTGGCCTTGCCACGCCAATGGCCACGACGCCACCGCACGCTGGCGGATGGTCAGCGCAGGGTCCGGCACCATCAGCGCTTCGGTCACCTCGTACACGCGGCCCAGGCCATGGCATTGCGGGCACGCGCCCTGGGGCAGGTTGGGCGAGAAGTCTTCGGCGTACAGCATCGGTTGCCCCGGCGGATAGCTGCCGGCGCGGGAGTACAGCATGCGGATCAGGCTCGACAACGTGGTCACGCTGCCCACCGACGAGCGCGCACTCGGCGTGCCGCGCTGCTGTTGCAGGGCCACGGCGGGCGGCAGGCCTTCGATGCTGTCCACGTCCGGCACGCCGACCTGGTCGATCAGCCGCCGCGCATACGGCGCCACCGACTCGAAATAACGCCGTTGCGCCTCGGCATACACCGTGGAAAACGCCAGGGACGACTTGCCGGAGCCCGATACGCCGGTAAACACCACCAGGGCATCCCGAGGAATATCCACGTCGACGTTACGCAGGTTGTGTTCGCGGGCGCCGCGCACGCGGACGAAACCGCTTGGCTGGGCAGTGATCGCAGGGATGTTGCGCTGTGAAGTCATGGACAACCTTGTCGGGCGGTGAGCACGCTGCGCACCCGTTGCGTCAGGGCTTCGGGGCTGTAGGGTTTGCTCAGCAGATGAATGTCGGCGCTCAGCAGATGATTGCTGGAGAGAATGTCGCGGGTATGGCCGGAGGTGAACAGCACCGCCACCGGCGGGTCCTGTACACGGGCCCAGTCGGCCAGGTCGGTGCTTTTGACGCGGCCGGGCATGACCACATCGGTAAAGATCAGCTCCGGCTGCAAACCGGCTTGCAGCTTGAGCATGGCCTGGTCACCGTCATCGGCCGTGAGCACGGTGTAGCCGGACTGTTCGAGCAACTCGACGACGGTCAGGCGCACGCCTTCGTTGTCCTCGACCACCAGGATGGTTTCCTGGCCGCCACTCTGGGGGATCTGGTCGATATGCACATCGAGGCTTTCCGGCTCCAGGCTATGGGGGAAATACATCTGCACCACCGAGCCCTTGCCCTCCTCGCTCCACATTTCCACATGCCCGCCACTCTGGCGCACAAAGCCGAACACCATGCTCAGGCCCAGGCCGGTGCCATGGCCTTCGCGCTTGGTGGTGAAAAAGGGTTCGAACGCCCGTTTCAGCGTGGACTCGGACATGCCCACTCCGGTGTCGATGACCGCCAGGCGCACATATTCGCCGGGCTTGATGCTTTTACCCGCGCAGTCGTCGGGGTTGAGGATGATGTTCTCGCCAGTGATACGGATCACGCCCTCGCCCTGCATGGCGTCCCGGGCGTTGATCGCCAGGTTGAGCAGCGCATTTTCCAGCTGGTTGCGGTCGACGTTGATAAACCAGGAGTCCTGGGGCAATTGCACATCAATGTGGATGGTTTCCCCCAGCGCCCGTTGCAGCAGTTCGCCAAGCCCCGCGTAGATGCGTTGCGGGTTGTACACCGCCGGCGACAACGGTTGGCGACGCGCAAACGCGAGCAATTGCGACGACAGCTTGGCCCCACGCTCCACCGCGGCAATGGCCGCGGCGACACGGCGCTGCACCTGGGCGTTGTCCGGTTCGTGGCGGGCCAGCAAATGCAGGTTGCCGGCGATCACTTGCAGCAGGTTATTGAAGTCGTGGGCCACGCCGCCGGTCAGGCCGCCGATGGCTTCGAGTTTCTGCGACTGGCGCAGCTGGTCCTCGGCAGCGGAGCGCGCCTGCACTTCAGCGGCGACCCGTTGCTCCAGGTTATGCGTGAGTTCCTGGCGCACCTGTTCGGACTTCACCAGTTCGGTGGTCTCCACCACAATCGCCAACACCCCGGCGGGTTGTTGGTTGTCGCCGGCGACCGGGCTGTAATACAGGTCCAGCCACACGGTTTCCGGCTGACCATTGCGCAGCAGCACCAGGTCCTTGTTGTTGAACGACAGGGTGCCACCCGCCAGGCAAGTGTCCATCACATGACGATTGAACTCGGCCACTTCCGGCCAACCCAGTTCTACCGGCGTGCCCAGCAGGTACGGGTGACGGCCACCGGCAAAGGCCGAGTAGCTGTCGTTGTAGATCATGTACCCCCATTGGCCCCACAGCATCACCATCGGCACGGGTGACGCCAGCATCATCTGCACCGTGCAGGTCAGGCTGGTGGACCATTGGTCGATAGGGCCCAGGTCGGTGGTCGCCCAATCGAACGCGCGGATCCGCTGGGCCATTTCACCGGCCCAACCTTCACAGCCGTGGGGGTTGGATAAAAATTGCATCGGTTGGCTCTGTGCGCAAAGAGAACATCGGCAAGTTTTGGAGCGCTGTAAACCTGGATGGTTTCAACTCATCTACTGTAGGCGTTAATTACAGCAGAAAGCACTGGCCTCAGTGAAAATCCCGGCTGCGCACCGTGATGCCTTCCAGTAACGGCGTCAGGTCGGTGAGACGCCCGGCGATCAGGTGCCGCACTTCGCCCACCGCTTCCCAGCGGCCGTCCACTTTCAACAACCGCGAGCCGACCAATGCCTGGCGTTGACGCTCAGCCAGGTCACGCCAGACCACCACATTGAGGTTGCCGAATTCATCTTCCAGGGTGACAAAGGTCACCCCGCTCGCCGTGCCCGGACGCTGACGACCGGTGACCAGCCCCGCGACGCTGACATTGCGCCCATGCTCCACCGCCATCAGCTCCTGGGAACTGCGGCAGCGCCGCTTGCGCAGTTCCGCCCGCAACAACGCCATTGGATGCGGGCCCAGGGTGGTGCCGACTGTGGCGTAGTCGGCGTGCAGGTCCTCGCCCACGGTGGGCGTCGGTAACTCCACCACAGCTTCGTCCGGGCTTGGCAGGCCGGCAAACAGCCCGAGTTGCTTGTGTACGCCGGCCACTTCCCAACGCGCCGTGTGCCGGTTGCCAGCCAGGGCGCGCAAGGCGCCGGCATCCGCCAGCAGTGCCTGGGCGCGTGCATCCAGCCCGGCACGCGCGTCCAGGTCGGCAATATCGCTGAACACCTGATATTGGCGCGCCGCTTCGATGCGCCGCGCATCCTCCTCACGAAACCCTGCGATCATGCGCAAGCCCATGCGAATCGCCGGCTGTGCGCCGTCGATCGGCTCCAGGCTGCAATCCCAGTCGCTGGCCTGCACGTCCACCGGGCGGATCTGCAAACGATGGCGCCGCGCGTCCTGCAGGATCTGGTCCGGGCTGTAGAAACCCATGGGCCAGCTGTTGATCAACGCACAGGCAAACGCTGCCGGCTCATGGCACTTGAGCCAGCAACTGGCGTAGGTCAACAAGGCGAAACTGGCCGCGTGGGACTCGGGGAAGCCATAGCTGCCAAAGCCCTTGATCTGCTCGAAGATCTGCGCGGCAAAGGCCTCGGTGTAACCGTTTTTCAGCATGCCCGTGCGCAGGCGCGCCTGGTGCGGCTCCAGGCCACCGTGGCGTTTCCAGGCCGCCATGGAGCGGCGTAACTGGTCGGCCTCACCGGGACTGTAGTCGGCGGCGACCATGGCGATCTGCATCACCTGTTCCTGGAACAGCGGAATGCCCAGGGTACGCTTCAACACCACTTCCAGTTCCGGCGAAGGGTAAGTGGTTGCCTCCTCCTTGTTCCGCCGCCGCAAATACGGGTGCACCATGCCGCCCTGGATCGGCCCCGGCCGTACGATGGCGACCTCGATCACCAGGTCATAGAACGTCTGCGGCTTGAGCCTGGGCAGCATCGACATCTGCGCCCGCGACTCGATCTGGAACACGCCGATGGTGTCGGCCTTGCTGATCATCGCGTAAGTGGCCGGATCTTCCTTGGGCACCGACGCCAGGCTCATGTCACGGTTGCGATGGCGGCGCAGCAGATCGAAGCAGCGGCGGATCGCACTGAGCATGCCCAAGGCGAGGATATCCACCTTGAGCAAGCCGACGGCGTCGAGGTCGTCCTTGTCCCACTGGATGATGGTGCGCTCGGCCATGGCGGCATTTTCCACCGGTACCAGGGTGTCCAGCGGGTATTCGGAAATCACGAAGCCACCGGGGTGCTGGGACAGGTGCCGGGGGAAGCCGATCAATTGCTGGGTGAGCGTGAGCACGCGGCGCAGGATCGGGCTGTCGGGGTCGAAGCCACCTTCGCGCAGGCGATCCAAAGGAGGCGCCTCGTCACTCCAGCGCCCGCAGCAGTCGGCCAGGGCGTTGATCTGATCCGGCGGCAACCCCAGGGCCTTGGCCACATCGCGCACCGCGCCGGACGCGTGGTAACTGCTGACCACCGCCGTCAGCGCCGCGCGGGTGCGGCCGTAACGCTGGAACACGTATTGCAGCACTTCTTCGCGGCGTTCGTGCTCGAAGTCCACGTCGATATCCGGCGGCTCATTGCGCTCCCTGGAAAGAAAACGCTCGAACAACATACTGGTCAGGCTCGGGTCAATCTCGGTGATACCCAAGGCAAAACACACCGCCGAGTTGGCCGCCGAGCCGCGCCCCTGGCACAGGATCGAGCGGCTACGGGCAAACTGCACAATGTCGTGCACCGTGAGGAAGTAGCTTTCGTAACCCAACTCGCTGATCAACTCCAGCTCGCTGTCGATCTGCTGCAAGGTCTTGGCGTCGACACCCTGCGGCCAACGTTTGGCGATGCCTTCTTCGGTCACGGCGCGCAGCCAGGATTTGGCATTGTGGCCGGCAGGCACCAGTTCGCGCGGATAGTGATAGCGCAATTGGCTGAGGTCGAAGGTGCAGCGGCGGGCGATGACCTGGGTTTCGTCGAGCAACGACGTGGGGTACATAGCGTTTAACGCTTCCAGGCTGCGCAGGTGCCGCTCGCCATTGGGGTGCAGCCGCGTACCGGCTTCGGCCACCGGTACATGATGGCGGATGGCGGTCATGGTGTCTTGCAGGGCGCGGCGGCCGCGCGCATGCATGTGCACATCGCCGCAAGCCACTGCCGGGATGTGCAGGCTGGGGGG
>NZ_AOHM01000088.1:0-147468 GCF_000510895.2 Pseudomonas sp. FH1
CGCAGCTCCGCGAGCCACAAGCGCCAACCCTGTTGCAGCAGGCTGCCACGCCAGTGCCGGGCGATGGGTTCCAGTCGATTCATTCTTGCCAACGCAACACCCGATAGGGTTGTGCGCTGTCCTCCGTTGGGCTCAATAAAACGGTGACTTGCAGCCGCGCCTGATAACCGCCGGGGCGCTCGGCGCGGCTGTCGACGACGAGTACTTCGCCCGGATCGGCACCTTCGGCGTTCTGGTGCGCCAGGTTCAGTGCCTTGCGCATCAGCGGACTGGCGAAGGCGGGATCGGGGCGATCCAGGTCGCTCCACAAGGTGATCTCGGGCAGCAACTGGCTGTAGAGGGTTTGGGTCATGCCGGGCAGTTGGCGCACTTCTTCCAGCACCCGGAACGGCGCCAGGCCTTGTTGGCGGCGCGCGTCGAGGGCCTTGGACAGTTGCGTCGCCTGGGCCGGGGTGGCGCCGCAGGCCAGGGCCAGGCGGGTGAAATCCTGCGCCTGCGCGTTGATCAGGTAGAGTTTGCCGCGTTCGCTGCGCAGGCTGACGTGCAGCTGGGCATCATCAAACGTCAGGGGGATCTCGCGACCATCGGCCACCCAGCGCCGGTCGGCCATGACCAGGGCGATACCGGCTTCGGCGGCCAGCACGGTCTGTGTGTGCTGGCGCAGCCACAAGGCCTGGCGGCTTTCCAGCTGCACCCAGCCGGCCAGGCCGCCGAGCAACACGCTGAGCAACGCCAGCACCCACAGCACCAGCAGCAGGGCCGCACCGCGTTGGCGCCTCATTCTTCCACGCTCCCGCTGGACAGGTTCAAGCGCAGGGCAATCACCTGGGTCAACCAGGGCACCGGGCCATCGACGTTGGCGGCGATGCGCACGGCCACAGGCAGGCGCCTGGGCCATGGCCAGTCACTGACCCAACCGGTGGGCTGACCTAGCGCAGACACGCCGCGATAACTGAACTGCACGCCCCCGAGGTTGCTCAGCAATACCTGGGGTTCACGCTGAGAAAAACCGACCTGCAACGTCTGTTCGACCCGTTGCAGGCTGAACCGGTGGATCCCACCACCGAGCACACCGGGCAAGGTCGAGACGAATTCCAGCCGCTGCGCCGTGCCGACAAAAAACCCATCGCCCTCACCCACCGCCAGCGGCAACGCCTCGCTGATCGCCGTACGCAAAAACTGTTGGGCGGCGCGCACTTCATCCAGGCTCACGGTATACGCCTGGGCCTTGGACACGGCACGATTGGCACCCAGCAATGCGCCCCCAACCAGCACCAGCAAAACGCCCAACAAACTGAGCACCACGAGGATTTCCAGCAAGGTAAAGCCCTGCTCGCGGCGCTTCACAGGCGCGCCTTCAAGGTGCTGAAACGGACCTGGTGAGGGCCCTCACTGAGAACCAGGTCGAGGCGGAAAATATGGGTTTGTTGTCGGGTACTGGTCAGTTGCCAGCGGATGCCATCGAGTTCGCCCTGGCTGACGCCGTTGCTCAATCGCCCTGCTGCCTCTTGATCGAAAATCGTCAGCGCCGCATGGGTAAGCCGATCACTGTGGGCCACCTGGGACAACGAGCGCGCGCTTTGGCCGAAGGCAACCAGCAGCACCGTGCTGCACACCGCCATCAGCGTCAGCGCGGCAAGCATTTCCAGCAGCGTGAAACCGCCTTGCCGCTTCATGGCAGCGCCTTGGATTGCACGCTGCCGGTGAGCCAGCCGATATCGATGCGCCAACGCCGGATTCCATTGGCCACCAACAGATTGCCACCGGTGGAGCTGCCGTCGGGATAGAACTCGACGCCAGGGCCCACCTGTTCCGCAGTGTGCAGCGTCACTTGCAGCTCGGACGGCCAACGTTGCAACGCACGCCCCGGCGCCTGGAACGTGCGCTCCGCCAGATCAAACGACGTGCGCGCCGCCTGCCCGCTGACTATCGCCCCGGCCCGCGTGGTGCGCAGCGCCTCCACCATCTGCCCTACCGCACGGCGTTCTTTCGCCGCCTGCAGGCCCTGGCGCACGCCCAGCCCCAGCAAGCTGGCGGCGAGGCTGATCAACAGGATCACCACCAGCATCTCCAGCAGGGTAAAACCGCGCTGGAACATGGCGGCGTTACTCCCAATTGCCCAGGTCGGCGCTATAACCTTCGCCACCCGGTTGGCCATCCTGGCCGTAGAAGATCAGGTCGAAGGCGCCGTGCTCGCCGGGAAAACGATAGCCGAAGGCATGCCCGAACGGGTCCTTGAGGTCTGACGGCTTGGCATAGCCGCCAGGTCTTTCCACCAGCTGTTGCAGGCTGGTGGGTGGCGCGCCGACGTCAAGGGCGTAGCTGTCGATCTTCATGCTCAGGCTGGCCAGTTGCGCCTTGCCCGCGCCGTACTTGCCCTTGTCCACATTGCCGCCGACCTGGCGCACGACGATGGTGGCAACGATGCCCAGCAGCACGATTACCGCAAGCATTTCCAACAGGGTGAAACCGCTTTGGCGGCGGGGTTTTCTCATGGGTCAAGCTCCTTCATATATTGCTGGTCAGGCTCATCAGCGGCAGCATGATCGCCAACATGATCACCGCCACCAGCACCGCCATGACCACGGTCAAAGACGGCACCAGTGCGGCAAGCAGGCGGTCGATACCGCGCTTGGCTTCGACGTCGAAAATGTCGGCCACCTTGAGCAGCATGCGGTCGAGTTCGCCGGCCTGTTCGCCGACTTCAATCATTTGCAGGGCCAGTTCGGGCAACAACGGCTGGCTGCCAAACGCGCTGGCGAGGGTGCCGCCGCCTTTCACCGATTCCGCCGCATGCGCCACCTGAGCCTGCAACGCGCGGTTGGTGCAGACTTGCCGCGCGATCACCAAGGCGTGCAGCAACGCCACGCCGTTGCTGAGCAGCGTGCCGAGGGTACGCGTCAGGCGTGCCGCCTCGACCCGTTGCAACAACGGGCCGATCACACGGATGCCGAGCAGGCGTCGATCGTATTGTTCCCGAAATGCTGGATTGCGCAGGCGTACGGCCCAGCACCCACCGCCGACGATCAGCCCGGCCAACACCACCAAGCCATAGGCGCCGAGGAACTCACCCAAGGCCAGAATCACCTCGGTGATCAATGGAATCGGCACGCCCAGGTCCTGGAAGATCGGCACGAATTGCGGCACCACATACGCCAGCAACAACGCCAGGGAACCCAGCACGCCCACCACCAGAAAGGCCGGATAGATCAGCGCATTGATCACCTCGCCGCGCAGCCGCTCGCTGCGCTCCAGGTAGTCGCTGAGCTGACGCAGGGTACTTTCCAGCGCGCCACCGGCTTCACCGGCACGCACCATGCTCAGGTACAACGGTGAGAAGCTGCCGCCCTCTTGTTCCAATGCGGCGGACAGGGGTTTACCCGCCTTGACGTGATCGCGGATGCGCTCGATCAGTGCGCGCACCTGGGGTTGGCCGGGTTGCTTGAGCAGCAGCCCAAGGGAACGTTCAAGGGGCTGACCGGCGCCCAGCAACGTGGCCAGTTGCTGGGTAAAACTCACCAACGCCGCGCCCTTCAACTGCCCGCGTGGGTTGCGCAGCAAGGAAGTACCGGCCGCTTCAATCTGCAACAGCAACAGGCCGCGCTTGTGCAGGGCCGCGACGGCGGCGACTTGATCCTTGGCTTGCAGCGTACCGTTGTGCGGCACACCGTGGCTGTCCAGGGCGCGGAACTTGAACAGGCTCACGCGCCGTCCCCACGGGTAACGCGCAGCACTTCTTCCAACGAGGTAATACCCGCCAGCGCTTGGCGCAGTCCCTCTTCATACAGGGTGCGCAAACCGGCGCGGCGAGCAGCCTGTTCCAACGTGGCGGCATCGGCGTGACGCATCAACAGGCCGCGCAGTTCGTCGTTCATCACCAGCAGCTCGGTCAGGGCACTGCGGCCGTGATAGTCACCGCGATAGAGCAGGATCGGCCGTTGTTCGGTCAGACGATCCAGCCCATGTTCTGCGATCAGTTCCGGCGGCGCTTCAAAGGCCACGCGGCTGGCCGGGTCCAGGCGCCGCACCAGGCGCTGGGCGAGAATGCCGCTGACGGTCGAGGCGATCAGGTAACTTTCCACGCCCATATCCAGCAGCCGCGTGATACTCGCCGCGGCGCTGTTGGTGTGCAGGGTGGAAAGCACCAGGTGCCCGGTCAGCGACGATTGAATAGCGATGCGGCAGGTTTCCAGGTCGCGGATCTCGCCGATCATGATCACGTCCGGGTCCTGGCGCACGATGGAGCGCAGCGCCCCGGCGAAGTCCAGGCCGATGGCGGGCTTGACCTGGATCTGGTTGATGCCTTCGAGTTGGTATTCCACCGGGTCTTCCACGGTGATGATCTTGCGCTCGGCGGTGTTGAGCCGCGACAGCGCGGTGTAGAGCGTGGTGGTCTTGCCGGAACCGGTGGGCCCGGTGACCAGCAGAATGCCGTGGGGCCGTTCCAGCAGGTCGAGGAAAGTCGCCAGACGCTGGCCGTCAAAGCCCAGGCTCGCGAAGTCGAACTGCACGGTTTGCCGGTCCAGCAGGCGCAGCACCACCGACTCGCCGAAACTGGTGGGCACCGTGGACACGCGAAGGTCGAGTTCCTTGCCCTGGATGCGCAGCATGATGCGCCCGTCCTGGGGCAGCCGACGTTCGGCGATGTCCAGCCGCGCCATGATCTTCACCCGCGAAATCACCGCCGCCGACGAACTGGCCGGCGGCGCTTCAGCGTCGTGCAACACGCCGTCGATGCGGTAGCGCACCTTGAGCTGGTTTTCGAAGGGTTCGATATGGATATCCGAGGCGCGCTGTTCCACGGCGCGCTGCAGGATCAGGTTGACCAGGCGGATCACCGGCGCTTCGGAGGCCATGTCCTTGAGGTGTTCGATATCTTCCTGGGCGCCGCCCTGCTCATCAAGGTTCTCGATCAGCGTGCCCATCGCCGAGCGGCCCTGACCGTAGTAGCGCTCGATCAGGGTGTCGACTTCATTGCGCGGGCCGATCGCCAGCCACACCGGCACCTGGCACGCATAGGCCAGGGCCTCGAACGGATAATGTTGCGCAGGGTTGGCCGCCAGTACCCGCAGACCGTTGTGGTCCCAGCCTATGGGCGCCACTTGGTAGTGCCGCATGAAGCGTTCGGTCAGTGCAGGCAAAGGATCGAGCAGCGGCGGCGCGGCGTCGGCCAGCAACAACGGCGCGTCGAGCAACGCCGCCCAGGCACGCGCCAGTTCAACTTCGGAGACCAGGCCCAGGCGTGTCAGCAGACTCAACAGATCGTCCGTGGACAGGCGTCGGGCGCGCTCCAGGTCCACCGTTTTCAGCCCGGCATGCTGCATCAGCCACGCACACACCTGCTCGGTGTGCGGGATCTGCATCTGGCAGGCATCGATAGGCGCTGACGACATAATGTTCAGGTATCTAGTGTTGCGAGAAAGTATGGCTATTTGAAACTACGGAAACATGCCATTAGTTAGCCACAACCCCGTATAGAGTAAGCCGGGGTTATCGACTGAAAGTTATAGACCTAGTTCCTGAAGGAGGGGAATAAAATAAACATAATTGCCAAGACCCTTGCGCCAGAGCCTTAGCAGCTAATAGCCATCATCCCACTAGTTGCAATTAGCCACTTAGGCGCTTTCACGCGCAATCAAACGGCATTCCAATAAATTCAAACGCGTTACTTCATCTTCTACAGGCAGCACACCCAAACTTTCAAGGACGCGCGTAGCGGCCAACACACCTATTTCCAATGCGGGCGGTTTGATCGTACTCAGGCTCGGCAGCAGCATTTCGGCGAACGGGTAATCGCCGAAACCGAGCACTGCGCACTTCTCGGGGATCTTCAGTCCGGCCCGCTGCCCAGCCAGCAAACCACCGGCCGCCAGGTTATCATTGGCGAAGAAGATCGCATCCGGCGGCGTGGCATGGCTCATCAATACTTCCATGGCCTGTTTACCCGCTTCGAAGGGTGCGCGATCTGGGTCAGGAGAGAAGACCCAGGGCTGCACACCCAACGCGGTCAAGGTCGCGGCGAAACCCTCACCCCGCTCCATGGCGCTGAAGTCCCCGGCTGCACTGTTCTGCACGAAAGCAATCCGCCGATAACCCTGTCCATGCAGATAGCGCGCAGCGGTGACGCCCACTTCGAAGTGGGAAAACCCGATCTGCAGCGGTGCGCGTTCGGGCACGTAGTCCCAGGTTTCCACCACCGGAATATCCGCGTCGGCGATCATCTTTTCAGTCGCCGCGCTGTGGAAGCGGCTGGTCAGTACCAGCGCCGCCGGCGACCAGCCAAGGAACGCACGCACCGCGCTCTCTTCCTGCTCGGCGCTGAAGTAACTGGACGCCAGCAACAGTTGATAGCCATGCCGGCTGAGGGTGTCGCTGAAGCCCTGGATGGTATTGGCAAAGATCGGCCCCGAGATGTTCGGGATCACCATCGCCACAATGCGCCCACGTGCCGAGGCCAGCCCGCCGGCCACCAGGTTGGGCACATAGCCCAGCTCGGCCACCACCTCGGCGATGCGCTCGCGGCGCTCGGGCGACACCTGTTCCGGCTGGTTGAAGTAACGCGACACAGTAATCGCCGACACGCCTGCCTGACGGGCCACGGTATTCAAGGTGACACGCCCGGCGCCACGGCGTTTGCGCGGTTTGTCTTCGCTCACGGGATGATCCTGTTAAAAACCAAAAAGAATATAGGACTAATTTTTCAGTATTTGACGTTCTAAACCAGACCTACCAATAATGCCGATGTTAGCGCTAACAAGGCGCATTGTCTGCTACTCGCTCGAGCGAATGCCAAAGACATTTCACAGGCGCTGACGGTCGCAAGAACCGCAGCGGTTCAGGGCATTCTTTTCGAGCGGGCACAGCATGCACAACTTCCAACGCAGCACTTTCCTGATCCTGGCCGGGTTGACCGCCCATCCCGCCCCCGGTGCCTTTGCGGCCGATGCGCAGGAGCCGACACTCAAATCCGTGACCGTCACCGCCACCCGCCGCGAAGAATCGCTGCAAAAAGTCCCGGTGGCCGTCTCGGTCCTCGATGGCGAACAGCTGGAGCGCGACAACCGCAACAGCGTGGCGAGCATCGCGCAGCAGGTGCCGTCGCTGAACTTCCGCACCGGCGCTTCGAACAAGGACACCTCGTTGTTCGTGCGCGGTGTGGGCACCATTTCCACCTCCCCCGGCGTCGAGCCGACGGTGGCCACGGTGATCGACGGTGTGGTCTACGCCCGCCCCGGCCAGGCCACCCTCGACCTGCTCGACCTGGAACGCATCGAGGTTCTGCGCGGCCCCCAAGGCACGCTGTTCGGCAAGAACGCCTCAGCCGGCGTGCTGAACATCACCAGCAAGGCGCCCACTGCTGAAACCCACGGCTATATCGACCAATCCTTCTACAGCGGCAACGAAAGCCGCACCCGGTTCGGCATCGGCGGCAGCCTGGTGCCGGATGTGCTCAAAGGTTCGATCAGTACGCTGTTCGGCAGCTACGACGGTAATGTCGACAACCAGCACAATGGCCAGGAGGTCAACGGCTACAACCACAAGGGCATTCGCGGCAAGTTGGAATTCACCCCCAACGACGACTTGAAACGGACCCTGATCGCTGACTACATGCAGTCCCACGACGACGCGCCGAATGGCGTGGTCAGCAAGTCCCTGACCCCGGCGTTCGCCAACGCGCTGAGCCCGGTGCGGGCCTCCAGCGACAACCGCGACATCAACACCGACACACGCAGCCATGTGCAAGACATCAACAAAGGCTTGTCCGCCCAGCTGGACTGGAACCTCGGCGACTACACCCTGACGTCGATCACCGCCTGGCGTGGCTGGGACAACACCCAATACCAGGACGGCGACCGCCTTGGCACGGTGACCGCCGCATTCCCCGGTACCGCCGACAAAGGCCAGTTGGAGTTCAACCAGTACTCCCAGGAACTGCGCCTGGCCTCGCCCAAGGGTGAGTTCCTGGAATATGTCGGCGGCCTGTTCTACATGCACGGCAAGGACGAAGAAACCTACCAGCGCACCCTCACGACCACCACACGCACCGACCGTGGCATCGCCGACTACAGCACCACCAACGACAGCTACGCGGTGTTCGGCGAGACCACGCTGAACTTCACCTCGCGCTTTCGTGGCATCGCCGGTCTGCGCTACACCCACGATGACCTGAAATACGATCACCGCCGCGTCTCCACTTCGGCCACCACGGTCAGCGGGATTCAGCCGGCCACGTCCAGTTCCGGCTCGGTGGACGAAGACGGTTGGTCCGGGCGCCTGGGTGTGCAGTACGACATCAGCGACAGCGTCACCAGCTACCTGACCTATTCGCGCGGCTACAAAGGCCCGGCGTACAACGTGTTCTTCAATATGCAGCCGCGTGACACCGACGCGCTCAAGCCGGAAACCTCCAACACCTGGGAAGCCGGGATCAAGGCCACCGCCTGGAACAACCGCCTGACCACCAACCTGGCGGTGTTCCACAGCGATTACGACAACTACCAAGCCAACTTTTTCGACACGGTCGCCGGGCAAGTGGTGACGCGCCTGATCAACGCCGGCAGCGTCAGCACCGAAGGCGTCGAGCTGGATTACGCCTTGCAGGCCACCCAGCAACTCAAGCTGTCCGGTGCCCTGGCCTACACCCGCGCGCGCATCGATGAATTCGCCTGCCCGGCCGGTGCCGCCGCAACCTGCAACGTGAATGGCAAGCCGCTGCCTTTCAGCCCGGACTGGAAAAGCTACGTGCGCGCCGACTACACCATCCCTCTGGATAACGGCTTGGACATCGAGCTGGGCACCGACTACAGCTGGCAGAGCGAAGTGCAGTACGACATCAGCCAGAACCTTGACACCAAACAAGGTGCCTACGGCATCTGGAACGCCAGCGTGGCCCTGGCCGACTACAGCAATGGCTGGCGCGTCGCCTTCCTGGCGAAGAACCTCGCCGACAAATCCTACTCACCGCTGCTGGCCAGCGGCGGCAACTACATTTACCGCGCCGTGCCCCGTGACGATGAACGTTACTTCGGCGTGCAACTGCGCAAGGATTTCTAAGCATGAGCCGTCAACTCAAACTCGGCGCCTTCCTCATGGCCACCGGGCACCACGTCGCCGCCTGGCGCCACCCGGACGTGCCGGCCAATGCCGGGCTGGATGTTGCCCAGTACAAGCACCTGGCGCGGGTGGCTGAAGCGGCCAGGTTCGATGCGCTGTTCGTGGCCGATAGCATTGCGGCGGCCACAAGTGACATCGCCAGCCATATGGCGCGTTCGGATCACTTCGAACCGCTGACCTTGCTTTCGGCGTTGAGTGCGGTGACGGACCACATCGGCCTGATCGCCACTGCGACCACCACCTACAACGAGCCCTACCACGTGGCGCGCAAATTCGCCTCGCTGGATCATCTGTCTGGAGGCCGTGCCGGCTGGAACCTGGTCACCTCGGACGCCGCCGCTGAAGCACAGAATTTCGGCCGCGATGAACACCTCGGCCACGCCGCGCGCTACAGCCGCGCCAGGGAGTTTCATCACGTCGTGACCGGGTTGTGGGACAGCTGGGAAGACGATGCCTTCATGCGGGACAAGGCCAGCGGCAACTACTACGACCCCACGAAGCTGCATGTGCTGGATCACGTCGGTGAACATTTCCGCGTCAAGGGCCCGCTGAACGTGGCGCGCTCACCCCAGGGCCAACCGGTGATCGTGCAGGCGGGCTCGTCGGAAACCGGCCGCGAACTGGCCGCGCAAACCGCCGAGGTGGTGTTTACCGCGCAAACGTCGCTGGAGAACGCCCAGGCGTTTTATGCGGATCTCAAGGGGCGCCTTGAAAGATACGGGCGTGAGCCGGGTTCGCTGAAAATCATGCCGGGGGTGTTCGTAGTGGTCGGCCAGACCGAGGCCGAAGCCCAGGCGAAATTCGAGGCGTTCCAGGACCTGGTCGAGCCCGAAGTGGGGGTCGCCCTGTTGGGACGCATGCTGGGTAATTTCGACTTGTCCGGCTACCCGTTGGACGGGCCGTTGCCGGAGTTGCCGCTGACCGACAGCGGGCAACGCAGCCGTCAACAATTGCTCAGTGACCTGGCCCACCGCGAACAACTGACCCTCGCTCAGTTGGGCCGACGGATTGCCGGGGGGCGCGGGCATTACAGCCTGATCGGCACGCCCGCGCAGATCGCCGATGAGCTACAACGCTGGTTCGAAAACGGCGCTGCCGATGGTTTCAACATCCTGGTGCCGCACCTTCCGGGTGGGCTGGAGGATTTCGCCCAATGGGTCGTGCCGGAGCTGCAACGGCGCGGCCTGTTTCGCACCGAATACACCGGCTCCACCTTGCGTGAAAACCTCGGCTTGGCGCGCCCCGAAAACCGCTTCAAAAAGGACGATGCATGAAGATTCCGGCGCTGTTACTCGCCCTGCTGGCCGTCACTCAAACCGCACTGGCGGCCGACCCCACCACCCTGCGCATCGGTTACCAGAAAGGCTCCATCGCCCTGGTACTCGCCAAGGAGCATGGCCTGCTGGAAAAACGCTTCCCGCAGACCAAAGTGAAGTGGATCGAATTCCCCGCCGGCCCGCAGATGCTGGAAGCACTGAACGTGGGCGCACTGGACGTTGGCTCGACCGGCGACATCCCGCCACTGTTCGCCCAGGCGGCGGGTGCGGACCTGGTCTACATCGGCGCCGAACCGCCCAAGCCCAGCGCCGAAACCATCCTGGTGCGCAACGATAGCCCGTTGCATTCAGTCGCGGACCTGAAGGGCAAGAAAGTCGCCTTCCAGAAGGGTTCCAGTTCCCACAACCTGATCCTGCGCGCCCTGAACAAAGCCGGCCTGAGCTACAAGGATATCCAGCCGGTGTACCTGCCACCTGCCGATGCGCGCGCGGCGTTTGAGCGCGGCAGCGTGGATGCCTGGGCGATCTGGGAGCCCTATTCATCCTTGGCGTTGAGCCAGAGCCCCAGCCATGTGCTGGCCAATGGTGAAGGCCTGGGTTTATCCGGGCCGGTGTATACCGCGCGACGCGACTATGCGAAGACCAATGGCGTGTTTGTACATGACCTGCTAGATGAGCTCAGCGCTGCCGAAGCGCTCACCCGCAGCCAGCGTGAAGACAGTTTGAAGGTGCTGACCGGCTTTATGGGACTGCCTGCTGAGGTGATTGCGCGTTACATGGATAACCGCCCGCCTTCGCCGATCTTGCCGATTGACGACACGATCATCGCGGCGCAGCAGGCGACGGCGGATCTGTTTTATCAGAACCGCCTGTTGCCCAAGGCAATCGACGTGAAGAAAGCAGTGGAAATCAACTGAACTCCCACATTTGACCCGCGTCAGGCTTGAAAACGGGTGCTTTTTTCCACCACGCACATCGGTGTGCCGGACACCGGTTCATTGATGATCTGCACCTGCACATCAAACACCTGCCTCATCAACTCAGCAGTAATCACTGCCTGCGGCGCACCATCAGCCACCAACTTGCCGCCGTGCATCACCGCCAGGTGGTCGGCATACCGACAAGCCTGGTTGATGTCGTGCAGCACCGTGATCACGGTCTTGCCTTCAGCGGCCAGTTCGCCCATCAAGTCCATGAGTTCGACTTGATGGCTGATGTCGAGGTAGGTGGTGGGTTCATCCAGTAACACCACCGGCGCATTCTGCGCCAACACCATCGCCAGCCAGGCGCGTTGACGCTGGCCGCCGGACAGATCGGCCAATGCGCGATCAGCCAACACGTCCAGTTCCAGGCGCTGCATGGCTTGGGTCACGTGAGTTTGATCACTGCCGCTCAAACGCCCCCACAGCGAGTTATGCGGGCTGCGGCCATAGGCGACCAACTGGCGCACGCTGACGCCCTCGGGCACCGGCAGCACCTGCGGCAAGAACGCGATCTGCCGCGCCAACTCGCGGGCAGACAGGCTGGCGTAGGCCTGGCCATCCAGGATCAGTTCGCCCTGGGTCGGTTTGAGGATGCGCGCGAAGGCCTTGAGCAGGGTCGACTTACCGCAGCCATTGGGACCGATCAAGGCGGTGACCTTTCCGGTCGGCGGCGCAAAGGACAGGCCTTGCACGATGCGCGTGGTGCCGTAGCCAATGTCGAGCTGCCGTGCGTGAAGAATACTCATGTGATCAGCCCTTGAACCGTGCCAGCAACCAAAGAAAATACGGTGCGCCAATCACCGCCGTGAGCACCCCGGCGGGGATTTCGCTGGGCGCGATCAACGTGCGCCCCAACGTGTCGGCCAGCACCAGCAGCAACGCACCGATCAGCATCGCCGCAGGTAACAGGTGTTGGTGATGCCCACCCACCAACCGCCGCGCCATGTGCGGCGCGACCAGGCCGATAAAACCGATCGGCCCGATCACCCCCACGCCCAGGCTGGTCAGCAGCACCGCGCAGGCCATCGCCAGCCAGCGTGTGCGACTGAGTGGCGTGCCGAGGCTATGGGCGGCTTCATCGCCGAGGGCGATCAGGTTCAGCGGCTTGGCCAGGCACAGCCCCAACGGGATCAGCACCAGGAACGGCAACATCAGCGCCACATGGTGCCAGTTGCGGCTCCACAGGCTGCCGGTGAGAGCGAGCAACGCGGTGTTGATATCCAGCGGATGGGACAGGATCAGAAACTCGGTAACACTGGACAAAGTCACCGCAATCGCCACCCCGGACAGGGCAAACCGCACACCGGAAAAACTCACCCCGGTGTTGTACAGCGCCAGCAGCAACGCGCCGCCCGCCCCGCCCAGGCAAGCCACCAGCGGCAACCATACAATCGGCAGATGCGGCCAACTGATGATCGCCACGGTCAGCGCCAGCCCGGCGCCTTGGGTCACGCCGAGGATTTCCGGCGAGGCCAACGGGTTGCGGATCACACCCTGCACGATCGCCCCGGCCAGGCCGAAGGCTGCACCGGCAAGGATCGCGATCAGGCTGCGCGGCAGGCGGTGGTTCCAGACTTCGAAGTCGAGGGCGTCGTGGGCCAGCAAGCGGTCCAGCACGGTGTCTGGCGTGAGCCAAACAGTGCCGGCACTGAGGCTGATCAACGTCGCCAGCAGCAACAGGCCGAGCAGCAGCCACAAACGCAAGGGTGGCCGAGTCATAGGGCGCGCCTGGCAAGAAAGAGGAAGAACGGCGCGCCGATCAGCGCAGTGACCACACCCGCCGGGGTCTCCACCGGAAACGCCACGGCGCGGCTGAGCAGGTCGGCGCCCAGCACGATCACCGCCCCCAATGCCGCGCTCAGCGGGATCAGCCAGCGGTAGTCATTACCGAGAAACTGGCGAAGGATATTCGGCGCGATCAGCCCGACAAACCCGATCGGCCCCACCGCGCAGACGCTCGCGCCGACCAGCAACAGGCTGGCGATGAACACCTGCAAACGCAGGCTGGCAATGCCCACGCCCAGGGAGCGCGCGGCGTCTTCGCCAAGGTTGATCAGGTTCAGGCGCGGCGCGCACCACAGCGCCCACAGGCCGCCGATCAAGGTGCACGGCCACAGCAGTTGCACCTGCGCGGCGCCGACATTGGCCAGGGAACC
Organism: Pseudomonas sp. FH1; assembly: GCF_000510895.2. NCBI lineage: Bacteria > Pseudomonadati > Pseudomonadota > Gammaproteobacteria > Pseudomonadales > Pseudomonadaceae > Pseudomonas > Pseudomonas sp. FH1. The sequence goes on from NZ_AOHM01000088.1 coordinate 13,531, forward strand.
GGCCAGCCAATTGAGCACGCTTTGCGCCTGGGCCTCGACCAGGATCACCGTGAGCCGGGTCAATGCCGCACACAACGCGGCCACGGCCACACCGGCCAGTACTAGGCGCCCTTGGGCGGTGGTCGGCGACCAGGCGCCGCCGAGGCTGAACACCGTGACCCAGGCCAACGCGCCGCCCAGGCACGTCATCAACAACGCACCACCGGCAAACGGCGGCGCGACCAACCCGGTGGAAAACAGCGCCAAACCCAACGCCGCCCCGGCCGTTACACCAAACAAGGATGGCGAGGCCAGGCGGTTGCGGGTAATGCCTTGCATCAACGCACCGGCCAAGCCCAGGCAGGCGCCGACCAACGCAGCACACAGCGCCCGTGGCACGCGCAATTGGGCGACGATGTAGGCCATATTGCCGCCCACGCTACCCTGGTGAACCAGGCCATTCCACGCATCCGTCGCCGTGATCGTGAACGGCGACCAGCTGTACAGCGACAGCCAAAACAACCCGGCACCCAGCAGCACAATGCCGGCCGCCGCGAGACTTCGCCCCATGCTTATTGGCTCAGTACGGCTTTACCGCCCTTGAGAATCGCCAGCGCGTCTTCGGCGATCTGCTCCGAAGCCAGCACACCGCGATTGCGCGCCCAGCTGTCGCCGTCCACTTCAGCGACCTGTTTATTACGCACCGCGCCCAGCACTTGCCACAGCGGCTGCTTGCTCCAGTTGTCGACGATGCTCGGGCGACGGTAATAACCGACCAGCAACCAACCGGGGTCGAGGGCGAGCAGTTGCTCCAGGCTGACAAACTCGGTGGGCGCGGCGTTGGCGCGCACCGAGGGGACTTTGAGGCCGATGGCTTCGAGCACGCTGCCGGCGTAGGAGTCCGGGCCGTGCACGGAGAAACTGTCTTCACGGGCGACACCAAACAACACGCTGGCGCCGGCCGGGATCTGCTGGGCAATGGCTTTGAGGTTTTCGCGGTTCTTCTGGATGCGCGCTTCCATCTGTTCGCTCTTGCCCAGCGCCTTGCCGATCAGTTCGGCGGATTTCAGGCTGCCCTGGTAATCCTCGCCACGTGACGGCAGCAACAGGGTCGGCGCGATGCTCGCCAGGTCGTTGTACAACGACTGGTGACGGTTGAGGTCAGCAACGATCAGGTCCGGCTTGAGTCGGGCGATTTCCTCGATGCTCGGCTGCGAACGCAGGCCCACGGACTTCCATTGGCCGATGGCCTGGCGCACACGGGGCAACACGCGGTTGGCATCGCCATCATCGGCAGCGCCGACGGGCGTTACCGCGACGGCGGCCAGGCTGTCGAGAAAAGAGAATTCCAGCACCACGACGCGCTTGGGTGCATCGGGCAGATGCACGGCGTGCTGGCCGTCGTTGAGGTCGATGGGCGCGGCGCTCAGCAGGCTTGAAGACAACGCCAACACACAGGCGGCAAGGGAGGGGATGGAGCGCAGCATTCGCATGACAAGGACCTCGGCGTTAAAACACCCCGGCTAGACAGGCTGGGGAAAACGGCGGGTACTATTCCATATCGGGGCGGCGTGATCAAAAAACATTCTCATTAACGCCGAAAATCCAGTGTGAGAGCTGGCTTGCCTGCTCCCACATTTTGATCGACGTACAGCCGTTAGAAGTCGACGGTGGCCGACAGCAGATAGGTGCGCGGCGTGGACAAGGTCAGCCCCGGCTCGCTGTCATCCGAAGCGCCGGCCGAGCTCCAGTAGCGCTTATCAGCGACGTTCTCCACATTCGCCCGCAAGGTGATGTGTTTGTCGTCCACCTTGAACGCGTAGCGCGCACCCAGGTCAACGCGGTTCCAGGCGTCGATTTCCTTGACGTTGGACTGGTCCAGGTACTGCGAGCTAGAGTAGATGCCACGGCTGGTCAGCGTCAGGCCTTCGAGACCCGGCACATCCCATTCGGCGCCAAGGTTAACGTTGTACTTGGGCGTGGCCGGGGCGCGGTTGCCGTCCCAGGTGCCGTTGGTGGTGTCTTTCAGTTCACTGTCGATGTACATCACCCCGCCGAGCAGGCGTAAGCCCTTGAGCGGTTCGCCGAACACACTCAGCTCTACGCCCGAGTTCTCACGTTTGCCATTGGGGCCGAAGAGCCGCGTAGTGGCATTGGTTTCATAGGCTGGCTGCTTGATGCGGAACACGGCGGCAGTCACCGCGAACGCGCCGGCGTCGTACTTGGCGCCCACTTCCACCTGGCGACTGATGAACGGCGGGAAGATCTCGTCTTCGTTTCGCGAGGTGGACGGCGCGATCTTGCCTTGGCTCAGGCCTTCCATGTAGTTGGCGTACAGCGACAATTTGTCGGTGGCCTTGAACAGCAGGCCGCCGGACGGCGAAACCTTTTCTTCGTCGTAGGCCGTGTCGCCTTTGACGCCGTTGCTCCAGTCATCCACCTTCACGCGCTGCCAGCGGGCACCGAGGGTGAGCAACAGGCGGTCGTCGAAGAAGCCCAGGGTGTCGGACAAGGCCACGCCGCTGAATTTGTTTTCGGTGTAGACCTTGGCGTCCTGGCGGGTAGCTGTGGACGGCGTCGGTGTTTGTACCGGGTTGTAGAGATTGCTCGGCGCCGCCCCATAGCGTGCGCCACCGTTGGTGAAGTCCATATCGAAGTAGCTGGCGGCGAGGTTGACCTCATGGGTGACTGGCCCGGTATGGAACCAGTTACGCACGCCAGCGGTGTAGGTGCGCACGTTTTCATCGCGGGTGAAATCCCGTGGCTGCACGCTGAAATCACCGGCCGCATTGGACACGGACACCGCGTGGCGCAGGAAGTCGTGGTTGCTTTTGCGCGCGCCCACGCCGCCGTAGAGCATCACGTTGTCGCTGAGGTCGTACTCGGCATTGACCGTGCCGAACGTGTCGTTGGTGCGGGCCTTGCTCCAGGATTGCGCATAATTGCGGCGCACGTCGTTAGCGCTGGGCACCGGCGCTGCGGCCGCCACCTGCACGCGCTCTTGCGGTGCATCGGTGTCGCGCTCGGTGTGGCCGATGTCGGTGGAAAGGCGCAGGCGTTCGCCACGGAAATCCAGGCCCAGCACGGCCATTTCGCGGTCGACGCTCTGGTGGTCCCAGGCGGTGTCGCCGGACTGCTTCACACCGTTGAAACGGATGCCGTACTGGTTGTCTTCGCCAAAGCGTCGACCAATGTCCACCGCACCGCCGGCCTGGCTGTCGGACGCCCAGTTGCCGGTGAACGAGTTGATGTCCTTGTCGGTGGCGCGCTTGGGCACCACGTTGATCCCGCCGCCCACGCTGCCACGCGGAGAGATGCCGTTGATCAACTGGCTCGGGCCTTTGAGGATGTCGACGCGGTCGGCCATTTCCATGTCGATGGTGTAGGTCGGCAGCACGCCATACAGGCCGTTGTAGGCTACGTCACTGTTGAACAGGCTGAAGCCACGGATGGTGAACTGCTCGTAACGCCCACCGGCGGGGTTGGTCGCGCGCACCGAGGGGTCGGCGGCGATCAGGTCGCCGAGGGTGCGGGCCTGTTGGTTCTTCACCGCATCCGCGGTGTAAGTGGTGATGCTGAACGGGGTTTCCATGAAGTCCCGCGTGCCGAGCATACCTTGGGCCGTGCGGCGCGCCACCTGGCCGCCGGCGTAGGTGTCGCCGTCATACAGGCCGGTGGTGCCGAGGATCGACGTCGGGGCCAACTCCAGCGTGCTGCCGTCCGGCGCCGGCACCAGCATGTAGCTCTGTGCGCCCATCGGTTGCAGTTGCAGGCCAGAGCCTTGCAGCAAGCGCGCAAAGCCCTCCTCCACTCCATATTCGCCGGACAAACCACTGCTGCTGCGCCCGCTGACCAACGCCGGGTCCACCGACAGGTTGACACCCGCCAACCCGGCGAAGCGGGTGAGCGCCGCACTCAGGCTGCCGGCGGGCACCTGATAACTACGGCGGGTGGCGGTGTCTTCGGCATAGCTGACGGCAGCGAAAAACGGGCTGGCGCTGAGACTCAGCAGCAGGCTCAGTTTGAGCAAGGGACGGACGACGGGCATTGGCGGAAACTCTCGATAGTGTTCACTTGCCTGGAATGACAGGCGAGATGAAAAAAAGGGACAGGCTCCGCCAATTTTTTTCGCTTACCACACGGCGATCGTTGAATCCGCCCTCGGCTCCGTTCCGCCGCACAATACACCACTGACCGGATCACGCAGAATGATCTGCCCACGTCCGTAGTCGGTGAGGTCGCTGGCGATCTGCACCTGATGCCCGCGCCGCGCCAAGGCGTTGGCCAAGTCGCGGGAGGCGCCCTGTTCGATGCCGACCTTCATGTCACCCAGCCATTGCCAGCGCGGCGCATCCAGCGCCGCTTGCGGGTTGAGGCCGAAATCCACCAGGTTCATCACCATCTGCAGGTGGCCCTGGGGCTGCATGTAGCCGCCCATCACGCCGAACGGGCCAAGGGCCTGGCCGTCCTTGGTGAGGAAACCGGGGATGATGGTGTGGAAGGTTTTCTTGCCCGGCGCCAGGCAGTTGGCGTGCGTCGGATCGAGGCTGAACTCCTGCCCACGGTTTTGCAGGGCGATGCCGCTGTCGGGCAGCACCACGCCGGAGCCGAAACCGTGGTAGTTGCTCTGGATGAACGAAACCATATTGCCTTCGGCGTCGGCCGTGGCCAGGTACACGGTGCCGCTGGCGTGAGGGTCGCCGGGTTTGGGCGGCTGGGCCTGTTCGCCGATCTGTTCACGGCGACGGCGGCTGTAGTCATCGCTGAGCAGGTCAGCAACAGCCATGCGCATATGCAGCGGGTCGGTGATGTAGTGCAGGCCATCGCTGTAGGCGAGTTTCATTGCCTCCAATTGGCGGTGCCAGGTCTGCTGGCTGTCGCGGTGATCGAAGCTGAAACCTTCGAGGATTTTCAGCGCCATCAACGCTACCAAACCCTGGCCGCTGGGTGGGATTTCCCACACGTCCACCCCCCGGTAATTGACGTGGATCGGCTCCACCCACTCGGCGCGGTAATCCTGGAGATCGCTGGCGCGCAGGTAGCCACCGCTGGCCTTGGAATGCGCGTCCAAGCGTTCGGCCAGCGCGCCGCGATACAGGCTTTCGCAGCGGGTGGCCGCCAGCTCTTCGAGGGTACGGGCCTGGGCCGGGTTGCGAAACATCTCCCCGGCCTGTGGCGCACGGCCGTCGATCAGGAAAGTGTCGAACCAGGCGTCCAGCGCCGCATTGCGATGAGGCGCGAATTCTTCCAGGGTGAGTTGCCATTGATAGGCAACCACCGGCGACAGCGGGAAACCGTCGCGCGCCAGGCGGATGGCCGGTTGCAGCAACTCGGCAAACGGCAACTTACCGAAACGCTGGGACAGCTCCGCCCAAGCCGACGGGCAACCGGGCACCGTGACCGGCGTCCAGCCATACAGCGGCATCTGGTCATGCCCGTCGGCCTTGACCGCCTCGATGCTCAAGGCCGCCGGCGCATGGCCGTTGCCATTCAAACCGTGCAACTGGCCCTTGCACCAGACCAGGGCAAACGCATCGCCGCCGAGGCCGCAGCCGGTGGGCTCCACCACCGTCAAAGCGGCCGCCGTGGCAATGGCGGCATCAATGGCATTGCCGCCCTTTTGCATGACCTCGATACCGGCCTGGGCGGCCAGGGGCTGGGACGCCGCGACCATGCCGCGCTGGGCAAACACACTCTGGCGCTGCGAGGGATAAGGGTACTCGTGAGCAGAAAATTTCAACATGGCAGAGGCTCTTCGATTCATTGGCCGGACTTGATGCGGTTCCATTCCCGGGTCATCAGACGCTGGATATTTTCCGGCAGGTCGGCGGAGACAAAGGTGTGGTTGATCACGTCATCGCCAGGATAAATACCGGGGTTGCCGCTGACTTTCGGGTCCATCAGTGGCGTGGCGTCTTTATTCGGGTTGGCGTAGCCGACGTAGTCGCTGATCGGCGCGATCACCTCGGGGCGCAACAGGTAGTTGATCAGGGTGTGGGCATTGGCCGTGTTGCCGGCGTCCTTGGGAATCGCCAGCATGTCGAACCACAGGTTCACGCCTTCCTTGGGGATCAGGTAGCGGATGTCGATGTTTTTGCCGGCTTCCTTGGCACGGCTCTGGGCCTGCATCACGTCGCCGGAATAACCGACCGCCACGCAGATATCGCCGTTGGCCAGGTCGGCGGTGTATTTCGAGGAGTTGAAGTAGGTCACCGAGGGCCGCAGCGCCATCAGCCGGGTCGAGGCCTGTTTGTAGTCGTCGGGCTGAGTGCTGTTGGGGTCCAGGCCGAGGTAGAGCATGACCTGCGGGATGATCTTCACCGGGGCATCAAGGAAGGCCACGCCGCAGCTTTTGAGCTTGGCCAGGTTGCCTGGCTCGAAGACCATCGACCAGGAATCCAGCACCGCGTCCTTGCCCAGCACGGCGCGCACTTTTTCTGCGTTGTAGCCGATGCCCACGGTGCCCCACATATAAGGCACGGCGTAGCGGTTGCCGGGGTCGGCGGCTTCCAGGCGCTGCATCAGGCGCGGGTCAAGGTGCTTCCAGTTATCCAGCAAATGTCGCTGCAACGGCTGGTAGGCACCGGCGCGGATCTGCTTGGACAGGAACTGGCTGGAGGGCACCACCACGTCATATCCCGAGTGCCCGGAAAGCAGCTTGGCTTCGAGCATTTCGTTGGTGTCGAAGATGTCGTATTGCACCTTGATGCCGCTGTCTTTCTCGAAGTTCTTCAAGGTGTCGGGGCCGATGTAATCGGACCAGTTGTAGACCTTGACCACAGGTGTGGCAGCCTGGCTCATGGGTACAACGGCGGCGCAGCACAGGGCTGCAAACAAGCTGGATAAACGCATGGCACATTTCCTTGGAAGGGTCATAACACGCGACTGAGAAAGGCTCGGGTACGGGGATGGCTGGGGTGGCTGAAAATCTGTTCCGGTGGCCCCTGTTCGATGAGTTCGCCTTGATCGAGCACCACCACGCGGTCCGCCACTTCACGGGCAAAGCCCATTTCGTGGGTGACCACCACCATGGTCATGCCCTCCTCGGCCAGTTCCTTCATCACCTGCAGCACTTCGCCGACGGTTTCCGGGTCGAGGGCGCTGGTGGGTTCGTCGAACAGCATGGCTTGGGGTTTCATCGCCAAGGCACGGGCGATGGCCACCCGTTGCTGCTGGCCACCGGAGAGCATCGACGGGTAATGGTTGGCCTTGTCCGCCAGGCCGACCCGAGCGAGTAATCCACGGGCCTGTTCCAAGGCTTCGGCGCGGGGTGTGCCGAGTACCTGGATCGGCGCTTCGATGATGTTTTCCAACGCGGTCATGTGGGGGAACAGGTTGAAGCGCTGGAACACCATGCCGATGTCGCGCCGCTGGCGGGCAATGTTGCGCTCCGAGTCGCGTACCAGGCTGCCGTCGCTGCGCTCGCGATAGCCCATGGCGCGGCCGTTGACGCGGATGCGTCCGCCCTGGATGTCTTCGAGCAGGTTGATACAGCGGATGAAGGTGGTCTTGCCCGAACCCGAGGCGCCGATCAGCACCACCACTTCTCCGCGCCGCACTTGCAGCGAAATACCCTTGAGGATCTGCAGCGTGCCAAACGACTTGTGGATATCCAGCGCTTCGATGATCAGTTCTTCACTGTGGTGCGCCATGGTTATCGTCCCCTCAGCAGTTTCAAAGTGCTGCGCCCGAACATGCGGCTGGACGCCGGTGGCGGCGCGGAAGGCCGGTCGGACTGGCCGAAGCGCGCCTCCAGCCAACGCTGGAAGAAGCCCCAGAGCGTGGTGAGCATCAGGAAATAGATCGCCACCACCAGGTACAGCTCAAACACGCGGAACGTCGCCGAGGTGACCATTTGCGTGCTGAGCAGCAATTCCTGCACGCCGATCACGCTGACCAGGGTGGTGTTCTTGAGCATCACGTTGAACTCGTTGCCCAGCGGCGGCACGATCACGCGAAACGCCTGGGGCAGTACGATGCGCCGCATCAGCTTGGCGAAGCCCATGCCCAGGGAGCGCCCGGCTTCGTATTGGCCCTTGTCGACGGCGCCAATGCCGGCGCGGATGATTTCGGCCATGTAGGCGCCTTCGTTGAGGCCCAGGGCGATGATCGCCGCCTGGATATTGCCGGGCACGACCAGGCCGAACAGATCGATGTCCTCAAAGCGGAAAATCCCCCCGGCCGCCAGCGCGGTGTAGAGAAACACGATCTGCACCAGCAGCGGCGTGCCGCGCATCAACCACACGTAAAACCGCACTGGCAGGTGCAGCAGCGGGTTCTTCGACAGGCGCAACAGCGCCGCCGCCAAGCCCAGTACGCAGCCCAGCAACATCGCCGACACCGCGATCAGACACGTCAGCCACAGCCCGGTGAGGTAGACCCCGCTGGGCTGCAACAGGTACTGCCAGAACACATCCCAATTGAAGTTCATCGCCGCAAACCTCAGTCGAGAGTGTCACTGCTGACATGCCATTTGTTCAGCAACGCCACATAGCTGCCATCGCTGCGCATGTCGCTGATCACTTGCTGCACGGCGGCGGTGAGTTGCGGGTCGTCCTTGCGCATGCCCAGGCCGGTGAGGATGCGGCTGAAGGCCGGTACACCTTCCTGGAACAGGTCCGGGGCCATCGCGGCGTAGTAGCCGGCGGTTTCCACCGTGGTGCCGTAGGCATCGACCTGGCTGATACGCAGGGCCTGGAAGGCGTCGGTGTCGGTGTTGTAGACCACCAGCTTCATCGGGGGCTTGCCGGCCTTGGTCAGGTTGTCGTTTTGCGCGTCCAGCAGGGTCTTGATGGTGGAGCCGTTGAGCACCGCCACCTTGTGCCCGGACAAGTCATCCAAGGCCTTGATGCCTTTGGGATTGCCTTTGGGCACCACCACCGACTGGCTGGAGTACATGTAGTTGACGATGTCGATCACCTGGCGCCGTTCGGGCTTGTCGAACAGCTGGTCGACGATCATGTCGCACTGCTGAGCAAGCAACGCCGGCACCAGACCGGAGAACGGAATCACCCGCCACTGCACGTGTTTGTCGCCCAGGCGCTTGGCGATCTCGAGCCCGAGGTCGACGGTGAGCCCGCGCGGCTTCTGCGCTTCATCGAAAGACACCAGGGGCGGCGAATCCATTCCCGAGCAATACACCAGTTTATCGACGCTCTTCAGGCGCTCCGGTACCTGGGGCGCGGCAATGGCCCATTGGGTACAGAGGCCGAGGGAGACAGCCACCAGCAAGGCGCGGCGTTTATGCATGACCAGACACTCCAGTTCGTTGGTTAACGGGGCAGGACTCAAAGTCAAAACACAGCAGGTCTTTCTTATTTTTCGGTTTGCAAGAATTGGATCAGCGCTGGCACGGTCCCCTCGATGTGCTCGCGCACCACTGCCTCGGCGCGGGCCGCGTCACCGGAACGGATGGCATCGAGGATCACCGCATGTTCCTGGCGGGCGCTGAGGGGTTTCTCGCCGTGCTGCAACCACAGGCGCATGGGCGCTTCCACCAGCGAGTACAGCGCCGAGATCTGCTTCATCAAGCGCGGACGGCCGCTGAGGCTGCACAGGTATTCGTGGAAAGCGCGGTGACGGCTGACCCAGGCGGCGCTTTCGTCGCGGTAATCGTCCATCTCGTCGAGCAGGCGCTCCAGTGCGGCCAATTGGCGTTCGCCGATGCGTGCGACCGCCACGCGCACCGCCAGGCCTTCGAGGGCACTGCGCATCTCGAACACTTCGTGTAACTCATCGATATCCAGGCCGCTCACGACGGCGCCACGGTTAGGCCTGAGGGTTACCAGACCTTGGGCATCCAAGCGGCGGAAGGCTTCGCGCACCGGCATGCGGCTCATGCCGATCTCGCTGGCGATGTCCTCGGCAATCAACCGGTCGCCCTTGCGGTAGCGGCCACCGCAAATAGCGTCGAGCAGGAAGTTGTAGGCCTCCTCCTCGGCGGTGAGGGGCTGGCGGTCAACGTAAGCGGGGGCAAATTGCATCGGCAGCACCTTTTGAATTTTTGTATCCAATTATCCACGAATGCAAAAAGCAGGATGTGTGCCAACTGATCGGGGGATATAGCAAGTGATTGATTTGGATGGGATAGCGATGAAATTGCGATAATCGCGTGGAGTGCGCGCGCAGGAAGTTGCTACCAAATAGCTCAGAAAACGCACTGTCTGTGGGCGGAAGTAACGGGAGGCGGGCATAAAACGCCGCAGACCGGACCATGAACTTTGCTTTAAGAAGGAACTCAGCCATCCGCCATAGGGTCGGGTGATGTACGAACTTTCTTCTCACTGCACGGTTGGGCCCGATGAAACAGACAGCCTTCGTCGCCATCGAGCATGCTGGTAACGCTCAGCGGGCTTTGTACGCCCCCTTCACAGCCCCTTGGCTTTCGAACAAATACCAACTGGACCTGAGCGATTTTAACGCCTGCCGGAACACCGAGTCGGGCGCGGTCTTCATCATTGCCTCCGGACCATCGGCTAAATCGTTTCCCATCGAGAAATTTGCGCATGTGCCGATGATCACGATGAATGGTGCCATTTCGATGTTTCTGGGCACTGGCGTTAAGCCGTACTTTTACGCCTGCACGGACAGAAGTTTCTCCGAACAGCAACCCGATTTATTCAAACACGCAATGGCCATCAGCCAGAGGGTTGCGCTGTGGGAAGACCACGCGCGATCTGCGCATGTTCGCCCCGTAGGACGCCTGTATCCGCTGTCCAAAGCCAAGCGACCTTCCTGGTTGAAATCTGTGCTGGGCAAACACAGCTCATTGGTGGTCAATCATCCCTTGGTGCCCAGTCGCGCAAGACCGCTAGGGTTCAGCAAAGACATGAGCGAAGGCTTTTTTGACGCACGAACCGTGGCCTATCTGGCCATACAGTTGGCATTCCATGTGGGGTTCACCCAGGTCTTTCTGGTGGGCGTTGATCTGGACGAGCGCTCAGGCAGGTTTTACGAAAGTGCTGATTCCACCCACTCACCCTGCGGGCTCGATCAGCACTACTTCACGCGCATACTGCCGTCGTTTGAATTGATGTCCGATAAGGTCATGGGGGATGACTTCAGGGTTTACAACCTGTCTGACATCTCACGAATTCCGGACAGTGTTGTTCCTCATGCCACCCTGGCGGATGTTGAAGGAATGCTCGTGTAAAACTGCGAAAGCTCGGAAAGACAAAGGAAGTCCACTACCGACTGAGTGGGCCCCCGTGTTGATGGTGCATCGATCAACCTCTACAAATGGCAGTTACAAGAAGCCCGGCGCTGGGCCGGGCTTCAATGTGACACCGTCAGAGCCTAACGATGCTTGTTCTTGTGTTTGTGCTTGTTGTTGCCTTTGTGCTTCTTGCCGTCTGATCGATGACCACTCTCATCATCTGCCAGGTTATTCCCCAGCGCGCCGCCTGCGGCACCACCTACACCGGCGCCAATAGTCGACCCCGTTGTGCCTCCGAGACGATTACCAATCAGCGAGCCGCCGGCTGAGCCGATACCACCACCTAGCGCGGCTTCCGCTCGGTTGCCCCTTTGAGCCCCGACAGCACTGCCGGCGGCACCACCCACGCCTGCGCCTACCGCTGCGCCCGTCGAGCCACCGAGCTGTTGACCTACGATATTACCAAGGGCACCACCAACGCCGCCTCCAAGGGCTGCTGTGCCATCTCCGGCTGCCATCGCTCCTTGCGAAATGAGGGCGCCCAAAATCAGGGCGGGTAGTGTCATTTTCATTCTGTGAACCTCTATGGGTTGTCAGCAGGCGCTCACGGTTTGAAACACGCCTGGAATTTGGATGAGAACAGATGACTGAAGTTCTATACCGACTGCACCCTGGGGCGAATCGTTGTAACAAGGTGTGCCGTGATGGTGCGAGGGGGGGGGGACGATCCTGAGGGGTGAATGTGGTTTTTTCCGGGCATGAAAAAGCCCAACCTGCAAAGATTGGGCTAAGTCATTGAAAAATATGGTCGGGACGGAGTGATTCGAACACTCGACCCCTAGCACCCCATGCTAGTGCGCTACCGGACTGCGCTACGCCCCGACTAGGCGTGTTACTGGGTTTGCTTCTTGACGAAGCGATCCGGAATATACCGCAAGCTTTTGAAATGTGGAAGTATTTTAAAAGCTTGAATCACTTCTTCAACACCACCAGCACATCTTCGAGTTCGGCGATCATCTGGCGGATCATTTGCTTGTATTGGGTAGTGTCGTCTTTGGCTTCATCACCGGACATACGCTGGCGCGCGCCGCTGATGGTGAATCCTTGGTCGTACAGCAACGCGCGGATCTGTCGGATCATCAGCACATCCTGGCGCTGATAATACCGACGGTTCCCGGTGCGTTTGACGGGGTTGAGTTGAGGAAACTCCTGCTCCCAATAGCGCAGCACGTGCGGTTTTACCGCACAGAGCTCGCTGACTTCACCAATGGTGAAGTAGCGTTTGCCTGGGATGACGGGTAGCTCGTCGTTATGACTTGGTTCCAGCATAAGCCTCAACTCGGGCCTTCAACTTCTGCCCTGGACGAAAGGTGACCACACGGCGAGCCGTGATCGGGATTTCTTCTCCCGTTTTTGGATTGCGGCCAGGCCGCTGGCGTTTGTCCCGCAGGTCAAAGTTGCCGAAACCGGACAATTTGACCTGTTCGTTGTCTTCCAGAGCGTGTCTGATCTCTTCAAAAAACAGCTCAACCAATTCCTTGGCCTCGCGCTTGTTCAGACCCAACTCTTCGTACAGACGTTCCGCCATCTCAGCTTTCGTCAAAGCCCCCATACGTCACTTCCTTAACGTGGCGTTCAACCTTTGTTCGAGCGAGGTGAGGATATTTTGTGTCGTGGTATTCACCTCATCGTCATTAAGAGTGCGCGATGGATGCTGCCAGGTCAAGCCAACTGCAAGGCTTTTTCTATGCGGATCAATACCTTTACCCTGATAGACGTCAAATAGCCTGAGGTCTGTCAGCCATTCCCCTGCATTTTCACGGATTACATCCAGAACAGCAGTGGCGGCCACTTCACGGTCGGCGATCAAGGCCAGGTCACGGCGCACTTCAGGGAAGCGCGACAACTCGCTGAATTTAGGCATTTTGCCAGAAGCCACTTCAGCCAGAACCAGCTCGAACACGAAGACCGGACGGTCGAGACCGAGGGTTTTCGACAATTCAGGGTGAATGGCGCCGACGAAACCGACCAGCCGACCTTCACGCTCAATGCGTGCCGTCTGGCCTGGGTGCAATGCAGGATGGCTGCCCGGCACGAAAGTGAAGGCGTCCAAAGCACCGGCAAAGCCCAGTACCGCTTCCACGTCAGCCTTGACGTCGAAGAAGTCCACAGCGTCGCGACCCTGTGCCCAGCCTTCCGGCAGACGGCTGCCGCAGACCACACCGGCCAGCATCGGCTCTTGCTTCAGGCCGTCCAACTGACCGACGAAACGCAGGCCGCTTTCAAACATGCGCACTCGGTCTTGCTGACGGTTCAGGTTATGGGAAAGGGCTTTCACCAGGCCTGGCCACAGCGAAGAACGCATGGCCGCCATGTCGTTGGAGATCGGATTGGCCAGTAACAGCGGTTCGACGCCTGGGTTGAACAGTTCGAACTGCTTCGGATCGATGAAGCTGTAGGTCACCGCTTCCTGATAACCACGGGCAACCAGCAGGCGACGCAGCTCAGGCAGGTGCGCACGCGCCTCGGCCTTTGGTTGTGGCGCCAGGCGCGCTTGCGGATAACGGACCGGCAGGCGGTTGTAGCCGTAGAGACGGGCCAGCTCTTCGATCAGGTCGACTTCCAGGCTGATATCGAAGCGATGGCTTGGTACTTCAACGTGCCACTGCCCTTCCCCACTCGAGGAAATAGCCAGGCCGAGAGCCGACAGCAGTTGCTCGATTTCAGCCGGCTCGATGACCAGGCCGAGCATTTGCTCGACGCTTTTGGCACGCAGGGTGATCGGTGCAACGGAGGGCAGGAACTGCGCGTTGACGGTTTCGGTGATCGGACCGGCTTCGCCACCGGTGATTTCCAGCAGCAGGCCAGTGGCGCGCTCCATGGCTTCACGGGCGAGGTTCCAGTCCACACCGCGCTCGTAGCGGTGAGAGGCATCGGTGTGCAGGCCGTAGGAACGGGCCTTACCGGCGATGGCGATCTGGTCGAAGAACGCGCTTTCAAGGAACACATCGCGAGTGGTCGCGGATACGCCGCTGTGCTCGCCACCCATCACGCCGGCAATCGCCAGGGCGCGGGAATGGTCGGCGATGACCAGGGTATCGGCACGCAGGCTGACTTCCTGACCGTCGAGCAGTACCAGCTTCTCGCCTTCTTCTGCCATGCGCACGCGGATGCCGCCGTTGATTTCGGCGAGGTCAAAAGCGTGCAGCGGTTGACCCAGCTCCAGCATCACGTAGTTGGTGATGTCGACGGCGGCGTCGATGCTGCGTACGTCGGCACGGCGTAAGCGCTCAACCATCCACAGCGGCGTTGGCTTGGACAGGTCGACGTTGCGAATCACACGACCCAGGTAACGCGGGCAGGCGTTTGGTGCCAGCACGTCGATCGGGCGTACTTCGTCGTGCACAGCAGGCACGGCGGCAACCACTGGACGGGTGACCGTGGCGTTGTACAACGCGCCGACTTCACGAGCCAAACCTGCCAACGACAGGCAGTCGCCACGGTTCGGGGTCAGGTCGACTTCGATGCTGGCGTCTTCCAACTCCAGGTAAACGCGGATGTCCTGGCCCACTGGCGCGTCGGCCGGCAGCTCCATCAAGCCATCGTTGCCCTCACCGACTTGCAGTTCTGCCTGGGAGCACAGCATGCCGTTGGACTCGACACCACGCAGCTTGGCCTTCTTGATCTTGAAGTCGCCTGGCAGCTCGGCACCGATCATGGCGAACGGGATCTTCAGGCCCGGACGCACGTTTGGCGCTCCGCACACGACCTGGAAGGTTTCCGCGCCATTGCTGACCTGGCATACACGCAACTTGTCGGCATCGGGGTGTTGTTCGGTGCTCAACACCTCACCCACGACCACGCCACTGAAAACACCGGCGGCCGGCGTAACGCTATCGACCTCAAGGCCGGCCATCGACAGACGGGCAACCAGCGCGTCGCGATCTACCTGCGGGCTTACCCAGCCACGCAGCCATTGTTCACTGAATTTCATCCTGCTCTCCTAAAGATTCGTTACGACTAGCGAAATTGCGCGAGGAACCGCAAGTCGTTGTCGAAGAACAGACGCAAGTCGTTCACGCCGTAACGCAGCATGGCCAGACGCTCAACGCCCATGCCGAAGGCAAAGCCCGAGAACTCTTCCGGATCGATGCCGGACATGCGCAGCACGTTAGGGTGAACCATGCCGCAGCCCATCACTTCCAGCCAGCCTGTCTGCTTGCACACGCGGCAGCCTTTGCCGCTGCACATCACGCATTCCATGTCGACTTCAGCGGACGGCTCGGTGAACGGGAAGAACGATGGACGGAACCGTACCGCCAGCTCCTTCTCGAAGAACACCCGCAGGAATTCTTCGATGGTGCCTTTGAGGTCGGCGAAGTTAATGTCGCGATCAACCAGCAGGCCTTCGACCTGGTGGAACATCGGCGAGTGGGTGATATCGGAGTCGCTGCGGTACACACGGCCTGGGCAGACAATGCGGATCGGCGGCTTGTTCGCTTCCATGGTGCGGACCTGTACCGGAGAGGTATGGGTGCGCAACAGCATGTTCGCGTTGAAATAGAAGGTGTCGTGCATCGACCGGGCCGGGTGGTGGCCTGGGATGTTGAGCGCCTCGAAATTGTGATAGTCGTCTTCGACCTCAGGGCCTTCGGCAATGCCGTAGCCGATGTGGGTGAAGAACTGCTCGATACGTTCCAGAGTCCGGGTGATCGGATGCAGGCCGCCCGAGGCCTGGCCGCGACCAGGCAAGGTGACGTCAATGGACTCGGCGGCGAGTTTGGCCGCGAGATCAGCCTCCTCCATGGTCGCCTTGCGCGCATTGAGCACCTCTGTGACACGCTCCTTGGCGACGTTGATCAGCGCACCGACTTGCGGGCGCTCTTCAGCCGGCAAATTCCCCAGGGTCTTCATCACCTGAGTCAATTCACCTTTCTTGCCAAGGTAGTGAACCCGGATTTGCTCCAGGGCATTTACATCTTCAGCGCTTTGCACAGCCTCAAGAGCTTGGGCAACGAGCGCGTCCAGGTTTTCCATGTACAGACTCCAGATACAAAATAGGGGAAGAGCTTGAAGGCTCTTCCCCTATTTAAGACGTTTACCACCTTGGGCTACAGACGTAACCCAGGGTGATTGTCGGGGGTACTTAAGCCAGAGTGGCTTTAGCTTTCTCGACAATCGCAGCAAACACCGCTTTTTCGTTCACTGCCAGTTCGGCCAGAACCTTACGGTCGATCTCGATGGAAGCTTTTTTCAGGCCAGCAATGAAACGGCTGTAGGACAGACCGTTAACACGTGCACCAGCGTTGATACGAGCGATCCACAGAGCGCGGAACTGACGTTTTTTCTGACGACGGTCGCGGTAGGCGTATTGGCCTGCCTTGATTACCGCTTGCTTGGCAACACGGAATACGCGTGAACGCGCGCCGTAGTAGCCTTTAGCAAGTTTCAGAATTTTTTTGTGACGTTTACGGGCAATGACGCCACGCTTTACACGAGCCATGAGTTACTTCCTCTATTCTTGATCCAAAAATTAACGAAGGCGCAGCATGCGCTCGACTTTTGCCACGTCAGACGGATGCAGCAAGCTGCTACCGCGCAGTTGACGTTTACGCTTGGTCGACATTTTGGTCAGGATGTGGCTCTTGAAAGCGTGCTTGTGCTTGATACCGTTAGCAGTTTTCAGAAACCGCTTAGCAGCACCACTTTTAGTCTTCATCTTTGGCATGTTCGGATACTCCGCATTCAGTTGATAAACATAATCAGAAGGCCTGCCGTGCCCTGTTGATTACTTCTTCTTTTTCGGGGCGATGACCATGATCAGCTGGCGTCCTTCCATCTTAGGATGCTGTTCAACGGAACCGTACTCCAGCAGGTCAGCTTCAACCCGCTTGAGGAGTTCCATGCCCAGCTCCTGGTGGGCCATCTCACGGCCGCGGAATCGCAAGGATACCTTGGCCCTGTCCCCATCACTCAGGAAACGTACCAGGTTGCGCAGTTTTACCTGGTAATCCCCTTCCTCCGTCCCTGGACGAAACTTGATTTCTTTTACTTGAATCTGCTTCTGGTTCTTCTTCGCCGCAGCAATCTGCTTCTTCTTTTCGAAGATCGACTTGCCGTAGTCCATCACCCGGCAAACAGGCGGGACTGCGTCGGCGGAGATTTCCACCAGGTCCAATTTGGACTCTTCAGCGATACGAAGCGCTTCATCAATCGAGACGATGCCAATCTGCTCGCCGTCAGCGCCAATTAACCGAACCTCGCGTGCCGAGATATTCTCGTTGATCGGGGCTTTCGGTGCAGCTCGTTTATCTTGTCTCATTTCACGCTTAATAATAATTACTCCGAATCTGGGCGACCACGCCGGGAAACCGCTTGAGCGAGGAACTCAGCGAACTGGGCGACGGGCATCGAGCCCAGGTCAGCACCTTCACGAGTACGCACAGCGACAGTCTGCATCTCGACTTCCCGATCTCCGATAACCAAAAGATAGGGAACCTTGAGCAAAGTATGCTCGCGGATTTTAAAGCCGATCTTTTCATTTCTCAAGTCGGACTTGGCACGAAACCCGCTTTCGTTGAGAGTTTTTTCAACTTCGGCGGCAAAATCTGCCTGTTTATCAGTGATATTCATGATCACTGCCTGGGTCGGAGCCAGCCACGCAGGGAATGCACCCTCGTAGTGCTCGATCAGGATCCCGACGAACCGTTCGAACGAGCCGAGGATCGCCCGGTGCAGCATAACCGGGTGTTTACGGCTGTTGTCTTCGGACACGTATTCGGCGCCCAGACGGATCGGCAGGTTAAAATCGAGCTGCAGGGTACCACACTGCCAGACGCGGCCAAGGCAATCTTTCAGCGAGAACTCGATCTTCGGACCGTAGAACGCGCCTTCACCCGGCTGCAGATCGTACGCAAGGCCCGCACTGTCGAGCGCAGCGGCCAGTGCAGCTTCGGCGCGATCCCACAGTTCGTCGGAGCCAACGCGTTTTTCCGGACGAGTGGACAGCTTCATCTCGACTTCGGTAAAGCCGAAATCGCGATAAACATCCATGGTCAGCTTGATGAACGCGGCGGATTCGGCCTGCATCTGCTCTTCGGTGCAGAAGATGTGGGCGTCGTCCTGGGTAAAACCACGCACACGCATGATGCCGTGCAGCGCACCCGATGGCTCGTTACGGTGGCAGGCACCGAACTCAGCCAGGCGCATCGGCAACTCGCGGTAGCTCTTCAGGCCTTGGTTGAACACCTGCACGTGGCACGGGCAGTTCATCGGCTTGATGGCGTAGTCGCGGTTTTCCGACTGGGTGGTGAACATGTTGTCGGCGTAGTTGGCCCAGTGCCCGGATTTCTCCCAGAGGCTACGATCAACAACCTGAGGCGTCTTGATTTCCAGGTAGCCGTTCTCACGCTGAACCTTGCGCATGTACTGCTCGAGCACCTGATACAGGGTCCAGCCGTTCGGGTGCCAGAACACCATGCCCGGCGCTTCTTCCTGGAGGTGGAACAGGTTCAGGCGCTTGCCGATCTTGCGGTGGTCGCGTTTTTCGGCTTCTTCGATGCGCTGGATGTAGGCCGCCAGCTGCTTCTTGTCAGCCCAGGCGGTGCCGTAGATCCGCTGCAGTTGCTCGTTCTTCGCGTCGCCACGCCAGTAGGCGCCGGACAGCTTGGTCAGCTTGAACGATTTGAGGAAGCGCGTATTCGGCACGTGCGGGCCACGGCACATGTCGACATATTCTTCGTGGTAGTACAGGCCCATGGCCTGTTCTTCCGGCATGTCTTCCACCAGGCGCAACTTGTAGTCTTCGCCACGGGCGGTGAACACGTCGATGACTTCGGCGCGCGGCGTGACTTTCTTGATCACGTCGTAGTCTTTTTCGATCAGCTGGTGCATGCGCTGTTCGATCGCAGCCAGGTCATCCGGAGTAAAAGGACGCTCATAGGCGATGTCGTAATAGAAGCCTTCTTCGATGACCGGGCCGATCACCATTTTCGCGGTTGGATACAGTTGCTTGACCGCGTGGCCAATCAAGTGTGCGCAAGAGTGGCGAATGATCTCCAGCCCCTCTTGATCCTTGGGCGTGATGATTTGCAGGCTGGCATCGCTGGTGATCAGATCGCTGGCGTCGACGAGCTTGCCGTCGACCTTGCCGGCCACGGTGGCCTTGGCCAGGCCTGCTCCAATGGATGCGGCGACCTCGGCTACGGAAACCGAATGATCGAATGAACGTTGACTGCCGTCGGGAAGAGTAATAGTTGGCATGGCGCCTCCTCTCCTAGTGGTGACCCCTACCAAAGGTCACGTGGGTTGGGATGAGCCAGTACAAGATCCAATACCAGGCCGTTCAGTGATGAACGCCTGCCTTACAGCGGCAGGAGCCTTTCGGCCAACCGATAATCGAACCAGAGTGACTGGAGTGAGCTAAAAAGAACATGGCAAGGCGGCAATGGGCGCGCCTGGAAATAGCCAGGCCGAAGATGCTAGCACAGATGAACGGTCATCGTGCCGCCGCTATCTTGCGTAAATACAAATTCCGCCCTTTATAGCTGCAAAAGTGAACTTGGGCTGTACGCCAGCCCTCAAACCCTCCGAGAATCGCCGTTCGTCCTCGACCCAAAGGAGCATCCTCATGATGCGTTTTACCTCTACCCTCGCTCTCGCCGCTTCCCTGACCCTCCTCTCCCTGGGTGCACAAGCTGCTGCCCCGTCGAACTGGCCAGCCGGTGCTCGCGACAGTTTTGTCAGCGACTGCAGCGCCGCCGCCAGCCAGAACGTAGACGTCAAAACTGCCAAAGCCCATTGCGAATGTGGCGCAGACAAGATCAACGCTGAACTGAGCACTGCCGAAATCAAAGAACTCATGACGAACCAGAACGCCAGCCCGGAGCTTAAAAACAAAGCAGTCGCGGCTATTTCGTCCTGCAAAGTCGTGAAGAAAAAGTAAGATTTGCGGCTGATCACACAGCTGTTTTGCCGGAAAAATGGCCCGAAAGCTGCCATTTCTCACAAATTACACAGGTTTTACGGCTTTTTTTACCAGCTGATATTTCGAGCTTAAGCCCCGTAAATCGGGGCTTTCAGCCGACCAAGGCACTAAACGCAACGCTATTGATTAGCAAACAATGCCTTGGGGGGGCTCCCAAGCCGAACATTTCGACTATGATAGCCCGGTGTGCCCAGTTGGCCTGAGCAGCACAGCACTACTGAAAATATATGTTTCTTGGAGATACACCATGTCTAATCGCCAAACCGGCACCGTTAAATGGTTCAACGATGAAAAAGGCTTCGGCTTCATCACTCCTCAAGGTGGCGGTGACGACCTGTTCGTACACTTCAAAGCTATCGAAAGCGACGGTTTCAAAAGCCTGAAAGAAGGCCAAACCGTTTCCTTCGTGGCTGAGAAAGGCCAAAAGGGTATGCAAGCTGCACAGGTTCGCGGCGAGTAATTCTCCGCTGAGCTAAAAAAACCCCGTCCATGTGGCGGGGTTTTTTATGGGCGCTGCAAAAGCCTGGAGCGACTTAGCCGCAATTGACTCGCGTGATCACCAGGTTATCGTCAGTGTTCAGGTTCAAGCGGTCGGAGCGATATTCCAGGGTGATCATGTCGTTAGGCTTGAGGATGCGTGCGTTCTGCGCACCGGCACGGGTACGCGCCTGCTCCAGCAATTGGGGCGAAGCTTTCTGGCCGATCGTGAACTCGGCGGCCTTCGACTCACAGCGGCTATGACCGGCATCGGCCACGGCGGCGTCTTTGGCTGGCTCAGAGGCACCCGGGGTGCTGCAACCCGCCAACGCGAGTGCTGCCAACAAAGTACCGAATGATGCGAGCTTCCAAGGCATGAAGCCTCCTATGATAAAAAATGGACAGAGATCGTGCGACAGCGATTGGGCGGATTGGTTTCAAGACGTAAACCGCCGCAGGGCAAGTCTGCCTGACTCTCGACAGGCATTCGCCCGGTCAATCGTGACCAGATATGAACGAAATCAGTAGATATCGATGTAGTCAAATTCCGGCGTCGGCCAGTTCTGTTTCAGCGCATTGAAAATCTGGGTCACCCAGACTTCGTCACTGGCAGCCACATTTCCCACATACCCTGAGCCTTTTGCCCAAGTCTCCAGGCGAAACAGCAGCCCGTCGATGTCCACACCGCCTACAAGCTTCCCCGAGGAGATATAGGCGATTCCAGCCTTGGTCACCCGCAACTGGGTATGTTCGTCGTCGCTGGCACTGGCGAGCAATTGGCGCACATTGGCCAATGTCAGGTTCTCGGGGTTGTTCAAATCGATCTGCACGTGGTGTCCCCGGCAATTAAACAGGCCGACAGTGTCGCACAGCGCTGCCGTCATTCCGAATCGCCTCATGCCTAAGTATCAGTGCCAAACGCGATACAAAATGGTTAACTGCCCCGGTAAGAACCGCGTTCCAGCGCACTGCCCAGTACTTTTAGCCTCGCGAGACTGTCATGACCACCGTAACGCTCCAAGCCGACATCAAAGCCAAGTGGCCCCAAGGGCAAAGCTCCTACAGCCCCGGTAGCCCCGAGGAATTGGCAATCATTGGTATCGACCTGCTGGTCAAGGAACTGGGCACGCAGGCGGCGCAAGCGTTCATCGGCCAGATATTCGAGAAATACCCGGCCGATCACATGGGGGCACACGACCCCGAGCGGGAATAGGAACCGGCCGGCGAGCGCCGACCGGTAAAGCCATTACTTCAGACGTGCCAGGCGCTCGGTCAACAGATCGAAGAAGCCCTGGGCGTCGCCATTCTCAACCCAAAAGACATTCTTTTGCTGCTTCAGGCCGTCGTACCAATCGACGATGGTCTGGCCGAAGGTCGGGCCCTCACGGCTATCCACTACCATATTGGCCTGACGACCACTGAACAGCGACGGTTTGAGCAGGTAGGCGATAACGGTTGCGTCATGCACCGGGCCGCCAGGAATACCATAGTGTTCCATGTCGCCCTTGACGTATTCGTTAAGAATATCGCCCACCACCTTGCTCGCGTTGTTCTTGATGTCAGCGATCTTTTTCAGGCGTGCTTCGCTGGTCAACACCTTGTGGGTGACGTCCAGCGGCAGGTAGGTCAGCTTGACGCCGCTCTTGAGCACAATCTCGGCGGCCACCGGGTCGGCGAACAGGTTGAATTCCGCCACCGGGGTGATATTGCCGCCATTGAAGTGCGCGCCGCCCATCACCACGACCTCCTTGATGCCTTGGGTGATTTCCGGCGCCTGGGTCAGTGCCAGCGCCAGGTTGGTCTGCGGGCCGAGCATGGCAATAGTGATACTGTGCGGCTTGGCGGTGCTCAGGGTCTTGATCAGGTAGTCAACGGCATTGCCGTCCGCCAGGCCCTTCTTGGGCTCATGTACGGTGACACCGGAAATACCTTCCTTGCCATGGATGTTCTCGGCGTAGATCGGCGTGCGCAGCAGCGGGGCTGGCGCACCGGCATACACTGGGATTTCCTCGCGCCCTGCCCACTCGCGGGCCAGGCGTGCGTTGCGAGAGGTCTTGTCCAGGCGCACGTTACCGGCGACGGTAGTCAGCGCACGGATGTTCAGCTCATCCGGGGAAGCCATGGCGAACAGCAAGGCCACCACATCATCAGCGCCTGGGTCAGTGTCGATGATCAGATCGATCTTTTCCGCCGCCTGGGCGCTTGCAGCAGTGAGTGCGGACAAAAGCAGAACACTCCGGAACAGGTTTTTCAGGGTTGGGAGACCACGTTGCATAAAACACTCCTTGTCGTTGAGAACGCTAGAACGCTAGAACGTTACGCCGGACACCAGCGCGATATTGCAGTAAGGCTGGCATTCGCCGGTGCGCACCACGGCGCGCGCCTTGCGGCTGAGTTGCTTGAATTCTTCATGGCTGACCAGGCGCCGCTCACCGAGGGCGGCCTGCTCTGTGAGCGTGTTGAGTTCGGCCAGCGCCGGCGGTTGCTTGAGCAGGATTTCTTCGGCCAGCACATGACTCTCCACCTGCATTTCACTGAGCACGATACGCAAGGTGCTGATGAAATCCGGGATGCCCTGGGTCAACGCCAGGTCAATCAGCTCGACGCCCGGCGGCACCGGCAGGCCGGCATCGCCAATCACCAGAATGTCGCCATGCCCCAGCGAAGCGATGACACGCGACAGGGCAATATTAAGCAGAGGTGTCTTTTTCATGAGGGCACAAAACCTTGTACGTCGTGCAGCGTTGGAATAGAGGGTTGCGCGCCGGCACGGGTGACCGACAGTGCCGCCGCGACCTGGCCAAAGCGGATGGCCTCAGCCTCGCTTTTGCCGTTGGCCAGTGCCGCGGCGAAACCGCCGACGAAGGTGTCGCCCGCAGCCGTGGTGTCGACCGCCTTGACCTTCGGCGCCTGCAAGTGCTCGAAGCGCTGGCCGTCGGTAAACAGCGCGCCCTGGGATCCCAGGGTGATGATCACTTTACCGGCTCCGGCCTGGATCAGTTGGGTCGCCGCCACCTTGGCGCTTTCAATTGAGTCGACTGTCACGCCGCTCAGTGCCGTGGCTTCGCTTTCATTGGGAATGAGGTAGTCGATCGACGCGTACCACTCAGCCGGCAATGGACCGCTGGCCGGAGCTGGATTGAGGATCACCGTCTTGCCCAGCTCACGGCCGCGCTTGAGGGTGTAGCCCACCGTATTCATCGGCACTTCCAGTTGGCAGACGATCACGTCGGCCGCTTGCAGCACCGCGTCAAACGCCTGCAACGAGGCAGGTGTCAGTTCGCCGTTACTGCCGGCTACGATCACAATCGCGTTCTGGCTGCTGTCATCCACCACGATCAAGGCCACGCCACTGGAGCCCTCCACCGTGCTGACAGCCTGGCAATCAATGCCCTCCACCAGCAATGCGTCACGCAATTGGGTGCCATAGGCGTCGGTGCCCACACAGCCGATCATCGAAACATCAGCGCCCAGCCGCGCCGAAGCGACCGCCTGGTTCGCGCCCTTCCCGCCAGGCACGGTGGAAAACGTCTGCCCGATGAGCGTTTCACCGGCACGCGGCAGCCGGCTGGCGCGGGTCACCAGGTCCATGTTCAAGCTGCCTACTACCACTACTTTTGCTGGCATACATCAGTACTCATCAATTCGGTTCAGCGGTATTGGGCGAATGTACCGGCGACGGGCGCCGTCGACTCACGCAATACAATGCTCGGCGTCACGATGCGTTGATCGATCGGCATGTGGGGTGTCGCAATTCTTCGCAGTAACAGCTCGGCCGCCGTCTCGCCCAGTTGCACGATCGACTGCCCGACCGTTGTCAACGCCGGGTAGACGTAACGGCCCATTTGAATGTCATCAAAACCGATCACTGACAGCTCGCCCGGCACGCGGATATTGCGCTCGGCTGCTGCGCGCAACACGCCGAAACCGATCATGTCGTTGCTGGCAAAAATTGCGCTGGGCGGATTGTGCGCCAACAACTGCACGGCGGCGGCATAACCGCCGGTGCTGGTGAAGTCGCTCTCCTGGGTGCGATTGGCCGCTACGTCAACACCCGCCTCTCGCAGCGCGCGGTGATACCCCGCCAGACGCATCTGCGCGACACGGGTATGGGCCGGACCGCCGATGCAGGCGATGTCTCGGTGGCCCAGTTCGAGCAAGTGTCGGGTCGCCAGGTAGGCGCCCTCCTCGTGGTCGATACGTACCAAGTCCACATCAATGCCATCCAACGCCCGGTCGACGATCACCATGGGCGTACGCACCGCGCTCAAGCCGGCGGCAAGACCGCTGTCGTCGCCGCCCACCGAGGTCACGATCAAGCCGTCGATGCGCTTTTCCAACAACACGCGCAAATAGTTACGCTGCTTTTCGGCGTTGTCGTCGGAGTTGCAAAGAATCACGCAGTAGCCATTACGCTCACAGTAATCCTCGATACCCCGGGCCAATTCCGCGAAATACGGGTTGAGGCTGTTGGGCACCAGCAAACCGATAGTGGCTGTGGTCTTGGCCTTGAGCGAACGCGCGACGGCGCTGGGCACGTAGTCGAGCTGCTTGATGGCTGCCTCGACCTTGATGCGTACCGGCTCGCTGACCGGGCGCGTCTTGTTCACCACATGGGACACCGTGGTGTAGGAAATACCCGCGAGCGCTGCCACATCCTTGATCGTTGCCATGGTTCAGCCTCGCCGACTGGCGCGCTGGCTGCGGTAGGTATCGAGGACCACGGCAATCACGATCACGGCACCGGTAATGATGCGCTTCGTGGGCTCCGTGGCACCGATCTGCGCCAGGCCGGCGGCCAATACCGAAATAATCAACACACCAAAAAAGGTACTGATCACTGAGCCGCGCCCGCCCATCAGGCTGGTGCCGCCGATCACCACCGCGGCGATCACTTGCAGCTCCAGGCCGGAGCCCGCATTCGGGTCCGCAGCTTCCAGGCGCGAAATCTGGAACAGTGCGGCCACACCAGCCAGCAGGCCCATGAGGCTGAACACCAGAATCTTGTAGGGCTTGGGATTGATCCCCGCCAGGCGTACGGCCTCTTCGTTGGTGCCGATACCGATTAGGTAACGACCAAACACGGTACGCGTCAATACAAGCTGCGCGGCGATAATCACCAGCAAGGCAATGATGAACGAGGGCGAGATGCCAAAGGCAATCGGGTTGGACAGCCAGGCAAATGAATCACCGATGTAGGCAGTGCGCGAACCGGTCATCTGGTACGCCACGCCACGGGCCATTTCCAGCACGCCAAGGGACACGATGAATGACGGAATGCGCCAGGCCACGGTGATCGAACCGGTGATGGTGCCCGCCAACGCCGCGCAACCCATGCCCAGCACGGCAGCCGGCAACACGCTCCAGCCCCAGCCGAGAATCGCCACGCTGACGGCCGACGCCGCCAGGGCCAGCACCGAGCCCACCGACAGGTCGATGCCGCCGATGATGAGGATGAAGGTCATGCCCACCGCCAGCACCATCAAGTCTGGAATCTGGTTGGCCAACGTGCTGAAGGTGTCGTAGGACAGGAAGTGGTCGCTGAGCACCGAGAACAGCGCGATCATCGCCAGTAAGGCGCCCGCCAGGCCCAGGTAAGTACCCAGGCCGTAGAAGTTGCCGCCAGTCTTGCCGGGGGAAGTTGTGGTTTTCATGGGGTATCCCTAAGCACTGCGTCGTTGAGCAGCGCATCACGTTTCTGATAGCCGGCAAAGGCGGCGGCGAGCAATTCGTCCTGGGTCCAGTTGTCGCGCTCGAAAGTCTCGATCAAGCGCCCGGCGGACAACACGCCGATGCGGTCGCAGATCAGCATGAGTTCGCGCAGGTCGCTGGACACCACCACCAACGCTTTGCCCTGACGGGTCAATTCGCCCAGCAAGGCATAAATATCGAATTTGGCACCGACGTCGATGCCACGGGTCGGCTCATCGAACAGCATCACCGAGCAATCGCGCTCCAGCCAGCGGCCAATCACCACCTTCTGCTGGTTACCACCGGACAGCTCGGACACCAACTGCGCCGGGCTGGAACTGCGGATGCGCATGGCATCGATCTGGCGCTTGGCCAGCGCAGTTTCATTGCGGCTGTTGACCACGCCACCGCCGGAAATTTCCGGCATGTTACCCAGCGCGATATTGGCGCTGATGGACTGAGTCAGCAGCAAGCCTTCGCCCTTGCGGTCCTCGGTGATCAGGGCAATGCCGTGGCCTACCGCATCGACCGGCGAGCGAATGCTCACCACCTGGGCCGGCGAGCCAAGCGCCACGGTGCCGCTGTCGGCCAGGTCGGCGCCGAAGATCAGACGCAACAGTTCAGTACGACCGGCACCGATCAGGCCGGAAATGCCGTAGATTTCCCCCGCACGCACTTCGAAGGACACATCGCGGACTTTGTCCGAGCGGGTCAGGCCTTTCACCGTCAAGGCCGGACCACCAATGGTGCGCGGGCCCAGGTCGATGTGTTCGCCAAGCTCGCGACCGACCATCAAGGTGACCAATTGCTCGCTGTTGTAGTTGGCCATGGGCTCGACACAGACCAGCTTGCCGTCGCGCAATACCGCAATGCGTTGGGCCACACGGGCCAGCTCTTCCAGCCGGTGTGAAATGTAGATGATCGCCACGCCCCGGGCCTGCAGGCGGGTGATTTGTTCAAACAGCATCTCGACTTCACGGGCGGTGAGCATGGCCGTGGGCTCGTCGAGGATCAATACATGGCAGTCGCCGATCAGGTTACGGGCGATCTCGACCATTTGCTGATGGCCAATGCCCAGGCTGCCGACCAGTGTATCCGGGTCGATGGCATCCAGGCCGACCTGGGCCATGGCCTCGATCGCAGCCTTGCGCAGTTGCTTGCGGCTGATCCAGCCACAATGGCTGGGCAGGTTATCCAGGAACAGGTTTTCGGCGACGGTCAGCGTCGGCAGCAGGTTGAGTTCCTGCATGACCATGCGCACGCCCAGCTCTTCGGCCTGGGTGCGGCTGCCGGGGCGGTAGTCCTGTCCATTGAACTGCATATGCCCGGTGGTCGGCGTGACCAGCCCGCCGATGATTTTCGACAAGGTGCTTTTGCCGGCACCGTTCTCACCGGTCAGCGCCAGCACTTCCCCGCGATTGAGCGTCAGGGTGATGTCGGACAGAACCGGCTGGGCATAGGTCTTGCCGATACCGCTGACCGAGAGGACAGCGTTCGGGGCGGAAGATGACATAGGAAAATCTCCAGGCGCCCGCTCAGGACGAGCGAGCGCTGTTGGGTACTGCCAGGATTACTTCTTGAGGACGAGTTCGACCGGGGTTTCGATCACGCCGTCCTTGGAGTCGACTTTCTCACCCTTGACCAGCTTGAGCGCGTTCTGGATACCGAACACGGCTTGCTGGGCAGCGGCCTGGTCAGCGGTCGCGAGTACGCGGCCGTCTTGCAGCATCGGCTTGATGGCTTCGATGTTGTCGTAGCCTACGACCAGCACTTTGCCAGCCTTGCCTGCCGCACGTACGGCGGAAACAGCACCCAGGGCCATGTTGTCGTTACCGGCCAGCAGGGCCTTGAGGTCAGGGTATTCACTCAACATGGCGGAAGCGACTTTCTGGCCCTGGTCGATTTCCCAGTTGCCGGATTGGGTGGAGACGATCTTCATGCCGGCAGCGTCCATCGCATCCTTGTAGCCTGCGGTACGTTGCTGGGCGTTGGTGGTCGTCGGCACGCCTTCAATGATGCCGACCTTGTCACCCGAGGCCAGTTGCTTGGCCAGGTAGTCGCCCACCAGCTTCGAGCCTTTGCGGTTGTCCGGGCCTACGAATGGAATATCGAGGTTTTTGCTTTTGAGCACGTCCGGGTCCAGGCGGTTGTCGATGTTGACGACCTTGATACCTGCATCCGAAGCCTTCTTCAGCACGGTGACCAGCGCCTTGGAATCGGCGGGTGCGATGACGATGGCATTGACCTTGGCGAGGATCATCTGGTTGACGATATCGATCTGCGCGCTGGTATCGGTTTCGTTCTTGATCCCGTTGGTGATCATGTCGAAATCGGCGGAGTGTTCTTTCTGGTACGTCTTGGCACCGTCTTGCATGGTGACGAAGAATTCATTGGCGAGGGATTTCATGACCAGGCCGACCTTGGGTTTGGCGGCGTCATCGGCAAATGCAGAGGAGAGAGGCAGGGCAGCGGATGCGGCAGCAAGCACAGCGACAGCAAGCACAGCGACAGCAAGCACAGCGACAGCAAGAAGACGTCCGGCAAATGGCAGCTTCATGGGTTCACTCCGATCTTATGATTATTGTGAGCAACGCTTGCACCGAAGATCGCTTCGGCAGCCCTCCCACCCGGGTGGCTGATACGAGCTGTCACGACACTCAGGGAGCACGCCGTGAAACATCTCGCAAACGTTTGCGTTATTCAAACTATGAGAACCTTGTCGAGATTTGTCAACGGTTGAAAACAGCCTTTCATCCACGCCCTCCCTCGCACCTGACGATAAGGCGCCGTTAAACATCGCACGCTCCCAGTCGTTCTCTAAAACGACAGGCTATGGCGCATTATTCATGCAAAACCCAAGGGCCGGCGTTCAACTTTTTCGGACAACCGAACGCAATAAGGTCCGATGTTCGGAAAGCCGGACGCCCACCTACCCACGCCCCATCAAAATTCAAATTAAATTGTTATAAATCAATAAGTTATTTTATAGCATCGAACACAATCAGCCTGGTACAGATCCTGCTCTACCCCATCACCTCGTGGCATTCAGAACCGCCCGGGTGTTCTAGATGAACCTGCTACAGCACTCATCAAAAACCAGAGAGAAAAATAATGAAATCTGCACTGAAAAACTTTGTTCCGGGCGCGTTAGCCCTTCTGCTGCTGTTCCCCGCTGCCGCCCAGGCAAAGGAAGTTGAATCCAAGACCAAACTGTCCAACGTGGTGATCCTCGCCACCGGCGGCACCATTGCCGGCGCTGGCGCCAGTGCGGCCAACAGTGCCACCTACCAAGCGGCCAAAGTCGGTATCGAGCAATTGATTGCCGGTGTTCCTGAGCTTAGCCAGATCGCCAATGTGCGCGGCGAGCAAGTGATGCAAATTGCGTCCGAAAGCATCAACAATGAAAACCTGCTGCAACTGGGTCGCCGCGTCGCCGAACTGGCCGACAGCAAGGACGTGGACGGCATCGTGATCACCCACGGTACTGACACCCTGGAAGAAACCGCCTACTTCCTGAACCTGGTGGAAAAAACCGACAAGCCCATCGTGGTGGTCGGTTCCATGCGCCCAGGCACCGCCATGTCGGCAGACGGCATGCTTAACCTGTACAACGCCGTGGCCGTGGCAGGCAGCAAAGACGCGCGCGGCAAAGGCGTGCTGGTCACCATGAACGACGAGATCCAGTCGGGTCGCGACGTCAGCAAGATGATCAATATCAAGACCGAAGCATTCAAGAGCCCATGGGGCCCGCTGGGCATGGTGGTTGAAGGCAAATCCTACTGGTTCCGCTTGCCAGCCAAGCGCCACACCATGGATTCCGAATTCGACATCAAAAACATCAAGAGCCTGCCTGACGTTGAAATCGCCTATGGCTATGGCAACGTGAGCGACACTGCGGCCAAAGCCCTGGCCCAAGCTGGCGCGAAAGCCATCATCCATGCCGGCACCGGTAATGGCTCGGTGTCTTCCAAGGTGGTCCCTGCCCTGCAGGAACTGCGCAAGCAAGGCGTTCAGATCATCCGTTCTTCCCACGTGAATGCCGGTGGTTTCGTTCTGCGTAACGCCGAACAACCAGACGACAAGTACGACTGGGTGGCTGCACACGACCTGAACCCACAGAAAGCCCGCATCCTGGCGATGGTTGCCCTGACCAAGACCCAGGACAGCAAAGAGCTGCAACGGATGTTCTGGGAATATTGATTCCCGGTAACACCTCGGCAGGGGCGGTTCTATCCGCTCCTGCCTCTCCCCCCTCGATTAAAACTCCTTCGCCCTACACCAAATTACTCAATTTGCTGTCAGACGGACTTCTTGAAATTTAAGCAGTTGCGAAATTGCCTACAGTTAAATACTGTATGTGCGTACAGCTTATTAAGGAATACTCCGTGGCAAAGTCCTCTTCCGTAGCGCCAACCCCGCCCGATGCCTACGCACGCCTCGCCGTTCGCGTGCAAAAGATCATCAATTCGACCAATGCCCAGAAAGCCAAGGCGGCTTTGATCTTCCGTTTGCCGGACGAACCTGAAGATGAATGGGCGCGTTTGCTGGAAGAAATCGCGGAAAATGACAACGTCACCCTCGCTTATCGCGACGACGGCGGTGTGCAGATTTTCTGGGTTGTGCCGAAGGAAGATTGATTCAATGAGTGTCCGTTTTATCGCGGTGTGTTGCCTGTTTTTTGCCGTCACCGCTCACGCCCAGGCGCCCCGAACTTTCAGCGAAGCCAAGAAAGTCGCCTGGAAGCTCTACGCCCCACAATCCACCGAGTTCTATTGCGGCTGCAAGTACACCGGCAACCGGGTGGATTTGAAAGCTTGCGGCTATATTCCACGCAAAAATGCCAACCGCGCCGCACGCATTGAATGGGAACACATCGTTCCAGCGTGGCAGATCGGCCATCAACGCCAGTGCTGGCAAGAGGGAGGGCGTAAGAACTGCACACGCCATGACGACGTGTTCAAGCGCGCCGAAGCCGACTTGCACAACCTGGTGCCAAGCATTGGCGAGGTCAATGGCGACCGCAATAACTTCAGTTTTGGTTGGTTGCCGGTGCAAAGCGGGCAGTACGGCTCTTGCCTGACCCAGGTGGACTTCAAGGCCAAGAAGGTCATGCCGCGTCCGTCCATCCGGGGCATGATCGCACGCACGTATTTCTACATGAGCAAGCAGTACGGCTTGCGCCTGTCAAAACAGGACCGCCAACTGTACGAAGCCTGGAACAAGACCTACCCGGTGCAAACCTGGGAGCGTCAACGCAACCAGACCGTGGCGTGTGTGATGGGGCGCGGCAATGAGTTTGTCGGCCCGGTGAACCTGAAAGCCTGCGGTTGAATGTGGGCGGGGCGCCCGCCCACTCTGCCTTTACTGGGCGGCGTTGTGCTCAATGATTTCTGACACAGTGTCGGTTTTCTTGGCGCGAGCCATTTTCTCGTTAAGCAGGGTCTGCTTGGCCTCGGCTTCCGCCTTGGTTGCGAACGGCCCCAGCAGGACTTCGTCCTTGCCATCCACTTTCACGATATAAAAATTGAAACCATGCTCCAGCAGCCAGGCTGTGAGGTCGGTGATTGCCTGCAACTTGTGGTCCGGCGGGCCGACCCACACGTCCCATTCCTGGGCAGCAATTGCTCCGGTCTGGGGTTGGCTCTCGGTCACGGCAGGCTTGGGCTTGGGCGCCTCGACGCTTTTGCCTTCACCACAACCGGCCAATGCCAACACCGCAATTGCCATCGCTACTTTACGCACTGCCCTGCTCCTTTGAAGAGAAAGAGGCGACTTTATCATTCACTGTCTATTCTGGCCGTCATAAACGTTGGCTTAAACAATGCGAATCATGTATCGCAGACCTGTATGATGCCGCCATGGGAATTAATGTCGCCTCTATGCGTCCTAAAAGAGGCAGTCACAGGGAAGCGCTTAGCAGTAAGCTACACACATCCGACACCTGCCCTGTCTGAAACATGTGTCCTTAAAAGTAATCAAGGAGAAGTCCATGCTTATACTCACCCGCAAAGTTGGTGAAAGCATAAACATCGGTGATGACATCACGATCACCATCCTGGGCGTAAGCGGCCAGCAAGTACGAATCGGCATCAACGCACCTAAGGATGTTGCCGTGCATCGCGAGGAGATCTACCAGCGCATCCAGGCCGGCCTGACTGCTCCGGACAAAAACCAGACACCTTGAAGCGCCCTCAGTAGCCAGCCTTTTCGTTCACTGTAACGGCTGGCGAAAACTCTTTCGGACTGCTCTGATCGTTGTTGCGTGACTGACGCCGCCCATGCGTTCATCTTCATGGAAAGATGAAACTGTCATCACGCCTGGAACTTGTTGTTTCATTCACGGCCGAATCTCCTGACTGACACTCAGCCATCCGTGTGCATTCAGGAGCACGTCGATGAGGCCTACAACCGCACCACCTTTTGCCTACAAGGCCTGGGTGATCGCCCTATTGATAGGGTTGATCTTCGTGGGGCTGGCCTATGGCTTGAGATACGTAATCGAAGGTGCCAATTCCGCCGATGACCACTCCTGGCTGGACCTGGCGCTGTTGCTCAGTGGCTACCTGTTCCTGTTCTGCCTCAAACCCATCCAGAAAGCCGTGCAGCGTAGGCTGTGCCGGCAAGCCACACGCTGATGTCGCGCTGTTCGTTATCTGATCGCCGGCATTGGAAGCACCACAATACAACCGATGTGTAGGGGCCATGATCGCAGTGCATCAGCATCACACTGTCGCACGCTGTACGTGCAACAAACCGTCCGTGTCACGCCGTGCCTTTAGCTGTTCATACCCATCAATCGAAGGATGCTCGGTAAGCATGACCGTGTGATGCGTTGACGTCACGACCATCACATCCATCCCTGCCGCCTCTCCTGCGCGAATGCCGACCGTCGCATCTTCAAACACCAGGCAATCCTCTACCGGTACGCCCAGGCGTTGCGCCCCCAGCACGTAGCAGGCGGGGTTTGGCTTGCCGACGGCAACATCTTCGGCCGTGACCATCACCGCTGGCGGTGCGATGCCCGCCGCTTGCAGGCGACGCAACGCAAGCTCCCTGGGTGCCGAGGTGACCAGCGCCCATTGATCGCCCGGCAGGCTACTCAGGAACGTGACGGCCCCGGGGATCGCGACAACGCCCTCTACATCATTGATTTCTGCCTCGGTGATCCACTGCGCTTCGGCCTCAGGATCGATGCCAGGCAGTGCCTGGCGCGTGATGGTGTCGATTGCACGGGCACCGTGGATGGTCTTCAAGAACGCTGGCACATCCAAACCATGGCGCTGCGCCCAGATGCTCCACACGCGCTCCGCGGCAGCAATGGAGTTGAGCAACGTCCCATCCATATCAAACAGAAAGGCACGGTAACGGCGGTTGAACACGGCTGAACCTCGGTTGGACACTGCGTGGCTTCCTCTTGGGTGGTAACAAATGACAGGCCCGATGCAATCTACGGATCACCTCGCTGCTTGTAAACGCTAGGAGCCTGGATTGCATTACAGGTTTGTAATCAAGCTGTAAGTCTTGCCAGCACCCTCACTTCATACAGTGGAGTCGTCAGTCACCCACATCGGATGACGCCACTTCCTACTGATGAAAAGGGTCCACCCATGAAACCTGCAAGCAAACTCTGCCTGGTCGCCGCCAGCCTGCTGATGCTGGGCACCGGCACTGCCATGGCCGGCACCGTCGCGCCGGTCAAAGCCAATAACGTGGTGCTGGTACATGGCTCCTGGGCTGACGGGTCGAGCTGGTCCGAGGTGATTACCCGCCTCCAGGCCGCCGGGCTGCACGTCACTGCCGTGCAGAACCCGCTGACCTCGGTGGCCGACGATGTCGCCGCCACCAACCGTGTACTGGATCAACAAGACGGCCCTACCGTGTTGGTCGGCCATTCCTACGCCGGCACCGTGGTCAGCGACGCCGGAGCCAACCCGAAAGTCAGTTCACTGGTCTACGTGGCCGCCCGGGCTCCAGATGCCAACGAAGACTTCGTCGCGCTCTCAGCCAAGTATCCGACCATGCCGGTGCGCGCCGGTGTCGAAGATCACGACGGCTACCTCACCCTGAGCCAGGACGCCTTCCTCAAGTATTTCGCCACCGATGTGCCGCACGCGAAGGCCATGGAGCTGTACGCCGTGCAGCAACCCATCACAAAGGCCCTGTTCAGCGGCCGCACTGTCAATGCGGCCTGGCATACCAAGCCGTCTTGGTACGCGGTGTCCGCAAATGACCAGACCATCAACCCAGACCTTGAGCGCTTTCTCGCCAAGCGCATGAATGCCACCACTGTCGAGCTGCCATCGAGCCACTTGTCACTGGTGTCCCACGCCAAGGAAATCACCGACCTGATCCTCGAAGCCTCGGGCCGCCAGCCCTAAGCCTTGCATTACAAACTTGTCATCATCCTGTTGGTTGGCTGTTCGGGGCCCCTGGTTACTGTGAAGTCACTGCCATGACCTGGCCGCCAACCCTTTAAGAGAGATACCGCCATGAAACTGTTTATCCTCGGCTTTGCCGCTTTGCTCGCTACCGGTTCCGTGCTTGCAGCCGAACCCGTCATCCACGACAAAACCGGCTTTTTCGTCCATCTGGACGTCGCCAAAGTATTGTCGAGCACTGACACCTATGGCCAATGCGGCATCGTCCCCGCACGCCTCAACTACCTCGACAGCCAAGGCCGCGAACACGTGTTGGACTATCAGGTGCAGGGCATCGGTTGCGCCAGTGACAATTGATCGGGCTACACTTGCGCCACGCATTGAGACAGGGCATTTCCCATGAACATCCTCGTAGTCGAAGACGAACCCAAGGCCGGCAATTACCTGCTCAATGGCCTGCAGGAACTGGGCTATTCCGTCAGCCTCGCCCGCGACGGCGTGGACGGTTTGCATCAGGCCCTGGAAACGCCGTTCGACGTGATCGTGCTGGATGTGATGATGCCAAAAATGGACGGCTGGGAAGTGCTACGCCGCCTGCGCAAGGAAGCCGACACACCGGTACTTTTTCTGACGGCCCGCGATGACATTGCTGACCGCATCAAGGGCCTGGAACTGGGCGCCGACGATTACCTGATCAAGCCGTTTTCCTTCGCCGAACTGGTAGCACGCTTGCGCACCCTGACCCGCCGTGGCCCGAGCCGGGACGAGGAACAACTACAAATCGCCGACCTGCAGATCGACGTGCTGAAGCGTCGCGTTACCCGCGCCGGCACGCGCATTACCCTGACCAATAAAGAGTTCGCCCTGCTGCACCTGTTCGCAACACACCAGGACCAGGTGCTGTCCCGTTCGATGATCGCATCGCGGGTGTGGGACATGAATTTTGACAGCGACACCAATGTGGTAGACGTCGCCGTGCGGCGCCTGCGCTTGAAAATCGACGATCCGTTCCAGCTCAAGCTGATCCACAGCGTGCGCGGCATCGGCTACCGCTTCGATACCCAGCCATGAACAAACATCGTCATTATTCCCTGACGCTGCGTCTGGCGCTGATCTTCGCCCTGCTTGCCTTCGCCTTGCTGGCTACCCTGGGTGTGGCGCTGTACCGCGAACTAGAGCGCGAGCTGATCATGCGCGACGACGCGGCCTTGATCTACCGCATCGACCAATTGCGCAACCTGCTCAATGACAGCAATACCCTGGACCTGATCAAGACCAAGCCGGAACTGTTCCAGAACATGCTGGGCAACCGCGAATCGGTACTGAGCATCGCCGCGCCTGGGCAACAACCCTTGTTGACGGTCAATCCCGGCAATATCGATCTGCCTGCCATCCCCCCAGTGCCCAAAAATCACGAGTTGACGTTTGCTGACGTGCACCATTTCCCTAGCATTAACGGCGCACCCTTCGCGACCGTGGCCGCGTCCATCGACTCCGGCGATCTGGGCAGCCTGCAAGTCACCACCGGACGCCTGATGACCGAGCGCACCGCAGTGCTGGCCAGCTATCGTTTGAGCGTCTATGTCCTGGCGAGCATCGCTGCAATCATTCTGGCGGTGGTCGGTTATCTGCTGGTGCATCGTGGACTTGTACCGTTACGTCGCCTGGCCCGACACGCCCAAGGCATAGGCGTCGGCAATCTCGCCGAACGCCTCGACAGCCACGGCGCACCAAAAGAACTGCTACCGATGATTGATTCGTTCAACACCATGCTGGAGCGGCTGGCCAAAGGCTTTGTCCAACTGGGCCAAGTGTCTACCGACATGGCCCACGAACTGCGCACGCCCATCAACAACCTGCTGGGAGAAACCCAGGTCGCCCTGCAACAACACCGCAGCATCGAGAGCTACCAGCAGTTGCTGGCCTCCAATGTCGAAGAGCTTGAAAGACTGGCACGCATGCTCGACAACATGCTGTTCCTGGCCCGCACCGATCCGGCCAGCGCCCTGCGCCAGCGCCAGGAACTCAATGCTGCAGATGAAGTGGAGCGCATCGCCGAGTACTTCGAAGGCTTGGCGGCGGATAGGGATATCAGCATTCGCGCTGAAGGTGACGGGGTGATCTGGGCGGAGCCGATGTTATTGCGCAGGGCCCTGGCGAACCTGTGTGCCAACGCCATCAAATATGGGGCGCCGAGCACTGAGCTGGTGATACAGGCGACTCCCAATAACGACGGCATTCATCTGAGCGTCAGCAACCACGGCGAGACCATCGCTGCCGAGCATCTGCCGCGACTGTTCGAACGTTTTTACCGGGTGGATGAATCACGAGAACGGTCAGCGCAATCCAACGGGCTGGGCTTGTCGATTGTGGCGACCATCATGCAGTTGCATAACGGGCAATACAGCGTGAGCAGTGAGGCAGGGGTGACGTGTTTTGATTTGTTCTTTCCGAAACGGGAAGACTGAACAGCCGCCCCCCGGTGTTATTTTGCAAAGATTTGTCCCTTAACGCTGGACGAAAGCCACACTACTCTTGCTCCCAACGGGCTCAAGGTAGAGCCGGCAACGGTAAAAACAAGGGAGATTCGGGAATGGAACTACGATTAGGTTTACTGGAAAAGGGGCTGGCTGAAATGAACGAGAAGCTGATCACCGTTTCGAGCAAGGCAGACGCCATGGATAAGCACTTCGCTTCCAAGGCAGACCTGGCAACCACTGAACTCAATCTTATCAAGTGGTATGTGGCGACCGCATTTGCAATGACAGGCCTGGCCTGCGCCATTACCTTCGGGCTCACCCGATTGTTTGCAATGTGAGGCTCGTG
The DNA here is from genome assembly GCF_000510895.2 of Pseudomonas sp. FH1. Taxonomy (NCBI): domain Bacteria; kingdom Pseudomonadati; phylum Pseudomonadota; class Gammaproteobacteria; order Pseudomonadales; family Pseudomonadaceae; genus Pseudomonas; species Pseudomonas sp. FH1. Next base: position 51,023 of record NZ_AOHM01000088.1, read on the forward strand.
GGGCAGGTCAGCTGACCTGCCCACCCACTTCCGCTACATCCACAGGTGTTTGCCACGCCGTCAGTAAAGCTGCCTGCAATCCCGTGACCATTTTACCCAGCTCCATTGAAGGCCGCTGCGATCCCGTCACCTGCTCCGGCAGAAAAGGTACATGAATGAAACCACTGCGCACTTGCGACCCGGCGAGAGCATGCTGCAATAGATAAAACACCTGGTTACACACAAAGGTCCCCGCCGTCTGCGAAACGGAGGCCGCGACTCCCGCTTCACGCACGGCCTTGACCATTGCCTTGATCGGCAGCGTCGTGAAGTAGGCAGCTGGGCCATCAACGATGACCGCCGTATCGACAGGCTGCTCGCCCAGGTTATCGGGGATACGCGCATCGTTGACATTGATCGCCACCCGCTCGATGGAGATATCGCTACGACCCGGCCCCAGCCCTGTAGCGATCACCATCGCCGGGTGCAATTCGTCGACAAGCCGGGTCAGGCACTCACCCGCAGTGGCAAATGCGCAAGGCAATTGACGGGCAACAATCTGCACACCGGCCTCCAGTTGCACGCCGTCCAATAGGCGCACGGCCTCCCAGGACGGATTAACCAAGTCTTTATCAAAGGGCTCAAAGCCCGTCAGCAATACGGTTTGCATCCTGGCCTCACATCAACAGGTAGAGCAGCACAATATTGACCACCAACATCATCAACGCCGTGGGCAGTTGCGCCTTGATCACCGCGTTCTTGTCCGGCAGCTCCAGCAACGCAGCAGGCACAATATTGAAGTTGGCGGCCATCGGCGTCATCAATGTGCCGCAGTAGCCGGAGAACATGCCAATCGCCGCCATCACCGCTGGATTCCCGCCGTAGATACCCACAAGCACCGGCACGCCGACACCGCCCGTCATCACTGGGAATGCCGCAAAACCATTACCCATGATCACCGTAAACAAAGCCATGCCCAATACATAGACCATCACTGCCACCAACTTGAAATCGAGGTTGATGTAGGTGGTGGTGACATGCGCAACAGCCGTACCGACCCCGGCCTCATTAAACAGCAAGCCGAGCATCGCCAGCATTTGCGGAAGAACCATCGCCCAGCCAAGGGCTTCAGTGAGACGGCGGGATTCGCGCAAGGCTTGCACCGGCGTATCACGGGTGAGCCAGCAGGCCAGGCCAAGTGCGATCAAGCAGCCGATACCGAGGGAAACGAAGGTGGTGTTTTTCGGATCCAGCAGTGGCACGCCGCCAATCTCGGTGTGCTTGAGCAGCACCGAGCCAATGACCGTGGTCAGTGGGATGGCGAGCGCAGGAATGAACAGCTTGTGGCCCAGGCGACCGGCACTGGCGCGAGAGGCCTTGTCATGCAACTCGACATGCTTGCCACGGCCGACTCCGCCCATGCCGGCAATCAATGCCATCACCACGACGCCAGCGCCGATGGCCACCGACGGCAGGCGTTCGCCGATCAGGAACGGAATAGCGAACAACAGCCAGAACAACGCACTGGACCAACGCTTGGGATGGCTCCGGTCCATCAGAATCATGCCCGCAGTGATCAGCAGCAGAACCCCCGCGAGCCAGTACAGGTATTGAATGGAAATGATCATTGCGCGGCCTCCACTGGCGTAGCGGCAGGCGTCATCTCACGGGTAAGCCTTCGATCAAACCGGTGCAGACGGATCGCATGAATAATAAAAGCACAGATCGCCGTAGGAATGCCCCACACCGCAATATGCAGCGGCTCCACATCAATTCCCGAGCCGAGCAGGAAAGTGTGCATCAATGCGATTGCGCCAAAAGCGACGAAAATGTCTTCACCAAAAAACAGGCCGACGTTGTCTGTCGCGGCGCACATGGCCAACACCTTGTGACGTAATTTGTCCGGCAGCTTGCCGTAGCGTTTTTCCGCCGCGCCTTCGGCCATCGGTGCGAGCAGCGGACGCACCATCTGTGGGTGCCCACCCAGGCTGGTCAACCCCATGGCGGCGGTGGATTCGCGTACAAACAGATAGATGATCAACAACCGCCCGACCGTGGCGCGCTCGAACCGTGCAATCCAGTTTTGTGCATGCAGGCGCAGCCCATGACGCTCCAGCAGGCCAATGACCGCCAGGGGTAACAACAGAATTAATTGCAAGGCACGGGTTTGAAGGAAGCCATCGCCCATGGTCGCTAGGATTTTCTCCAGCGGAAAGTGGGCAGCAAGCCCGGTGGCGATAGCGGCGGCGGTGACCACCAACAGCGGGTTGAAGCGCAAGACAAAGCCAACCACGATCACAAGTACGCCGATCAACGGCCATAAGTTCACAACAGTTTGCATGGCGTGAGGTCCTTAAGTGCGCGCTGCGGCGCCATTACAGCAGGATGTGAACAAAGGGTTCACAGCAAGAAGTGGCGTGCAGTCAGCTCGGTTTTTTATTGTTGACCCGAAAGGTCGAGCGTCAGTGGCGGCAACTTTGCTGCCTGGGGGCGGGAGGTGTCCAACAAGAAAAATTGTTGCTGCGAACCAATAAATTTTGTGGGTGATTAGGCGCGGTACACGTAACAAGATGTGGACAGACCCGAAGGGATTCGCGCATCTTAGCGCCGCCCGTTTCTCAGGGCTTTGCAGCCCTCCCGTTAACGTTGTGGATATGGAAATTCAATGAAAACCCAAAAAATCCTGATCGCTATCTCCTGCGCCGTTGCGCTGTCCATGCTGGGTGGTTGCGCCGCCAAGGTGAAAAGTAATGGCAGCGCCACCCTGGCGATCCCGGACGCCGCCAAACACAACTTGGTGGTGAGCATCAAAGGCGAAGGCCAGGTCGAGCAAAACCCGGACTGGAACCTGCTCAAGCGCGACTGGAATAACGCGCTCCAGGTAGAAGCCCGCCAGGCCGGCTTCAATGTCACCGAAAGCTCCGCAGTGGCTCCAAGCGGCAAAGACGGTGTCGGCATCAACATCAAGGTGAGCAAGTTCCGTTACATTGAGCCGGGCTCGCGCTACGTCGCGGGTGCGCTGGTAGGGAACGCCTGGGTATTTTCCCGTGCCGACTACTGTGATCTGAAATCCGGCACGCCAATTGGCTCTCGTACCTATGACACCTCGTCGTCCGCCTGGGAAGGCATTGCCTCGGCCATGACACAGAAGCAGGTGCAGGCGATTGCCAAGCAGATGATCAGCGATATCAAGAACGCCAAGGCCAAGTAAATCGCTACCGTGAGTGAATTTCTGGAATTTATCTGGAGGCTCATCAGCGCGCTGTTCAACCTGCTTGAGCTCGCGAGCGATTACACACCGCCACGGCGAAAACGCGTGTTCTCATTCGGGTTCGTGATGTTTTTGCTGTTGGTGGCGCTGGTTGAACTGGTGTTGTTGCAGATGTTTCTTGGCGAGACCGGCTGAGGCGGGGCTTCACAAATCGCAGACAACAAAAAAGGGCCCACCTTTCGGTGAGCCCTTCTAGACCGCCCAGCAGAGCGGATTTTGTTTGGTAGGCGCGATTGGACTCGAACCAACGACCCCCACCATGTCAAGGTGACCACGGAATCTATGTAAGCTACTGATATAAAAGGAATACACACCCCTTTCAGCACCTACCAAAACCAGAGTTACACCTTATAAGAATCAACAACTTAGCGTTGGATATTCCTACAGTAGTAGCCCTCTCCGGCGTCCTGCCGACGAACACCACTCCCAAAACGGATACGCCTCGACTACTGTATGCGCATACAGCATTTGAGTTGCCCCACCATGAACATCGACGAAGACACAGCGGAGTGGCTTGGCTGCCCTACGCCTCTCGAAATGTACAAGCACCAATGCGCCCTGCTGGAAGATGAGCTGACCCAGACGCAGGCCCAACTGCGCAAGGCCCGGGCAAATATTGCGGGATTGGTTCGGCTAAGCGACGACCTGACCACAGGCAAAACAGCCGCAGAGGCAGCGCTCAAGAAAGCGTTGGCCGAAGTCGGCGCGCTGAACCGGCAAAACTCCGAAATGGACAGACGCATAAATGGCCTGCTGAGTGTGGCCGAACAACGCGACCACCTGTTCAGGGAGAATCAACGCCTGCTGATGGAGGGTCGAGCCCTAGGCGGCAACGCGGCGTCCGCCCCTACGTCGCCAGCTCCTTGAGGCGATCCTCTGTCGCCTTATCGAAGATCAGGTACATCTGATCTATGGTCGCTTCGTTCAAGGCCCGCGCTGACTCAAGCCCCAGCACAAACCCTTCCGCCCTGGCGCCCGCCTTCGCCGCTACGATCATCGAGTCGGCCCGGGCGATCTGCGCCAGCAGCTTGTCCGCTTCACGGTCTATCTTTGGACTGAGGGCAATGCCTTCCATGCCGCGACTCTGCTTTGCACAAAAGGTAAGAATAGCCTACTTGGCTAAATGAAATTTTGCTGCCAACTCTACCCAAAAAAGCCGCGGGATCACCACACATGATAATATAGGCGGTTATTTGAAGCTGGCACCCACACCCAAGAATCACATTACAGAACCAAGAATTTAAACATGGAAAAGCAATATGAATGCTGAGTTGCACAAAACGGTTGAGCCATTAATGTCCGATAATAATAGGCTTCAAGTGGTAGATGGCTTGAGGGGCCTTGCCATTTTGCTTGTGATATACCAACACGGCTTCGCCACGAGCTTCAGCAAGTATTTCAAACAAGTAACAGGTCTAGACTTCCCATACATAATCGCAAACGGCTGGATGGGTGTCGGGTTCTTTTTTGTGCTTTCCGGCTTTGTGCTTGCGCTTCCATATTTTTCTGGAAATCGCTCGATGCTAACACGAGAGGACCGAAAGGAATATCTGCTGCATCGTGGCAAAAGACTCATGCCGTTATTTGTATTTATGGCTTTTGTTAGTTTAGCCTTTTACATTCACAAAGGGGACAGAGGTGCTTACAAATCATTTTTCATGACAATAACTTCAGCTAGCATGTTCACCAGAGACTATTTTTTCCCTAAGATTAACGGCCCTTTCTGGTCTTTACTCATTGAAATTTACTTCAGTGCAGCCCTGCCATTAATACTAATTTCAATATACAAGTTCGGGTTAAAAAAAACCGCGATTGCAACTATCACCATTTCGCTTTTACTTCGACTGGCCGGGGCTTATTTCGAGTTTGGAGCTATACACCAGAACCCTGTGAAAGATTTTTTTATTGCTCGATTTGACGACTTTATAGCCGGTATGGTCGTCTGCTATTTATATGTAAATGGAAAACTTCCAAAAAATACGAAGCTTTGCATAGCCTTAGGCATATCCATGATATTGATTGCTGCTTTGATGTGGGATCTTCGACTCCAGAACCAGATACCAATATTTTTGGTGGCTTTTACAAATAATCTTACAAATATTGGATTTTCTCTAACTCTAATAGCAGCTCTCCAATCTAAAGGATTCATAAAAGCATTTCTCTCAATATGGCTATTACGGATTATTGGCGCAATGTGTTTCTCCATTTACTGCTGGCATGGCTTACTCATAGGGCCGCAGCTATTAGAGAATCCACTCAAGCTGAACAATCAGCTCAGCTTTTGGATAACCTTAGCCGCATTGTCCGCATTTACCTACAGGTACATCGAGTTCCCCCAAGCAACGTCGCTTAGAAAGTTATTTCTCCTAAAGCCTAAAGCACTAAAAGTGCCAACAACCTGAGTGCAATTTTTTAGCATTTATGACAGCACTCCTCCAGCTTGGCGGTATTGTTTCAACAGATCGTCAAGCAGATGCTCGCGCTGCCCATATCCAGCAGCTGGCAAGCTGGCCCAGATATTCCTGCACTTCGAAATAGCAGTCTCAATACGACCGGCCACTACGTCAGGCAGCGCACGGGATTCGCGAATGTGCTGGATGGCCAAAAGGTCCTGGCTAATCGGGCTGAAGTCCGGAAGCTTGAGAAACGCCTTGTAATAAGGCCAGTCCTTCAGCATCTGCTGGTACCGGCCAGAAGCATTCGACCTCAAGCCTTTGCTGTTGATGACCTTCGACGCTCGCCCCTTGGCGAACGGGTGGTCGGTGAAGTCATTGAACACCTCCGGCTTGCCGTCGATTCCGGTGACGATCACGTCATAGCCATCAATGGCAGTGGCGCGTGACGTGCTGGTCCCCTCTGCCCAAGCGAGCATATCAAGATACGCCAATACGTTGCGGCCACCGGCAAGCAATTCAGAAATTCGGGACATTACTTTTCTCCAGACAAAAAAAGCCGACTCATCAGCCGGCGCGGGGAGGGTCTGCAGCAACTTCTGCTGGGTGATCGGCATGGCGCCCTACTTCAAAAGAATTCGTCGTATAACTGGGCCATAGTTCCGTCATAGTGAAAAGTATTTCGTCGTGCGATAGTTAGTTGGTCGCCAGTCAAGTAGACACCATAGACTTTTCCATCAAGCTCAACCATGGACAGGTCACTGGCATTTTTGCCTTCGGTGCCAGGATCTGCATCAAGTAGGTAGCTACCTGCCGGGTTTGGCCCGTTGCTGGTGAAATAGCTGAAAGTAAAACAGTTGTCTGAGGATTTTGCCGGGCGCGTTACGAACTTTCCGGACACTGACTTCAAAAACGTCAGCAGGAATGCATTGCGATCAGGCACCCAGTGGATGCTCGGGCAGCCTACGTATTCCCCCGGCGCACCGAGGCGGCCGCCCCTGTAAACCCAATTCACAAGATCTGACGATTCTGCAAAGTAAATAGCTGGCCCTTGGTCATTGGATATCTCAACGATAGCGCGCCACTTGGTCCCGTACTTTGTAATGTCCAAATTATAGAATTTGAACGGAGAGTTCACCAATAGCGCGTCAATTGGTGCTGATGGCGTGAAGGTAGCGGGGTCAAGCGTGGACTTAATGATTTTGTTGTTATACGACGCCCAGTTCGTATTGCCGAAAACATGGATGACATGCGCATCGTCAACCACTACAGTTCCCATGCCGCCCGCCCATGGGTGTGATGCAAGCAATTGATCTGTAAAGAAATCCCGGATTTCGAGCGTGTGCGCAAATGTCGAAAACCAGTCTCGCCTGAATGCTGCCTCTAGTAGCCTCCCTTGGTGAACGAACAGTGAACACTCAAGCCTGCTGTCAAGTTTTGTTTTGCGCAATGCGCTTATTGTACTCATGAATTAATCCTTATATATCAACGACATGGATGTTAATCGGCGATGAATATGAGTCATTGGCAGCGTGCAAAACTGTTACGCGCTCGCCTAAATTTGTTACTAAAAATCTCATCAGTTTGTATTGCAGCAAAATTTGCAACAAATCACTGATTGGTAGAAAATGAAGCATATTACTAAAGAGAATATAAACTGTGCCTATACCTAGATTCATGGCTGCATTGGCATTTATCTGCGTCTCCGCTCACGCCCAGACATCAAATTCAAGCAACCCACCGCTGGTTGATTTTTCATTACAGAGCGGAAGTTACAAAATATCTGAAGCTGCGCTAGGGGGTGGAAGCTATGTTGTTGAGGTTCACTTGGTGAAAAATGGCGATGGATACGATCTCTTTCATCAGTGCGAAATAAACAAGGTTTGCCTGATAAAAGATGCGCAGATCAGTACATCACCGAAGAAGTCATCACCACCAATAATGAAGGAGTCCTGCAGATTTCCTTACTTCTTTACTTATAAACAAACGTATTATTTAACTTGCGGAAAATCAGAAGGTTCTGACGACATGTATCTGTACTCGTCAAAGGATCAAAAGAATTGGATTCCGGCAAATGGAGGCGAGCCGATTGTTAGGCAATCCCCCGGTACAAACTGGGGGCATATCTGGAATGTAGCAATTTTACCTGTCGGCAACAGATGGCACATGCTTGCAGAAACTTCGATATCTTTGGATAGAATGGATATCGCATATAGCTATGTTGATTTTGGTGAAAAAATAGACTTCACGCCAAATCAATCAGGAGTTGTCATACAGAATGGTGGCAACCCCGAGCTAATCATGAAAGAAGGAAGAATGATTGCTTTGCATGGTCTTTATCATGATAGAAGTTCAGAAGATGCCTGGTATATAACCATGAGCATTGCCTCACCTGAAAACCCTCTCAAGTGGACTACGCGCCGCGACAAGCTTTTAATCGAACAAAAAGGAATTCATATAGCAGATCCAACTTACATAGAGTTTAATGGCAAGGGCATACTCGGAATTAGCTATAACCAAAATAGAGTGCTTATGCTAGAGGGCCCACCAATAGAGCCTTAATGCAAGTTATTTAGTGGCCAGTATCTAATCTGGAGCTACTGGCCAAGTTATATTAAGCGGGTATCCGGGCGCGCTTGATACCCGGTTAACTGCTATTCTGTATTGCTTCCAGCGATTTAGCCTTTCAATATCATCGTGGAGGGCCAGATCCAGGTCAATTGCATCCTGCAAAGGGGCAATTCTAAGCGCAGCAACTGCTAATAGCTCATCACGTTTGAGGTCGGCCGAGGCTTTCGCTTGCTCTTCAGTAGGCGGCAGCGCAACAGGCTCTGGTGGTGGTCCGTCGGCTGTAGCTATATAACGTTCAAATCCTTTAATAACATCTTCTGGAGAGTCTATCGACCTGCAGCCAGCGCCGTCTAATCTTATTGCCCAACTCATAAGCCATCCTCCCAGCCAAAAACTTGCGTAAAATTGGTCGATGTTTGTTGTGCGACGTACACGTTCCCAGACTCGAGAATCATGGAAATAAATCCAGTATTTGTTGTGCCTGTACCAGACTGACCAACTACTAATGGCGGCGGATTGGTTGCAGAGTTTGAAGCGCCAAAAGAGTTATTTGGCGCGACTAACAACGTGCCTGTGCCTGTGCCAGTAGTGGCGACAATGCCGATTTTACTGGCGCCAGGGGGAACCAGGGCCGCCACCGACACTGGAACGTAGGTAGGCGTATTGATAGCCCCCTGAATGCCACTGGCAACCAAAGGAAGCGCCGAGAGATTTGAGCCTACAGCTACTTTGTACTGCGAGTAACGTCCAGACTTACTGAAAGAGAGTGGGTATTTGTTCGCCGTAGCGTCCGTCCTCACCCAGGCCACTCGAGCCGCATGCGTATAGCCGGGCGGTAGCGTTGGCGCTGTGGCGCTCAACGACAGAAGTCCGGCGATGGTTGCTCCATTCCAGATTACCCAGACGCTGTACCAGGTCGAGGCCGTTTGTGAGCCTGCCGCGCCAACGTCCAGACCGTTAGCGCCCGCAGCAGCAAAGGAAGGCGCGATGGCGACCGCACGAAGCGTCGCGTAGGCATTGGCGGCATTTTCGACTACGAGCTCGTCAGCGGACGCGGTAACGACTGCGCTAGTGCCCGTCGTCGAAACCTTCAAGTTCTTCGCTGCCCCTACAACTCCCACCAAATTGTTTGTCGCGGTAGGCAATTGATCTAGGAGCACCCAGTCTGTGCCGTCGTAGACCACATCGCCGACTTGATCGGCGAAAAATACCGCAGCCACCTTGGCGCCGGCTGCATTGTACTGCTTCAGCCCTTTCGCCCCTTTCGCAGAGGCGTTCAATGTCGGATTGGCGCCACTATCTATGTGAAACTTGACGCTGAACCGCTGGTTCACCGCGTATGCAGAAATTGCGGGGCTCGGGGTCAGTGTTAGCGCGGTCGCGCTGCCGCCAGTAGCAAAGGCAGTGGCCTTCTGCGCCTGAGCCAATTTGTAAATGGATTGGAGCAATTGATCCTGGGTGCCTTTAACCGGGGTTACGCCGGCGGCGGCGAGAAGGCTGATGAGTTCTTCCTGAACATCGTTCATGAAGTCGTCAGTGACAACCGTGGCCGGGGTGCCGGCGACCGGGTCGCCCTCGGTGAACCTGCTCTCGGCCGTCGCCCCTGGCCCGTCAATTCTGTGCATGCGTTAATCTCCGTAGGCGAAGAGCGCAATGGTGTGCGCGGGCTTCAATTGATTTATTTTGCATTCGAGGGTGTCGTTGCCCCAGGTGCGCAGACGCTCACCCACTGCGGACTGACCGACACGAAAACTTGTTACGGTGACCGCCGGTGCTTTTATCCGCCAGGTAAATACCCAGGCGCCGTTGGTGAGTGCGTCACCTACGCTGGAGAGCCCGACCCGGAACGGCCGGAATTGCTCGATGGTTACGACGTAGCCGAGAGACGCCGCCAACTCGACGAAGTAAGCAGCTGATTGACCGCCAGTGCTTGAGAGCTTTGCCAATAGGACGTTCTTCCGGCCCTGCAGCGTTTCCTCCAATACACCAGAGCATTTGTCGGGCAGGCCGGCGACTCGCTCCCAATCGACCAGTAGCTCGCTGGAGCTGGATGGAATCGCCTCCAAGGGCAGCGCTTCGCCACGGGCATCTACTCGCGCCAGTTCAATCGACATCCCATCAAGTAGGCTGTGGAGCGTGGTGCCGGCTTCGCGAGGGAAGGCCTGGCCAGGAGGCAGCAGCGTTTTCAGCTGCTCCAGGTAGTCGGCAGCTGTCGGCATTACGCCTCCTTAAAAGCTGGAGAAGATTATGTTGCCAGGTACCGCCATGTGCCCGGTGGCATGAACCACATCTGCCGTAGGTGACGTGATCTGGTTGTCGGCTTCGCCGGCGGCAATGGATACAGCCTCGCGCAATCGGCTGATCAACGTCGGACTCCCGGGCTTAGAGTCGCGGACGATCAGATCTTCAACCTCGGCCAGCACGGCAGCTTGGACGGCGGCGGTGTTTGGCGAAAGCTTGACGGCAAGGTTCAGGGGATCAGGTACGGGGGCTGCGACAAATACCTCGGCGGTTACAGGGGCGCGCTCGCTGATGTAAGCCTGCACCTCTGCGACCTTTGCAGCATCAGGAATGATGTCGTCCTCTCCATCACAGACGAAGAGCACAGTGACGGTGCCAGCGCCCATCTGGAGCGGATACACCCACACCCGCGTTACTCCAGGCACCTCCAGTGCCCACAGCTCGTAATCCGTTGCTGCCCCGCCGTGTGGCGGCTGGCGGATTCGCTTCAGAAGCCGGTTGAGCAGTTGCGGGTCGGTTTCAACATCGAGCCCTCCGTCAATGTCCGTGGCCGCTGAACCAGTCGACTGCACCCCGGCCACTGGCGATACCAGAAAAAGCGGAGTACCCGCCGGTGCGTCGCCGTCTGCACCTGCCTCTACCGCGACAATGGTCGGTTGAAGCGAAGTCCCAGTGAACTCCCCGTCAACCAGCACCCGATACTGCACGCCGTCCTGTCGTTGCAGAATAGTTCCGGCCGGAAGTGTCGAGCCGACCGCACCCGCCAGCAGTGCACCTCCCGTGGAGTAGTCCGCGGCCTTGCGGAAAATTTTCCAGATCGCTGCCCAGCGCTCCAAGTATTCCTTCTCGGCGGTGTCAATGATCGCCTGCCTGGCGGCCCACTCGAGAAAGCCGTAGAGCATGTGTACCGCGCCGGCCTCAGACCGGGCCAGAATCCCGAGCAATGAACGGCGTAACACAGCGCTCTGAACGCCCGTCACGCGCCCGCTAATGTCAGTTGTAACCCGGTCGATGAGCTCCGGTAACGTGGGTCGAACAAATGGCATCAGGCAGCCCTCTTGCCGGCCTGCGCCGACCATTCATAGTTGTATCGGTAGCGAACGGCCGGGCCGGTCGGGCGATAGATGTCGATAACGAGCAGCATCACGCCGCGCGAGTGATATGAAGCGGCGACCTCGATTGTCGTGGCCACCACGTCATCAATCATCCAGGCCAAGGCGTCACGGCAATACTGCTCAGCTCGGCTCAGCGTTTGGGGCAGTTCTTTCTCCCTGGCCAATAGCCAGAGCAGCGAACCCGTCTGGTCAGTCGCCGAGAGATTTGTGAGATCACCCCAGTAACCGCGTAAATCGTCCTGCTCATATTCGGGAGGGATCTGCTCAGCACTGGCGCGACGATCGGTGAATAGACTGATGATCACGGCAGTTTCAAGGCCGTCATCGCGTTCAAGGTCAAAACCAAACAGCACCAGGTCCCCGCCGAACTCGGTCATTACCATTGCGGCGTCAGCCATTAAATGGGCTCTCCCGTGTTTGCGGATCCGACCAACACCCCGTTATGTTGGTGGGTGCTGCCGATGTTCTTGCCGTTGTTTGTGACGGTACCGGTGGAATCAATATTCCCCTGGATTTTTACGTTACCGACCATCTCAATCTCTCCGATCATCTTGATGGTCGGGGCCTCCACCTCTGCATGCTGAACAGCCGTGACCTTGACCATTTCGCGCAGCAGCTCAACTTTGTTGCCAAGGTCGTCGTACATCGCGACTTCACCAGCCTTCAAGGTGATGCGATAGCGCCGATCATCAACTGCGAGAACAATCCCCTGCTCGCGGTTGCCGCCAATGAAGGCCACCGCCACATCTCCACCTGTTGCGTGGCTGGTGAAGCCGTAGTTCTGCATGTGTTCGATATCGTCTCGCAGCTCGTCCTTGAGCAACTCCACCTGCAACTGCTGCCGTCCATTCGTATCCGTGACCCTGTGCACAACTCCACGGGCAAACATCATCATCACGCGATTGCTTAGATCGCGAAGTGGGTTACCCATCTTTTTTGTCCTCTTCCCCGATGGCTTCCGCCCAGATATTCCGACCGCCCTTTTTCCCTGCCTTGCTTTTCTTCGAATCAGGAGGCTCCGGCGAAAAGGCTTGCGGGCTGACGATATCGAGCTTGGTAGTGGTACCGCCCTCCCCGCGCTCGTAGGTGGCCTGCCGAATAATCATTTGCCCGTCCATGCGCAACCATGGCGACCTGACCTGTACCAGCATTCCTGGCTCCCAGATTGGCCCGCCCGGGCTTTGCCGCCAGCCCTGGACGGTTATGGAAGCGGAAGCTGATTTTCCCAGCCGGCTGTTGGCCTCCCAGGTAGCTCGCTCTTGGGCGCTGCCGTTCGATCCGCCGGACTCAGCGACGATCAGCATCGGTCGATAACGCCTGATTCCGCTGTCGCTCGCACCGCCCTCGACGTGCGCCTCAGTGCTTCCATCGCTGTTTGGGTTGTATCCGGCCTGGCCTTTAACCAGGTAATTGCGGAACCTCTGGCTGTGATCAATGCTGCCGGTGGCGCTGAGGATGTTTTCACCCTGAACCAGCCCGACGGCGGCCCGCTTGTTACCCGCCCGGGTGATCAGTAGGCCGCCGGCGCCATCCGTCGTCAGCAATAGGCGTCTCTGCTTGGCGTAACGCTCAATTGCTTCGAACGCTGTTTCGCCCTGCTGCAGCTTGCAGACCGTGAATGGAGTGCCCACCGGGACATCAGCCGAAACGCCGACGCCGAATGGCTGGGCCAAGACCTGGGCGAAGCGCAGCAGATCAATGTTCTTCCACTCGTCCGGCGTGTGCACGGCACTACAGTCGATCAGGTCCGATGTCCGGTCGCGCCCTTGGATATTGATGGTGTGGTCATTCGCACTGAACGAAGGCTTGAAGATGTCGACATAGCCAACCACCATCTTTATTCCGCCGAGACGGACCTCGCACTTATCGCCAGGGAGAATGGGCCAGGGCTCAACTTGAGCGCTTCTGCCCTCCTGCCCTTCCCAGCGCTCCGTAAGGGTCACAGTGAACGCGCCAGAGGAAGCATCAACCGCGCGCGTTACTCCAACCTGGGTCCATCCCGCGTAATTCATGCCGTTGACCAGCAGTTCAAGGTCATCCATTTGCAAGAACCTCAAGCTGTTGGCCGCCGATCAGGAAGCCTGGGCGGCGCGGGTCGTTGCGCAGCACGATGTCCTCGGCCCTGCTGGCGTCACCGTAGAGCTGATATGCAACAACGAGAGACGGCAGCGTCTGCCTGGGCGAGAATGTCGCAAGCCTCGGCAAGTCCTGCTCAGGATCCGGAACGGCCTGAACCACGGCGGTCCTTAAATCGGTAACCGCGACATATACCAGGTCGTTACTGGTCGACTCGCTCTCCCCATCCAACCTGTCGGAAAGCTCAGTGCGCACCGCAATGGCCGCCTCGTAGCTATCGTATTTAGTCGGTTCGGAGGTTGTTTTCGTACCGCCATTGGAAACGTCCTCAGTTGCCTGCGTGACCACTGCTGCGACAGCTGCCTCAGAAATTGCGGCCTGACGAACGAGCGCTGAAACGGCGCTGGTGTTCCTCACGACCTGCTGACGGCTCGGCGTAGCAGAAGAGGATGCATCGTCGGAGCTTGGGAAATACTGGCTGTAAAGACTCATCAGCATTCCGAAGGCGCTGCCGCCGAAGGCTGACCGGATGCTGCTGATAGCGTCAACGACCTGGCCAGCGAACTCCAGCGGGGCTTGGATCAGATTGAACGCATCAGAGCCGATGCCTTTGACCTTGTCGTAGTAGTCGGATACTGCCTGTATGTCGCTTGAAACGATGAACTCAGGCGAGCTCAAAAAATCGCTCAACCCTTTTATCTGCGTAGTGGCCGCCTCGGCCACGAAAGACGGGTAACCCTTGGTGAGGAAGTCGGCAACGAAGTTTTCCTTGCTGGCCTCGGTGACCTCGCCCGCCTTTGCGCTGATCGCATTGACGCTGTCGACCTTGGCAGATGGGTAAGACGCCTCGCCCGCCTCGAGAAAAGTCATCGAGATCGTGCATTTACCGCCCTCGTCCGAGGATTCGCTGACGGTTAGCCCCCGGCAGACTACAGTCAGCTCACCCCTGTACGGGTGAACCAACACACCAGGGCCCGCTTGCTCGCAGACCTTGATCAGCTCTTCACGGGCGACGTCGTATTCTTTGCCCAGCAGGTAGCCGGTGATACCGAACTCCCGCGACTTACGGCCAAGGTCTTCTGTGTAGGGAATATCGCGCTGGGCCGCCTCGTGTACCGCCTGGCGCCGGCCGTGACTGCTGTCTGCCGTAGCCACAAAAAAGCCCACGCCGCGAAAGGTCGCGGCGCGGTAGTTGTCTCGCCAAGCCATAGGGAACTCCGGTTACGGGGCCATCATCGAGTAACCGATGTCGGTATCGAATGTCGCTCCCTGGCTGCCCTCGGTTTTCACCTTGGACCCTGCTGGAACGTTGTTCAGGTCGACCTGCACCCTTACTGCTTGCTCCGGCGGCGCCAACTGCTGAACAGCATCCCGCCCGATCTGCGCTGCGCGCCGGCCCAAATCAGTATCGGCACCACCGGTGGCAGCCGACGGCGATCCACCCTCAGCGCCGCCGCTGACCCCGGCACCATCAATGCCAAGCAACTTCTTAGCCCAGTCGGGCAATCCGTTCTTGATGGCGGCAACAGCCTCGGTGATCTTGCTGCCGAGGATTGCGCCCAGGTCCCAGCCTGTCAGGTACTTAATCAGACCGTTGAAGCCTTCCATCATCAAAGTGATGGGGTTGTATTCCTTCCACAGCTTCCAGATACCGTTGATTATTCCGTCACTGAAGGCCGCTTTGACACCCGCCCACTTGTCCTCGAAGAACCCGACGATGTTGTCCCAGTTCTTGTAGATGACGTAGGCCGCGGCGCCAATTGCCACGATCGCCGCCAGGAACCAGCCGACTGGCGTGAGAGTGATAGCCAACCCGAGCCCCTTCAGGGCCAGCGCAAGGTTCAGAACCGCCATCAGGAAGCCGCCACCGATGTACAAGCCCAGTGCCGTGAATATCAGGTTGGCCGTGCCGAAGGTGTCGGAAAGCGAACCGAATATCTCGATCACCGGCTGAACACCGTCGTATAGGTCACCAAGGAAGCCGGTGACTCGTTCGATGTTGCCAGGCAGGTTTTCGGCGAAAGCCGTGGCGAATGCTTCAATCTGGGGACGGTACTTGACGATCGTCTCAATCAACCGCTTGCCCAGCATGTTCAATTGCGGTACCAGGGAGCTTCCGATGCTATTGCTGACACCGCCGAGTGCCGCATGGATCGTGTCAAGCGTATCTCCGAAATCCTCGCCTTCACGAACCGCGCTGTCAGAAATGACGACGCCGAGGCGGCGCGCCTCGTCTGACATTTCCTTCAGGCCCGCACTGCCACCGCGAATCAACGGCAGAAGCTCTGTAGCGCTCTTGCCGAAGATCTTCACGGCGGCCTGAGCCTGCAGGGACGGGTCTTTAATCTTCGAGATTCGATCAACAAAAGTGTCGAACAAAGCATCGGAGCTTTTCAGCTTCCCGGACGAGTCCTTGATGTTGATACCCAGGCCTTTGAACATTTGCGAAAGCTCTTTCGAGCCAGCCGTAGCAGCGCCGATGTTGATCTGCATTTTCTGCAAGGCGCCGCCCAGGGTCTCGGCGGAAGACCCGCTGAGCTTCGCTGCAAAGCTGAGCTCCTGGAATCGCTCGCGGCTGATGCCGGTACGCTCGGCAGTGTCACCAATTGCGCCGGTTGCATCAGCGAAGCCCTGGAAAAACATGTTCAGCGCAGCGCCTGTGATGCCCAGCGTGGCCCCTAGCCCCAGCAGCTTCCGGGTGCTTGAAGCAACCGCGTTCCCCACACCACCTATCGCACCACCAACGTTCTTCAGGCTGTTCGCAAAAATCGGCAGACCGGTACGATCAAGCGCACCGGCAATGCCAGCGCTCGCCGCTTTGACCTTGCCGAAGATCCCACGCAACGGCGCGGTGATCTTGTCCACGGCCGCGATGATGACGTTTAGGGAGTATCCTTTGTCTGCCATCCAACCCACTCCTCGGTGCGCTCAAGCCACCAATTCAGCTCGTCGAAATCCATTTCCATGACTTCCGACGGCTGAACACTCATAACTTTGACGACGACGGTTACGCCTCCTTCCCACCCCCGAGGTGCTTCAGCAAAAAATCCCGGGCTTCGCCGATGACGGCGGCTTGATCGTCCTCGCTCAGCTCGTCGAGCAACGCAGGGGGGTGGCCAACCATCTTGGCCCCGAGGTCAATCAGCGTGGCGAAGTCCATGTCCGCGCCGCCGTTGCCCTTGCCATCCGAAGTGATACGCAACGCATGGCCGCGCAGGTATTTAAGCTTGCGGGTCACGGTCAGCTCAGTGAACGTGTCCTTGCCGAACGTGATTTGCTCGGCGAGTTGAATCGTCTTTTCCTTGGCCATTACGAGATTTCCTCGGCAGAGATGCCTTCGAAGCGGCAAGCGATGTTGCCTTCTTCGGTGTTGCCGGTGCCCTCGCCTGCGTACCAGGCCTCACTCAAGGTGATGACCTTGCCGTTGGCGAGCTCCAGCGTGATGGTTGCGTCATCGAGCGTGACCAGGTCTTCAAGACTCAGCTCGTTGCGATCGGTGATCTCACCCTCAATAAATGGAATCTGAGGGGTTTCCTTGTAGCCGTGGACAACGTCGGAGCCCACCACACCTTCGCGCTTGGGCTTGCCGAGGTTGTAAGTGAAAGCGCCCTTGGCGAAGTAAATGTCGCCGTTGACCTTCAAGGCGATAAGTCCGCCAATACGGTTTTTTCCTGCCATGTTCTTTCTCCTGGCAATCGCCGTTACAGGCGGAACTGAATTTTGTTGGCGACGATTCGCAGCTGGTTGACCAGGTCAGGCGGGATCAGCATATCCAGGCGATTTGGGTCGCTCTCGTTACGCTCGCCGATCAGGTTGGCCTTGAAGTCTTCCATGTTCTCCACCAACCCCAGACGCTCCCACTCACGGAACTTCGAGACCGCCTCGGCCTTCATCACCACCGGTGTTACCACTGGCTGCCCGACGCCGTAGCGCGTGCCATCGTTGGCAAGCTTGTGCCGCGGGTACTTGCGCAAGATGTAGTCGCGCCAGTCGTGACGGATGTACATCAGGGTGAACAGGGTTTCGCTGTCCAGATAACTGATGTCGGGGCCGCCGGCGGTGTTGGTTTTGTAGGTGGTGATCAGTCGCTCAACGACCATGGTGCCGTCATTGTTCACCTTGCTGGTCGCGATACCGTCAAACAGCAGGAGGTTGCGCTCCTGGTTCGTGAGCTTGTCTGCTGTAGCGGGAGCCAGGCACCACGCATAGTTCAAATTCTGGATAGGGCGGGCCGGGTCGATGGCAGCGTACAGAGCAGCAATCGCCATGGTCTCGGCGGCCTTCTCGTAGGTCGGCATCGGCTCGTCGTTGGCCATCATGATGACCAGGTGCTGACTGTTGTGACTATCGCCGAGGGTTCCGAGTGAGCCCTGAGTGCCGCGCGCCGCGGTAAAAGCATGGGCCTCGATTTCTCGATCCCAGGCAAAGCGGCTGTTCAGTTCAGTCTTTACGGTCGCCAGGGTGGCTGCGTCGGTATATGCCAGCCCCCATACCTGGAACCACTCATCACCCAGAGCCGCCAGCGCCGAACCCAGGTCGGGGTTTCCAGAGCCGCCCGTGAAAGCGCTGATGGTGACCGCGACACCGGTAGGCAGTACCTGGCCGGTGTAATAGTTCACACGGGCATTCAAGCTGTTGCCGGCCTCGCCTTTGTGGCGGCTGGTCAGCGTAACGGTGCCTGTCGCGGCGGTGGCCGTTACTGGCATGTCATCTGCGGCGGTGATAGCGGCGACTACAGATGCCGCGATCACAGTGGCGGTGTCGGCACTGATCACGCCGACAGAAACGCGGCGCCCGGCGATCATCAGCTCAATGGTGCCGGATGCTGTGGCGGGGCCGGTGAACGCCAGCGTGGCGGCTGCTGCTACGCCTGCTGGATTATCAACCACCGGCATCACTTGCAGCTCGGTATAGGTATCGATCGCCATGGCCGCGCGAACCATGCCAGCCAGCATTGAGCCCTTCCCGAACTGAACGTCTGCCTGGGTCGGGCTGGTGATGCGGATCAGGGTGTTGGCAGCGGCAGCGCCGGCGGCCAGCTTCTGACCAATCAGTAGGCGACGGTAGCTGACCGGCTGAGGGCCGCGCACCGCCTTGCTGTTGTCGATCTCGCTGTAGACACCAGGCTTGCGAAGCGCGCCGGCACCAGGAATCGTATCCATTCCGATGGTCATTGTTTTTCACCCTTGGTTTCGGCCGGTACTACAGCCTCTTTTATGACGACGTCACCGGCCTTTTCCTTGCGGATCCAGTAACTGTTGAGTTCCACAGGCAAGCCTTCTGGCTTGATCTGCTCATAGGTGTCGGGGTGACGCACCAGGCGGCCCTCGGCCGGTTTCACGAGCACGCGCGTGGTCATGGATTCAGGTCCTCGATGATGGTTTTTGCGCGATCAGCCGGATTCGGCTGCGCGTTGCCCAGGCTGTATTCGGTCTTAACCGACTTCAGGTCTGGCAGGCTTTGGTTGAACAGGTCGTCAGGGTGACGATCAAAATATTCAGCGTCGAAGATGAGGCGGCACGCGCCCGTCAGGTGCTCCGACTGGTCCAGCAGAACCATGCGCGAGCGCACGTACTGCAGGTCATTCACCGTATCGCCGAGCGTGTCGTCCATAAGCAGGAGACGCTCTACCTGGCGGGCGAGCGTGTCGAGCGTGTCGTCCAGCGCTTCGTTGCCTTCGGCGTGTATTTCCACCACCAGCTCTACGCGGCGCCTGTACTCCCTGGGTGCCTGGTTAAAGATCTCTGCCGTTTCGTCCATCGTGTAAACGATGATCGCCGGCAACTCGCTCTGCCAGCCGTTGGAAATGAGCGGCGCCACCCGGCTGGCATAAACGCTTGCCCCCGCATTGGTGGCACCCAGCAGCACCGCGACGGCCTGCTTGCGGATCAGTTCTCGTGGGTGAGCCATATTCAAACCTTGCGAAGGAACAGCGTCACACCCGCCACGCCGTCGGCCTGCACGTCATGGATTTTGTATAAAACACCCCGCGCCTGGACGCGATCCCGGTTCGTGGGTTCGTTCGGCAAGTCAATCACCCGAACCCCGAGGACGGGGTTGTTAGAGGACACCGGCGCGCCAGTCTCAGGATCGACGGTAACGTGGGCACTATCGAACACCGCCTGTGCCAGCGGCACACCAGGCGCAACACCATCGGTCAGCCAGTACACAGCGCCCAATGGATCAAGCGCTGCTGTCGGCTCACTGAAGGTGCGGATCGAAACGCCGAGCATGCGCTGGGCCATTGAGGCCCAGCCCATTTACGCCACCGCCGCCGGCGCGGATACGCCGTTCAGGCGGCAGGCGCCGGTGGCGGATGGGTTAGCCGCAACCTCAGTCGCCATACCCACCAACACCAGGCCGGTGGCCGACACGTTAGTCAGGGCACGGCTGGTGGTGTTCATGTAGATCGGGTCACCGATTGCCCAGGCCTGGGCGCTGATTTTGTTCAGCCCGAACACGCCGTCGAGCTTGAGCACCACCGGTGAATCGGCTGCTTCGGTAGTAGCAGCCACGCCGACAATCGAACCGACTTTGTAGAGCTCGCCCGAAACAGTGCCGCCGGCTGGTGCTGGAACAGTCAGGCAGTCGCCGTGCTGGATGAAAGTCTTCATGAAAGGTCCCCTTTAGAGACAAAAACTGGAAAACAAAAAGGGCGCCACACGGCGCCCTTTTGGGTTTGGAGCGAACTCCGGGCTTAAGCGCCCGGGTTCTTGTATGCGCCGCGGTAGTCGATCCAGCCGGCGCCGAACACCAGGCGGGCTTTGATTTCCATGCCGTCTACTTCGAAGCCCTCGCGGGTTTCGGTGAACACGCCCTGCTCGCCTTCGAGGTAGGCATATTCAAAGGTGTCGATGGAACCTGGCGCAGCGAACAGGTACCACTGGTTACCAGTGATGCGGGCGTCGACGATCACAGTCAGCGAGGCGTTGCGCACATCGTTGATGTCAGCGTTCTTCGCCGGCACGTAAACCGAGCTGGTGAACTGGAAGGCTTCCAGCTCCTTATCCGGACCAACCACCAGGAACTCCGGCGACAGGTTGAGGAACTCGCCAGCTTTGGATTTCTGCTTGCGCATGGCGGCGCGAGCGGCAGCCAAGGTAGTGGTGTTGATCGCACCGCCACTGCCCGCAACGTTGCCGTGGCTTGCGTCGTAAAACGGTACGCCATCAGCGAAGTTCGGGTTACCCAACAACAGGGCCCAAACCACATTCGACTCAGTCGCGGCCGCCGCATTACCCAGCGCAGCCGGGATGCGGGTGAGCGCGCCAAGGTCATCGTTCACGATGGTTTCCCAGGTGAGTGCGATGATCTTGCCGAACTTGGCGACTTTGATAGGCGCCCCGTCCTCGGACAGCGTGCCGTACTTGTACTCGCCGTGTTCTTTGACGGCTTCCAGTGCGGAGATATCACCCAGAGCTGCGCGGGTTACGGCGCGGAAGTCCGGTACCGTGGTCTGACGGCCCAGCGGGCGCCAGGTTTGAGGGGCATTGGCGTAAGCATCACGCAGGGTGCGGTTCACAGTGCTACCGAGCAGCAGCGGGAAGTCGCTGGTGCTGTGCATGCCGGCGGCGCGCACTGCTTGGCGATCACAGCCCAATGCTGCGCGGGCCAGTTCCTGCGGTGTCATGCCCCGCGCGTTACCGCCAGCCATCTCGACGAACTCACGAGCCATGTCCACCAGGCGCATGCCACGAAACTCACGGCCAGCGTCTTCCAGCTTGACGGTGGCGTCGCAGCGGTGCAGCAAAGCGTTCTGCATGGCAGAGCGCTTGGCGTTCAGGACGGTGACGTCTTGGCCGCCATTCACGTTCGTCGCTTGGCTGTTACGGGTTTGTGGCTGATCTTTGTTCTGGCGCTCGGCGACGGCATCGATCAGTGCTGCGCTCGCATCACTCACGGAAACACCGCGAGCAATCAAGTCATCGACGACTGCTTCGTCATCAATGCCGACCTTGCGGGCCATGGTGCGAATGGTCAGGCTGCGCTTACGCTCTTCTTCAGCCGACTCACGGCGAAGCTTCTCGTCGGCCGCGCGCTTCTCTTCTTCGGTCATTGCAACTTCCTCTTGGATAATAGGCACGGCGGCCGGTTCTACGATCGGCTCAATCGCCGACCGAACTTCAAAAACTGTGGGGAATCGACGGCCTGTGTATTCGGCCGGGGTGGCGGCACTGCGGATATTGGCGCCGTCGTCGAAAGCAATGGGCACCACCGACAGCTCCAACGGCTCCCAATCCACCGCCCGATACGTTGGAAGCTTTTCTTCGTTGTCTTCCGTGATCTGGTAGCGGTGCACGACGTACTTGACGCTGATCTTTCGAAGGATTTTGTCTTGGACGTCTTGAAAGATCTTTTCGGCGTCATCGCGCTTACTGAATCGAACGAGCGCGTGGCCTTGCTCGCCTTCGAGCCAGGCGCGTTCAACAACACCAATAACGTCACCCAGGTCATCGCACTTGTGGCTATTGAGAAGAGGAGCGCCATTGTTCAGCCTGTCCATCCGAACGGCTTCTGGACTAACCTCCAGCTCCTCCATGTAGCTGCCGACGTCCCAGTTCCATCGCGGGCCCTTGGCGCCAGTAGTCCAAGTCAGCTCGACGGTGCGGGCTTCGACATCAATCGAGCCTTCGCGTACAGCGGCGCGCAGGCTCAGCACCGGGGTTTCATGGGTCTTGTTCGTCGTCGCCTGGTTCGGAGTTGGCATCGTCTGGTTTCTCTTCGGTGGATGGTGGCTGACTCGGCGAACCTGCGGCCGCAACTCGGCGCGGGTCGCAGTCCAGCACCAACCCGTACTTGTCGATCATGTCGTTTGCTTTTTTGATTTGTTCGGCGTGCCGCTTGGGGTCGGTGATACCTAGCTCGCGCAGCGCGTCAGGCCAAGTGGTGAGGCCGTTGCGCACGCGGGTGATCACGTTTTCCGTTTCTGATTTTGGGTCTACCATGTCTCGGCGTGGTGGAACCCAGTAAGCCTTGACGTCATCCATGACTCCGCCAGGGAGGAGCACCTGCGCCTCTATGAACCAGCGCCAAACCTGATCACATAGCTGCGGGATCAGCATGCGCCACTGCCATACGTCGACCCGGCGAGCGAAGTTCAACCAACCCATACGCCCGCTGGAAAAGTTGACACCCTTGAGGTCGCCGGTGAGCAGCTCATACGGAACGCCAAGACCCACAGCAATTGCGTGGAGTGCCTGCAATGAATACGGCGCGTAGCCGTTGAAGGTCGGCGGGGTGCCAAAACTCACCTCCTCCCCCATCGACAGCTCCTGAAGCATTCCAGGCTCCATGCGATCAATGAGTGGCGGGCGCTTCGTGGCACCCTGAGGGCTGTTGTCTGGGTCTTTGGTTATGAACCCAGCGAAGCAGGCGGCTATCTTTGCCTGCTCCATCACCGCATCTTCCATTTCATCGAAGTTGCGCATGCGCTGAATTACCGGCGCCAGCCAGGTGTAGCCTCGTGCCTGACCGGGTCTCTTCCGGAAGAACACATGAATCACGTCTTCCGCGGGAACCCGACGAGATTGGAGCGAACCCCAAGCAACGTTTGCGCCGGGGTGTTCATCAAACAACCAATAGGCGACTCGCTTACCAAGGGCGTCGAACTCGATACCTTGGATAATGCGGTTGAGCCCAACGATGGCGGCCTTGGACTCGTCGAGAAAATCAGCCTCGATTACCTGCAGCTGGACCGGAACCGGCAGACCATCGGAGCTGAACCTGCGCCGGCGGCGAATTAAGCACTCGCCACTTTCTGCGACGGCCTCCATGATCATGTGCTGCAGGCCGTAGAAATCCTCCAACCCATCAGCATCGCAGGCAGTTGTCTCTGCCCACGCTTGCCAAAGGTCCATCAGCTTCACGCCGTCTCGATCACGTTTGGCCAACGGCAGCGGAACGATCCCCGCCCCGACCACGTTATCGGCAATACCAGTGATGGCGCGCTCGGCAAAAGGGTTGTTCCGGCGCTGGTCCCGCGCGCGGTTACGAAGCTTGGCCAACGCCGGCGCGTTCTCGGCGTTGGCGTCAGTGCCGCTGGTACGCCATCCGTCATTCCTCCGACCGCCCGCCGCACCCTCGAAGCGCCGCTTGATCACGTCCATGGTCATTTCAGTGCGGAGCTTTTTAAGGCGCGCATCTGATCGCTTGGCGGCGTACCCAGGAAACAGGCTGTCGAGCATGCTCATGGGCAGTATCCTTTCGAAAACGAGGTATAACGGCGACCGCCGTCGTCACATGCATTCAGCCCCAGCTCGGTTGCCATCAGCTTGAGGATCCGGATCATCTCGTCGAGTGACCGGTAGGTAACGCTTTTGTCGGCGTAGCGGACGGACAGCGCGCCTTCGGCGATGGCCGCCTGCAAGGCCTGGTACTGCTCGATTGTGAAAGCCATAAGTCTCGCTACCAGAATGTGGATTTTTTCCGTGGCCGCTCTTCCGTGTCGGGTTCATTGCCGCCAGTGACGGCGGCAACCAGAAGATCGAGATCAAGTCCGAACCGTTGCTGGCATATACGCAGGGCGGCGAGCGCGTACACAAAGCAGTCGAGGGCCTCGTTTCGGCGTCCACCGCTGTCCCAGCGCATCACACGCTTGCCTTTGGATATGGCTGCTTTTTTCTTCTCGGAGGTGAGCTGCTTGACCTCCGACTCGTCGCAGATCACATCGTTGGCCGGTAGGTGAACCACCCCCGGCTGAGATACGCCAGCCTGAGAGGAAGCCGTATCTACCGGCAAACCCATGCGGCTGTAGAGCAACTCTTTGGCGTTGTCGGTACCAACCTCGGTGAGGAAGACCTTGTGCACCTTGTTCTTCGTGCGAGGGAAGTTCGCGATCGGCTTGCCGTAGATGGTCGCACCACGGATTGGCACGACCCAGTGCACGCCATGCTTGCGGCTTTCGGCGTATACCTCGTCGGCATAGTGGCCGCCGGCGTCCCACGTCCAGCGCTCAACCTTCATGACGGTGCCGTCAACCCGAGTGAACTGCCGGTGCAGTTCGAGCCCCACCTTGCGGCGAAGCTCTTCGCTGGCCGGGTCCCCCATAAGGATGAAGCGATGGACAAGCCAGGCCTCCTCGCCGGGACCGAATGCCCAGACACGTCCTTCGAAACGGTCATCTTGGGTGTCGATGCCACCCACAAGAACAAGACCAAGGGCCGGGACCTGTGGATAAACCTCGCGGCGCCCGTACAGAACTTCGGAGTCGAGCTTCTCGCCCTGGTCGTCGTCCCACGTTTCGCCGCGCGTGGTGTTCATGAAGGTGATCAGCTTTGAGACATCGCCTTTCACCTTCAGCCATTCTTCGGCCAGGCTGAGCCAGGTACTCCAGGTGCTGTAAATCGCCCAGATGCTGAAGCTGACAGAACGCGGGGTGCGCATAATTTCGCCGTCAACCCCAAACCAGTCCATCCCGTCACAGGTCCAGATGCCGGTGTGCTCGCAGATCCAGCGACCGGACTTCGACGCCTCGACCATCTCGTTGTGCCAGATCACGCAGGCTGCGTGCTCGCACAAGTACCAAGCTTTTTCCGCCTCGCCGAGTGCGTTCTTTTCCCACTTCAGGCCGAATTCGCAATCCTTGCCGCCCCACTTGAGCGTCTGCTCTTGGTGGCAGTGCGGGCAGTCGATGTGAAACTTCAGCAGGTATGGCGACTCCTCGACCGCCTTGGTGATCTGGCAGGAGCCGACACGCTTTGGCGTTGAACCACGAATCGACTTAGGGTAGATCGCACCGTTGAGGCGCTTGTCACCCAGGGTGATAGGAGAGCCCTCCCCTTCGACGCTCTCGTCGAAGTTGGACAACTCGTCGTAGATCACCTCGTCAGCTGACTTCTCGCGGTAGTTGCGCGAAGCCTTGCCGCCGCGGATCCAGAGCGTGCGGCGGTTGGCGAATATCTTCTGGTCGAGTGTGTTATCGCTGTGCTTGCGCCCGAACCATGGGGCCAGGTCGCCCACCGCCGGTACGTCGCGGATCATGCCGTTAACGTGGCTCTTGCTGATGTCCTCGGCGTCCGGGTCGGTTGGGCTCCACATCATCACGTTGCGTCGCTTGTGCTGAATCTTGTAACCGATGTTCGCCATCAACAGCTTGGTGTAGCCGATCCGCGCCGACTTGATGAAGTTGACGACGTTGATCAGGTCGTTGCCCATGCTGTTCAGGATTGCGACCTGGAACGGCTCGGTCGTCCACTTGCCCTCGTTGTAGGAGGACTCAGCCGACATGTAGAAGTTCTTATCCGCCCACTCGACGGCGGTTTGCGGTGGTTCTTTATAGAGCGCCTGGAGTCCTAGCTTGATCGACTTGCGTAGATCATTCAGCCACGGACTCAGCGTACTCATCTAATAATTCCGGAAGTTGCTCACCAAAGCTGGCGGCAATATTTCGAGCAAGCGCGATCTCCCGCTCGACCGACTCGATTATCCGAGGGTCAACCTCGGGGTGACGTCGAGTGACGGTCTTTCCGACGGTGTCCAGTTTCGAGCCGATCTGAGCGGCGATTTTTGCCAGGGCAAATGTGGCGAATGGAACGGGCACGAGCTGCTTGTCGAGCACCAGGTTCTTCTTCTCCTGGGCTATGCGCTGAGCGGCGGTGAGGCCGCGGCGCTCTTCGAGCAGCTTGTACTCGATCAGCGGATCGAGACCTTCGGTTCCATCCCCCGCCGGTTGTTGTTTCCGTTGCGCGTGCTCAACGCGGTTTTCCACCACGTTCTGCACGGTATAGAACGCCTCTCGACCGATGCGTGCGACAGGCGCAACTCCCCATTTGTCAAAGGCTTGCGGGGAAATCCCGAGGCTCGAAGCCATCTCGGATTTGTTCAACCACCCGCGCTGTTTGGTTGTTTCGTTTTTGGCCATGATTAAACAACAACCAACCGTGGGAAAAAGGTCATACATATTTGGCGCGCGGGGCCCGAATTACCCGCATGGGGCTGGGGGCCGGGGAAGGACCCAAAGGGGGGGGGTGGGTGCACCATCCAGGGGCGCCCACCACCCTCCACTCAAGAACTCCTATCGTTTCGTCGCCAGTGCCGTGTCCATTGCGCTTTGGAACTCACGAACCCTGTTCGCTTTCACGATGTTGTCGGCGATCTTGTAGAACGGGAGGATGACCCGGTAGCCTGGCTCGCCATCACTGAAGATGAACACGGGCCGAACCGCATCCCCCCACGCCGTCTTCTTCCGCTCCCAAACACCTTGGGTGCCGTCGACTTCGCCGGCGAAATACTTCTGGGCATTACCCTTACGCTTACTGCGTTTGCTGCCCGTAGCGTTGGCCTGCACACCACTAACAGTCTCGGCCGCACCAAGGCCCGACAGGATCTTCATGATCGTGCCGCGGGGAACGTTGCCGAACTGATTGAGTGCTGATGCTGCTGGAAGTGCGTACTGCCCAGGCTTCATGATCCCTTTTGCGATCAGTGCTTTCTCGAAACGCTTATGAGGTCGACGACCGCCCTTCACTGCCTGCTGCAGGTATGTGTCGGCGGGAACGCCTGATGTCCATGCATCCTTGAAGAACGTGCGGGCTTCCGGCTTACCCTTCGTGGCGGGCTTCACATAAAGGCTATTCAGGGTCGTTGTCGTCGGCCGATCAATACGCGCTTTCAATACCGACAACTCGCCCTTCTTCACCAGCACGGCCAGGCGGGTGGCCATCAGCGCAAAGGCGAATGGCAGTTGTTTTTCACCAACCGTTCGAAGCGCCTTCGATAGCTCTTCGATATTGGTTCGAGCATCGATCTGGAACATCTGAAGTCACCAACTCTTCAGCTGAAGGGGTCAGCCGGCTTAGCGATCGAGCGCACGAACCACATAAAACCTTGCTGCAGGTTGGTCTTTGCCAGTGCCAGCAGTCGAGGGTCGACCCCTTCAATCTGGCCGATCTGCTTGAACAGCTCACCGGTATCAGCTTCCAGCGCCTTGATGGAGTTCATGCCGTCGATCTCGGACTGAGAAAGGTCTCGGTAGCCGGTGATTTTCTTGTGCTGGTTGTCCATGGTGGCTCCTCATGATTGCGCGCCACGATTTGACGCATTCGGATACGTGGCCCGGATTACTTGCTCTGGCTGCGCTTGATCTGGGCGTCTACCTGGTCGGCGCACGTGTCGAGCAGGTTGATTGCCCTGTCCTTCAGCTCCCACACATCGCCATTCAGGCGAAGGTCGGCGGCATCCTCATCTACCCGTTCGCACGGGATCAGCTCAGGGGCTTCCAGCCTTACGGCGTGGGTCTTTGTCACTACCGCCGGCTTTGCCGCGCAGGCCGTCAGGCAGAGGCTGAGCAGCCCAGTCACGAACAGGCTTGCTGTTGCGCTTGAGGTCTTCAAAGTTCTTCTCCGCCTTTTTCGCTTTGTCCTGGCTGGCCTTGAGGCGCTTTGCCAGGTCGGCCTGGTATTCGGCATTGCGCTTTGCTTCGGCGCGCAGGGTGGTGATAGTGGCCTGGCTCTCTTTATTGGCCTCGACGGCATCTTCCTTTGCCTGGGTCTCAACGCGCTTCTCTTCGCGAAGGTCCTCAACCCGCAACTGTTGAATGCCGACCAACAGAAGGCCCACCAGCGCGATGATGATTGCTGCAGCGATCGCCTTCATGCCGAGTCCACCTTCTTGCCCAGGAAGCGGATGATCATGTCCCTGATCGCCGTTACGCCAATGAAGCCAATGGCACCACCAGCAGCAACGGACAAACTAGGCGGCCAGGTCATCCACTCGATAATGCTGCTGGCCGAGAGGCTGAGCGCGCCACAAATGAGCGCCTCCAGGATGATCCGCCACTTGTTTGGCTCTTTGGCTTCGTACAGCACGCGAAGAAGAGTGATCGTGACGGCCATGATTGCGCCCTGCCATAGCGGGTTCGAGAGGGCCAGCCAGATTTGGGCCCACGTGTCTGGCTTGTCTGGCATGGGTGGCATCCGGATTTCCTCCCTCTCGGGGAGATTGATAAATCCGGCCCCATCAGCACTCCCGGCCATAGCAACGGGTGTGGTGGAGCCGAAAACGAAAAAGCCCCGGCGAATGCCGAGGCTCAATGAATTGCAGAAAGCAAAAAGCCCAGCAATGGGCTGGGCTTTAATCGTCGCCTCTCATACGCGCAAGATCGACATGATGGGGTTAATTTACGGCCAGTCGGCCAACTGGTCAAGCGGCATCTACAAAGATTTGCTCACTGTCGAATATCTCGGTTGCGTGGATCACGGCCTGCTCTTCGAGCTGCTCCAAACGCTTGTGGATTCCACCTCGCCAGTTGCGACGGGTGCGCTCCGGTGAGCCCGCCAGGTCCCAGGTGTTCATGTCGTAGAACTCTGCGGGCAGAACGATCATATCCGTGGAGCGCTTGCCAACCTGCACGCCCTTCAGCTTCGGTATGGCCCAGGCCGTCAGCGCCTTATAGATGAACACCTGCGGTGCCGGCGAAACCATGCGAGCGACCAGGCGGCCAATGGCGCTGACCTTGTTGGCCTTGTGGGTGGAGTACTTGGCGACCAGCACATCCCACTGAGCCGGCTCAAGCTGTCGGTGCAGCAGCGCATAGAGGCAGCAGTCGTAATCGAACTTGTCCCGGACAGATAGCGTGCTGCCGGTGCCGCCATGACGCAGGTCGGCGTCGATCAGCTTCTGCCAGGACTGCTTGGTGCTGTTGTCTATGTTGTCTGCGGCCAGCACACGCACCAGGGTGCCCATCACGTCTTTATACATAGCCATGGCTCAATCCCCCTTGTAAGACGAGCCGCCTGGGCCACGGCGGTTCGGTGTCTGGTATTCATCGATGATGCAGCGAGCAGGGTTATGGCCGGCCAACTGGGGGCGCGTCCGACGAACCAGCAGGCCAAGCTGGACAACCAGGTCCTGCATCAGAAGCGGCTCAAGGGTTTCAGCATGGACGAAGCCTGAAGAGTGGCAGCCGATGCATTCGAGCTGATGAAACACACCCTGGATCAGGCCGGCACCACAGCAGGATGGGCACTCAGTCAGCGGTATCTGGCGGCGCACAAAGGCGGGGCCACTGCTCTTTTTCATCATTTTTAAACCTCGCCTTTTATGGTTTCTGGATTTGGCTAGAGGCCGCGCCATTCAAGGCCTCGGCGTCATTGTGCGAATTTCCGTTTCTAGTCATGGTCGAGCGGTGAATGAGGTTGAAACCCTTCCCGTCTAACCAGTCATGCCACTTAACCAACGCCTCGCGCTTGAGCAGTTCGGCCGAGGTGTGGATGTAGGTCTGCACGTTGCGGGTAAGCGTGTGGTTCACCAGCATCTCGCCGATTAGGAAGTCGACGCCCAGGTCCGTCCAACCGGTGCGGGCCACCTTGCGCAGATCGTGGCTCGTCCACTCACCTTTGCCCAAGCGCGTGAACACGGCACACGCCTGGCTATCACTGATCGGCCCACGGCCCCGCGCCGGGAACACGTAGGTGCCTTTGTAGCCTTTGGCCGACTGCCAGTCCCGGTACCGCTCCAGCAGCGCGCACACCTGGTGGGTCAGTGGCAGGTGATGCTCGCAGCGGGTCTTTGTGTTCTCAGTGGGAATGAACCACTCGCCCTGCTCACCCAGGGTGAAGTGGGACCACTGCGCTTGCCTGGTCTCGCCGGCGCGGGTGCCGTGGCACAGCATCATCAGGGCCAGCATGCAGTCCTGGGGGTGCTGGTCGAAGCCGTCGGCCAGTTCGCCTATCACTTCCTCGAGCTGGACGGCCCGTAGGCGTGATGGCTTCGGCTGGATGCGGGCCTTGGTGAAGTCGGTGAACTTGAACCCGGCGATGGGGTTAGCTGCGATCAGGCGCAGCTTCTCGGCCTGGCGGAACGCGACCACCAGCACGCCCCACATCAGACGGACGTAGGACAGGGACATTTCAGCCTGCATCGGCCACATCACCAGCTTGTCGAGGGTGGAGCGGTCAACGTCTTCCACGGCGATATCGGCGAGCCGTGGCTTCAGATGGCACGAGATGATCGAAGTGTTGGTGGAGCGGCGCTTGGCCGACAGGCTGCGGTCAACGGCCTGTCGGGCGGTGAACCAGTCCAGCAACTCGCCGACAGACTGCAAGGTGCCGGCGGCGGCCGAGGCCTTTGGGTCAGCGGCCAGACGCTCGCGTATCTTCGGCAACGCGACGATCAAACCCTTCACAGGCAACTGAGGAAACCCGGCGATCTTGTCCCACTTGCCACCCGACACCAGGTACCAGGTGCCACGCTCACGGTTCTTGTGAAATCGGAAGTAGACGCCCGGGTATCGCGCGTCCCGCATGTCACGGATGTGGGTGCTCGCCGATTGGCGACGGATCTCGGCATCAGAAAACGTGGTCAGCAAGCTCTGGCTCATGGGGTGTTCGGCTCCGAGTCGATCGGGTAATCCCGGATGTGCACGCGCACGGCGCCACCTGGCACAGGGTTGCCAATGGTGATCGTGGTGATGAAGTTTTTGTCGTCGATGCCCAGCCCGTCGGCGATGCCATCCCGGCCAGCCTTGAAGCGGGCCAGCAGGTTGTCATCGTCGTAAGAGCGGCGATTCGGCGGGCAGAACGTCACCCAGAAGTATTTCTTTCCAGCGAGGCTCGGTGCATCGAGCGCCAGTGCAATCAGGCCGCAAGTACGGCGATAGGCTTTCGCGTGCTTGTGTTTTTGCCGCCAGTGCACGCGCGCGTTCGGACTCAACTCTTTCGGCGGCCACGGTAGCGTCATGTCGATCATGCAGCCCCCTTTACGATGAGAATTCCGGCCCGGATCAGGCCTTCATGAGTTTCGGCAATGGCGCGCGGCATGTCCTGCCAGTCAATGTCGCCAACGGCGCGGCCGTCGATTACGTCGTGGCAGTCGCTGCAGGCGTACACCGCTACGGTGTCGAAGCCCTTCATGCCCATGCCTTTCTGCCCGCACGGCAGATGCGCGAGAACGGTGGTTTCTGGATTGTGATTGCAGATGCCTGGCATCCGGACGGTGCATTCTTGGCCGTTGGCCGAGGCGCGGAGTTTCTTCGAGCTCACTCGCATGCCGGTTTCCCCGTGACGACGTCGACGACTTCGTAAGTCCCAGGCCACATCCACGAGCCATAACGCTTGGCCATGGCCTGGTCGGCGAACAAAGCCAACGCGTGATCAGGCGGGGAGCTCAAATCGACCTTGAACGAGCAGCAGAACACTGCCCAGCGGTAGGTATCGATCTCGGGAACCGCCAGGCGGCGATCAGGCATGACGGGCGGCTCCTGATCGAATGGCACGCATGTCGGCAAGCGCTCTGTTGCCGATCTCCGGCGTTCGGCGCCCTTCAGCTCTCTCAGGCAGCGCCAAAGGCATCTTCTGCAATGGCAGGCCCTCGATCAGGCGCCGAACTGTGATGGTGTAATTGCGCTCGAACAGTTTGAGGCTGAGCGATTCCTCAAGCTTGTTCAGGCTTTCAAAACCACACTCTTTCGCGGTGTGCCAAACCGCGTCGTGGCTCCATCGCGCACGGCCGGCCATGCAGGGATGGGCATTGCGGCACGCTTCGCGATGCGCGGCGGAAAGCGTTGGCAGGCCAAGCATCTCGGCGGTGGGCGTGCACCAAGCGATAAACACACCAGGCGCAGGCACGAAGTCCCGACCTGACTGGCGAGCGCCCATCAGACCGAACTGCAGCTGATCCAGGCTGCGCAGTCCGGCCTCAAGAAACGCTTGGAGCCATTCTTTTTTGGCTGCCTTGTAGGCGGACACATCCGGCCAAGCCTGCTTCCAGGCAGGAAAGATCGCGCGCAACTGGCGGAAAAGGCCGTTGATCACGGCGGCAGTTTCGCGATTAAGTTCTGCCTGAACCTCCTGTGGAAGAGCTTGTTCCTTTTCGATGTACTGGCCCGACTGCACCTTCGCCCAGAGCCCAGTAGTTACGACCGCAACGCTTTTCATTGGGAGACCCCCTGCTCATTCCAGCCAGTGTCGTCATCATCAAAGTCTTGAGACGCTTGGCGGGGTGCGAACGGCTTGACGTTGGAGTTTCTGTTGAGGTCGTTGCGCACCCACTTGACCAACATGCTGACCCACTCGGCCTCGGTATTGGTCTGCCCCTTCGGCTCGTAGTAACCGGTGAACGCTTTCAAGGCATCATCGGTGAACAGATCCAACGCTACGCCCTGGTGCAGCGCATAGGTCTTCAGTATTTTCGAGTCTGGCTTCCAGTCGAGAGTCATTTCGCTGGGCATGCGAGGATCAATCGGCATACGCGCAGAGAGAGGTTCTTTATTCTTCTCTACATCTTCTTTAGGTAACGCACCGCTAACGGTGGAAGCGTTACCTTTACCGTTATTTGCCTTGTGATTCGCAACCCGCTTTGCCGTGAGAAGCCGATTCTTAGCGGTCTTCCCGTTGTGCCGGTCGAAATGTGGAAGGCTAATAACGCCGTCGATCTCGATCATCCAGGCGACCGATTTCATGTGTTCGCAGAAACCGATAACGCCAACCATGCGATCAAGTAACTTTTTGCTAACGCTCGGAGCGTTACCGTTTTCGGTTTGTTGGTCGAACCAGCCCCATACGCGCATCAGCTTGCCGACAACAGCGTCTGGGTCGATGTCCGCAAAGTCAGCGATCTGGCAAACCTCTGGCTTGTCCAGGGTGGTGAGTTCGAATTTGATCCAGTCACCGGCCATTACGCGGCCTCCTGCAGTAATTCAGCGAGGCGTGTCAGCCCCTTTGGGGTGATCATTGGGTCGAACGCCGCACGGTCGATGCCGGTCTCCGGATCAGGCTTCAGCGCAGTGACCTTGTGGGTCATGTGCCCGGAGGTTATGCGGGGCTGGTATGCAACCCAGCGCTTGCAGCCGTGTCTGCGGAATATCCAGCGATGCTGTTCTAGCCATGCGAAGAGTCGAGACGGTGCCAAGCCAAGCTGCTTGGCTGCGTCCGTGATACAGATAGCGCCGCCAGCTGCAGCGAGCCGGTTGATGGCGGCGACCTTCGGGGCCTGAACTGAAATCAAGCGCTGCAACTCGCCGTTCTTATCTGCCAGATCGGCAGCCAGCCGAAGAGCTTCTGGCAGGGATTGCGGGATTGAGACGGTCTGTCGCGACACGTTTTCAAGCTCGCTTAAACGTGTCACGACACGATGGCGAAGCGGGATGCTGTACCCGGTCAAAAGGGTTTCAGTCAGGACGCGGTCGAGATTGAATTCAGCGGTGTAACCCCGCCCGTCTTTGACCTCGTGGAGATGGCGCAGATCTGCGCCATCGTCTGCCAGTGCCTTACGCATCACGCGGATGTCACGAATGACGTCCTTGTGTTGCTTTCCGGTGAGATCGGCGATCTCCCGGCTCGACATGGTGACCGTATTGCTTGGAGCGACGATCGTATTCATAATGGCCCCTCAGTGTTGTGCGCTTTAAAGAAGCCGGTCTAGCCACCGGCTTTTTTGCGCCTGTCGTTTAAGTACTGGATGAATCAACAGCTGAATGCGAAGTGCTGCCTCGGGTGTGGTGTCGCCTCATAATTGGCTCAACAGTCAGGCAGCCTGGTCTGGAAGGCTTGGTCGCAAGTCGCGAGCAAGAATCTTCCCGCCAGTAAGGATTTCAGCTCTCAGCGCAACTTCAGCTGAGCAGCCATGAAGTCCGCGAACCCAGCCGCTGACCGAGCCCTGCTTAACCTTTAGGGCGGCCGCGGTCGCAGACTGCGAACCGAAATGCTCAACGAGCTTTTTGAAAGTGGTATTCATCAAATCTCCGCCCATATAAAGGGATGCCTTTATCCTATGGAAAGGGATACCTTTTTGCAACTCTAAAGGTTGGCCTATAAATTGTCTGGCATGGAACTCAAAGACAGATTGAAGCGAGCGCGGAAGAATGCAGGCCTGACCCAGGTCGAGCTGGCAGAGCGCGCTGGCATAAAGCAGGCATCCGTATCGGAAATTGAGCGCGGCCTGACACGCACCTCTGGGCATCTGATAAAGCTTGCCCAGATATGTGGTGTTGACCCTGTTTGGCTTTCGGATGGAACGGGATCACCGGAAGGCAAGTACTCGCCGCCGCCCGACAAAACAACCTCGACCATCGAATCAAACGCGGTACTACTCGGCCCTATAGATGTATGGGACGATGACACACCGCTGGATGATGACGAGGTCTACGTGCCATTTCTCAAGGAAGTCGAACTGTCCGCAGGCACGGGAATTACCTCCGTCCAACAGTCGCCCAAACAGAAGCTTCGCTTTGGAAAAATAACGCTGCGCCGTCAAGGCGTTCAGCCGTCGGAAGCGGTGTGCGTGACCGTTTCCGGAAACAGCATGGAGCCAGTTCTGCCGGATGGCAGCACCGTTGGTGTTGATCGCGGAACGACATCTATTACTGACGGAAAAATGTACGCCATCGACCATGGCGGGCAGTTGCGAGTAAAAACTCTGTACCGACTGCCGGGCGGCGGAATCCGCATGCGGAGCTTTAATCGCGACGAGCATCCGGACGAGGAGTACACAGTCCAGGACATGCTTCAGAAAGAGATTGCAGTGCTAGGCCGGGTATTTTGGTCCTCGGCCCTCTGGTAAGAACCCCTACCCTCCTCCCCAGCGAACAGCGGGAAATCACGGAAGAAACCAATGAAAAAGATCGCAGCCCTCCTATTCCTGCTCGCTTCGAGCGGCATTGTTTCTGCCGAAACGAAGACGGTGACAGCGACAGTGAGCGATTTTCAAAGAGGATTCATTGAGACGGTCCAGGACTACTCTACCCAGTATGAGGCGGCGCCGAATGAACTCAAGAAGTCATCGGTCGCGAAAAAAAGGATGGATGCTTTTGCCAAGCTGCAGGGGGATCCCAGAAAGATCGCTGACTGGTATGGGACCATCCAAAAGCTAGGAACCAATGGCGACGGGGACGCCTTCGTCACGATTCGGCTTCTCGTCGACAACATAACCGTGAGCACCTGGAACAACAGCTTCTCCGACGCAGGCTCGAATACCCTCATAAAAAATGGTACGCCCGCATATGAGGCGCTTTCAGAGATGGCCGAGGGCAACGTCGTGAAATTTTCAGGCGCCTTAGGCAAGGTAAAAAACGTTAGCGAAAAAGGGAAAATGACCGAGCCAGATTTCCTCTTCAAGTTCTCAAAGGTCGAAAAAGTGGGCGACTCGACTACGCAATAACCCCACCTCTTCGCATCCAAAGCCCGGTTAATCCGGGCTTTTTATTGCCCCCGAGAAAATATTTTCCCCATTTTTAAAGGCGAAAACTCCCTCAATCAAAAAAATAAAGGCATACCTGTTGACTGCAAATAAAGGCTGTCCTATATTTTGCCCATCGCCGGATAACAACCGGCCAGAAGAAACGCCTTGCGGCTCTATGCAGGCATCCCGAAAGGGACCGCTCTTTAAAAACATGAAGACAGACCCCGGCGCCAGATGGCGTTTGAGTTCGGGGAACAGTTCGCAAGACAGCCTGCTTCCGTGTCCGAGTGATCGGCACGCAAGGTTTGCTGAAGGAATTTTTCACTGATGCACCTGGTTGGCCGGGTGCATTGGGAAAACAACCGGGAGTCACAGCGATGGAATCAGAAATCGTTAACGGCACATGGAAGGGTCACCTCGGTCGTGGCCTGGCGCCGCGAGAACTTCAATTTCTTTTGTGGGTGGCCCTGGGGTTCACCGCGAAGGAAATCGCACGAGAGGCCGGCATCTCACCGGCCACCGTCGCGAAACGCCTCACCAGCGCAATGTACAAGCTTGGCGTCACCCGCCGGGCTGCCCTGGTCGCCGAAGCGATGCGGCGGCAGATCATCTCCCCCATGTGCTTCGTTCTGGCCGCGTTGATGGCCATGAGCGCAGTGGTCAACGTCCAGTCAGTCGAACCAGCGCGCCGCGATCGCCGGCCGCCGTCGGTGCGAATCGCCCAAGTCCGAATCACCCGCCGCGCCGAAACACTCGAAGCCGCTTAATTCAAACCAGAGAGAAAAATCATGATCGAGCTTGGACAGAAAGCAGAAGACAAGGTCACCGGCTTTTACGGAACCATCACCGCCCGGGCGCAGTACCTCACCGGCTGTAATCAGTACTGCCTAGCGCCGCCCATTCGCCAAGGCCTCAACGAGGTGCAGAAGTCCGAGTGGTTCGACGAGGGGCGCATCAAGATCCTCGGGCCCGGTATCAGCGCCGCGGATGTTGCCGGTCCAGCGCGTGGCGGACCTCAGCGAGATATGCCTACTCGCGGGTAGCGGACAGCATCACTGCTGCACCTTGGCGACAGGGTGCAGCGGGATGACAACCGAGGACGAATCATGAACCTGTACACGCATCAGAATGGTCTGCTCGCTCTCAAGCCTGAGCGGCAGAAAGCATGCAAAGCAGCAGGCGTAACCGTGCTTGGCTTCGGCGAGAAGGTACCAAGGGGCGGGATATTGATCGTGGATACACGTCCACGTGGTTTCGTGGGCGGCCGAGGCCCAGAAGATCCAGCGGCAACCATGATCATCATCGGCAGCGTGTTCAAGCCAGAAAAAACGTACTACTTCGAAAGCTTCGATCAAGCGCTGAAAAAGGCGCAAAAGCTCGCAGCCTGAAAAACCAGCGCCACGACAGCCTGTCGTTAACTGCCCGAGGCCCTGGTACTTCCCAGCACCAGGCCGCATCGGAGATCGCTCGGCTGACTGCCCCGAGATAGCAGGGTGGCCACCTTTACCTGAGCCAGAGCGACGAACAGCGCGGCGAAGACGGTTTACTCGCCAGCCAGATTCGAGCGATCTCCGATGCGGACGAAATCGCGGCCTATAACCGCCCACCTGCATGCAACACCCCTTGAGAACGGTGGCCACTGCCAACCCAGTGAGCGAACAGCGGAGGATTTTCAGCCATGCACAAATAAACCCAGGCGCTCGACCGCCACCCCTGCGTGACATAGGGAGGTCTATGTAACGCAACGAAAAGCCCAGTCCCTACTGGGCTTTTTTACGGGTCGCCTTTATCCGTCAGCCCCCTCCCCTGCGCCCAACGGCAACCAGCAGGCGGTCAGGTTGCTGACGAATAAACGCAACCCCACAGAGGTATCCACCATGCACCCATCAATCAAACAGCGCGTCGACGGGGTTGCGGCCCTGCACATTCGCTCCCGCATCGCCACCGCCGACTTCTACGCCCTGATCGGCAAGGAAATGCCAGTGCAAAAGATTCGTTTCCAGATCAAGACGGCCGGCAAGGCGTACCACATCGTGGAGCTCGCCACCGGCAAGGTGAAGGGCTTTCGCTGGACGTGGAAGGAAGCCAGCAACTTCGCCCAGACCCTGGAATCTCGTGCGGACGGCGTGAAGGTGACGCTCTCAGGCGGTGCGCAGTGATCGGCGTTCCGATGCCCGATCCGAGGGACTCGATCATCACCAACCTGAACCAGCAGATGGAGGCCTTCTTCGGCGCCGGCAATGTGATTCAGGAGATCGCCCAGGGCGTGAGCGGTGAGAAGGCCGGCACCTACGGCGGCGGCCACAGCAACAAGCTGCGCGCCGAGCGCGACAAGATCGCGCCACGCCTGAAGCAGCTGGTCGACTCCGGCTCATCCCTGTACGACGCCTGCGACGCACTTGGTATCGACTACAGACGTGCACGGCTCATTACCCGTGAGAACGACTTCAAGATCCCCAGTGCGCCATGAAACGCATCAACAACCAGGTGCGCCAGCGCCTTCGACAATCGCAGCTACACCTCCCACCCAGCGGCCTACTGGCCATCCCGGAGAAACAGCCATGTCCACCGCAACCAACACCGCCGAATTCCTCGAAGAACTGAATGGCGGCGCCTTCGCCAGCCAGATCGGTCACGCCCTTTCCGAAGTTGCCTCTGGTGTCGTTGACCACGGCAAGGCCGGCAAGCTGGTTATCACCCTGGACTTCAGCCAGATCGGCGAATCCAGCCAAGTGAAGATCAAGCACAAGCTCGACTACAAGGTGCCGACCAAGCGCGGCACCCGCAGCGAGAACACCAGCCTGGACACGCCGATGCACGTCGGCTCCGGCGGCAAGATCACGCTCTTCGCCGAAAAGCACGACCAGCTCTTCACCCGCGAAGAAGCACCCATCAAACCCCGCACTTAACCGCTCGCCCCCCAAGGAACTGAAAAATGTCTCTGACTAAAGATGCGATCCAGCTCATCACCGACACCGCGCTCGAAGCGAGCGGTAAGACGCTGGACACCCAGACACCAACCGTTGTCCTCCCGGAAAACTGCCAAGTCGTGAGCCTTGAGAAATGGCAGGCCGGGCGTAGCCGCTTCCGTGGCATTTACTCCACCCATTCGCTGGCCGACTTCAGCGCCTACGTCGCCGACCGAGCCATCACTACCGCGAAAGGCTTCATCGACCAGGACGAAATGACCTGCACCCTGCTGTTCAACCTTGGCACCGACGTGCTGCCAGGCCATGCAGATGACCGCGCAGTGCTGAAGCTGAAAGCATCGGCTGGCTACAAGGCAGCGCAATCCATCGGTGGCCGCGCCATGTCTCAGAAAGAGCTGAGCGACTGGATCGAGGACTGGCACCAGTACCTGACCCCGGTAGACGAAGAAGGCAAAGCAATCCCAGTGGCCAAAGCGATCGCCGCGGTGCGCACCATCACCGTCAAGGCCACCAGCGAATCCGAAAACACCGTCGGCGATACCAG
Organism: Pseudomonas sp. FH1; assembly: GCF_000510895.2. Taxonomy (NCBI): domain Bacteria; kingdom Pseudomonadati; phylum Pseudomonadota; class Gammaproteobacteria; order Pseudomonadales; family Pseudomonadaceae; genus Pseudomonas; species Pseudomonas sp. FH1. The sequence continues at coordinate 90,256 of NZ_AOHM01000088.1, forward strand.
CGCCAGCCGCAGCGCCATGGACCAGATCGAGGCGCGCAGCAAAGAAACGCTGCCGGCCTCCCTACTGTTCAGCGTGATTCCGTTCGAAGGGTTGACCGAGCAGCAGATCAACCTGCGAATTTCTGTGATCACCAGCGGCGCAGTACCAGCACTAAAGCTGCGCTGGGTCGGGGAAGAAGTTCAGCGTGAGGATGTCGCGCAAGAATTCAAGACGGTGCTTCAGGAGAAGATTGGTACCAACGCTTCACTGTCTCTGGGCTCGTTCGATCCGAAGTAAAGGACCTGGCCGGGAAACCGGCCTGACCCAGCCTCACCTATTGCGCCAAGACCAAAAGGTTCAGGCAAGTGGAATACCATTTCCCATCATAGTGTTTCCTGCATGGAAGTAACCGGAGCCATCATCTACTGAGAACATGACCGTTGTCGCCGCCAATAAATCACGTAGCTTTTGAAGCTCACTCGGAACAGTTGGTAGTTTTACCAGCAACGTTGCAACCATTGTGCGAGGACTGAGCTCAGTCATCGCCAGATACTCGTAGTCCGACAAGCCCTTAATCAGAGACTGATAGCCGCCAATTTGCTTGCCGTTGCTCACTAGAGTCGCGCATATCGTGAAAGCAAATGCATAACCTGAAATTACTGGATCTGGCATAGGCGTGTCTTTCCATTCATGCCCATCTTTGCTTTCGATCATGTAAGGCCCCTCGCCAATGAATTGGCCATAGTTCTCCGCAAGATAGGCCATTTCATAAGTCGATTTAACCGTGCTGGATATTTCCATAACCGGCGTACTCATGCTGACAACGAGCATAGAGGCTGCAGCCAGCCCTCTCAGGTACGTCGGCAAGTCATTTTTTTGAACTAGCTGTTTCATAGAGTATCCCCCCAGCCTCCGGCCCCAAGCCGGGCCGAACACAAATAACCCACTTCTACGAATCACGCCAGCCGGCGAGGATCCCCTATGTCCGCACAACAGAAGAAACACCCCTTCGATTTCAAAACCCAATACGGACTCGGCTTCAACCCTCAGGACGATGAGATCGTTGTCGATTTCTTCTGCGGTGGCGGCGGCGCCGGGACTGGCCTGGAAATGGGCCTGGGCCGCACCGTGAACGTGGCGAAGAACCACAGCCCGCAAGCGATCAGCATGCACACAATGAACCATCCAGGCGCCCAGCACTTCACCACCGACGTGTTTGAAGGTGACCCGGACACCGAGTGCGGTGGCAAGGCCGTGGGCTGGTTCCACATGTCGCCGGACTGCACGCACCACTCCCAGGCAGCCGGCGGCCAGCCGCGCAAGCGCGAGATCCGCAACCTGTCGTGGATCGGGCTCAAGTGGGCAGGCATGAAGCGGCCCCGGGTAATCAGCCTGGAAAATGTTAAGCAGATCCTCCAGTGGGGCCGGTTGATAGCCAAGCGCGACAAGGCCACCGGCCGCGTGGTGACCCTTGACCAGATTCCGCACCCAAGCAAAAAGGGCGCGACCACCAACCGAGTGGCGGCGCCGGGCGAACAGGTTCCGGTTTCCAACCAGTTCTTGGTGCCTGACCCGAAGCAGCGCGGACGCACCTGGCGCCGCTTCGTAGCCCTGCTGGAAGGCATGGGCTATGTCGTTGAGTGGAAGGTCATCAAGGCCTGCGACTTCGGCGCGCCGACCAGCCGGGAACGCCTTTTCATGATCGCCCGGTGCGACGACCAGCCAATCGTGTGGCCGGAGCCTACCCACGCCAATAACCCCGCCAAAGGCCAGCAGAAATGGAAAACAGCCGCTGACTGCATCGACTTCACCGACCTGGGAAAAAGCATTTTCGGCCGCAAGAAGGAACTGGCCCAGGCCACGCTGCGCCGAGTCGCCAAGGGCATGAGGAAATTCGTCATCGACAGCCCTGCGCCGTTCATTGTCCCGATTGCGAACTGGTCGGGTGAAACGGTGCAGTCTGCCGACGAGCCGCTGCGCACCGTCACCTCCTACCCGAAGGGTGGCGCCTTCAGTGTGGTCAGCCCGATCATCGCACCGGCAACGCACCAGGGCAGCGACCGGATCAACGACCCGCTCGAACCACTGCCGACGGTTACCTGCGCGAACCACGGTGAGCTGACTCTGATCAGCCCATTGATGGTTGGGGCCGGTGGCCCGGAGTACTCCGGCAAGCCGGTGGGCACGGACCAGCCGGTAGGCACGCTGATGACACAAAACCATCGTGCGCTCGCGTCGGCCTGCATCGTCCAGGCCGGCCACGGCGAGGGCTCCGGCGCAAACAAGCGCCGCTCCCACGGGGTGAATGACATCTGCGGCCCGGTGGGCACCGTCACTGCCAGCGGCGGCGGCCAATCCGTCAGCGCCGCGGTGATGATCCAGGCCAACGGCGGATTCAACACCACTCACGCCAAGGGCATGCACGAACCCATGACCACAGTCACCAACAGCGGCAGCCAGCAGCAGTTGGCCGTGGCGAACCTGGTGCACCTGCGGGGCAACTGCGATGCACGGGACGTCAATGACCCGCTGCACACCATAAGCGCCGGCGGCCAACACCACGGGTTGGTCAGCGCATTCATGGAGCGGGCATTCGGCGGAAGTGTTGGCCAGGGCCTGGATGATCCAGCGCCGACCATCACCGCCGGTGGCGGCGGCAAGAGTTCGCTGGTGTCGCTCACCCTCTCGCCAGAGCATGAGGCGGGTGCCCTGCGGGTTGCCGCCTTCCTGATCAGCTACTACGGCACCGAGAACATCAGCGCTTGCGACTCGCCGGCGCCGACGATCACCACCAAGGACCGCCTGGCCATGGTCACCGTGATGGTCAAGGGCACGCCCTACGTGATCGTCGACATCTGCCTGCGGATGCTGAAACCGGCTGAGCTGTACAAGGCCCAGGGCTTTCCGGCCGACTACATCATCAGTCACGGCGCCGACGGCAAGCCATTCACCAAGACCCCGCAGGTGCACATGTGCGGTAACAGCGTCAGCCCGCCGCCGATGGCTGCGCTGGCACGGGCCAACGACCCTTGGCGCACCGAGCAAAGCCAAGCGCGCGCCGCGTAACTCCCCCACTCCACCGACCGGGCATGGCCCGGCAAGGACTCCCCGTGAAACGAATTTACCTCAGCGGGCCCATGAGCGGCCTGCCAGGCCTGAACTTCCCAACCTTCCACAGCATGACAGCCAGCCTGCGCGCCGGCGGCAACACCGTCACCAACCCCGCCGAGATCAACCCCGACGGCGGGACCTGGACCGACTGCATGCGCCGCGACATTGTCGCCCTGATGGACTGCGACACCGTGGCCACCCTGCCCGGCTGGGAGCACTCGAAGGGGGCACGCCTGGAAGTCCTGATCGCCGAACGCCTTGGCATGACGGTTGTGAATGCCCATGATCTGGTAACGAGGGAGGCTGTATGAGCACCAGCCAAACGATTAGCTTCCCGCGAGAGCTGAGCGATGAGTTGGGCGAGCTGATCGCCGAGAAGGCGAGGGTTTGTGGTGGGGGTGCGCTCGATATCTGGGAGGCCATCTGCGAGCAATTCGGAGCGCCTGACTTACGGCCGCGCGGAAACCCAGAAGGCAAGCGCGAATATTTTGAAAAGTGGGTAATGGCGACCAAGCACCCCGTGTTCGGCTTTCTGGATGGCCGATCCCTAGCCCGTGGCGATGATCGAACCGGTTACGCCGATGAGTATGTGCAGGGTCTGTGGGTTGCGTATCTGGCGTTCGGCGTCGAGCAGCCTGCCCCGGTAGCGGTGGTACCCGACGGCTACTGCATCATGCCCTGCCGACTGACCGCCGAGAATGGCGCCAAAGCGCTTCTGCTTGGCGAGTTCAAGTTAGTAGCCACCCAAGAGTGTCCTGAGTGCCGCGAGCTGGAAGAGCCCATTGAAGGTTGTGAGATCTGCGACGGTGAAGGCGAATACGCGCAGCAACACACAATCTCGTGGGATCAGATCAAGTTCATCTACAGCAAGGCGGTGGCGGGCCTGGCCGTGAAGACTGAGCCAGCCCAAACCCGATAGGAGTACATCTGTACTCAACCCAAGATAATCTTCACTCAGCCCAGAAAATCTTAATTCTCGGCCCTCTCCCTCACTTTTTATTAACTCAAAGTCGGCCGCTATAGCGGCAAGGACGAAGTCATGCCTGCACAAAAGCCAATCATCATGTACGACGCGCCTGAAGCAGCCAGCCTCAAAACGATAACCGGCTGGGTTTCTGCTGATGGTCGTTTTTTCGGCAGCAATGAGGACCTCGCCCGCTATTCCGGCGCAACTCACCGCCGCTGCGAAGCGAATCCTGAGCACAAAATTTATGAGGTAAACAGCTACTGCAAGGAATGCCACCAGGCAAGGCGCCAAGCGAAGTTTGCGGCGATGCCCATCAAAGAGTGGTCGGGGGAGCCGCTGGTGTTCTTCGACAGCGACCAGTACTTCTTCGATGAGGACAGCCTGCGCGACTACCTGATCGAAAGCGATGTCGACCTGGATGACCTGCAGCTTTGCATCTGCGAACCAAACTACCCCAGCCCGATCGATCCGGCAGACCACTTCTGCGATGACCTGCCGGAGGACGGCGAGATCCGCGACGACCAATTGCTCGCGGCGTTCGAGCTTTTGAACGAGATGATCCGCCAGTCCGAGCCCTTGTCGTGGTCCGAAGGCGAGTATGTCGCACAGCTCCCGCAATCTCTCATCGATGAAATCGAGGCGGCACGGGTGACGCCATGATCGCCACCCTCTGGTTCGCCTACGAGTTCATCTACAAGGGGCCAAGGCCATGAGCGGAATGGTCAGCGTTCAAATCGAAGGCCTGTCCGGCCCCGCGCTTGGCTGGGCTATCGAATCAATTGAAGGTCCAGCATCGCCGCCGGCAGGACAACTGCTGCTGGCCTTCTGCGCACCACCGGTGGACGACGTCCAATGCGAGCGCCTGATCGCGAAGTACGCCGTCTGGGTTGAGCCGGGACACATCGATAACTGGCTGGCTGACACGAAGCGCGATCCATTCCAGCGCGTTGCCGGTGATACCAGGGCGATTGCTGTATGTCGCGCCGTCCTGCTGAAACTTTCCGGCAACACCGTCAGCGTCCCCGCCGAACTCGTTTAACCCCAATCCCCGTACATGCCTGCCGGTGAGCCGACTCAGGGTAGCTGGCTGTCGATCCAGCGCTCAGCAGCGGCCATAGCCTCATCGAGCGCGGATGGGTAGTCAGGCCACGGCCCCTTCAACTCAGCAGCAACCTCGCCTAAGCCACTGATGGGTGCAGGCTCGATGATCGTGGCCGCGACCGGAACGTCGTCGTTCGGACGTCGCCAATCGAACTTTAGAAACATTACGTGCCCCCGGTAAGCGTGAGCAATCGGGGCATCAAGATTGTGTGACACGTCCATGCCTCATCACGAACTTAGTTGAGCCTTTTTGTACACCAAACCCCACGCACTTTAAATATCAGCAAAACGCCATTACTCCATTCCCCTACATACCTGCCGGTGAGCGGCGGGCGAGGTATTCCTATGTCTGAGATTCAACGCAAAACGATGTGCATCTATCACGGAAACTGCGCCGATGGCTTCGGTGCTGCTTGGGTTGTCCGGAAAGCGCTCGGCGCTGACGTCGAGTTTGTGCCCGGCGTTTACGGCCAAGAGCCGCCTGATGTCACGGGTAAAGACGTGATCCTCGTTGACTTCAGCTACAAGTACGACGTGCTGGCGGCGCTCGCGTATAAGGCGAACAGTATTATCGTACTCGACCACCATAAAAGCGCGGCTGAAGACCTTGCCCGCTTTGAGCCATTTCACGCTGGAATAGAAGAAGACACCCGGCACGATGACGGGTCTCCTTTGCTCGGCTGGAAGACGGCGCACGACATGGCTAACTCGCAAAATGGTCCAGCCATTGCCTGCTGCTTCGACATGAACCGCAGCGGAGCCATGCTGGCCTGGGATCATTTCTTTCCTGATCAGGAACCTCCGCAGCTCCTTCGCCACATCGAGGATCGCGACCTGTGGCTGTTCAAGCTGGACGGCACTCGCGAGATCCAGGCCAATCTCTTCAGTTACCCCTATGACTTCGAGGTCTGGGACCAACTGATGGCAGCCGACGTGCAAGCACTCCGGTCCGATGGCGCAGCGATCGAGCGCAAGCACCACAAGGACGTCGCCGAGCTGGTCTCCGTAACAAAGCGACGCCTGGTGATCGGTGGCCATGATGTGCCAGCTGCCAGCCTCCCGTACACGCTGACCAGCGATGCCGGCCATCTCATGGCACAGGGCGAGCCTTTCGCCGCCTGCTACTGGGATACGCCGGACGGCCGCTCGTTCAGCCTGCGCAGCACAGACGAAGGCCTCGACGTTTCCGAGATTGCCAAGCAATACGGCGGGGGCGGCCACCGCAATGCCTCCGGCTTCCGCGTCCCGTTCGGCCACGAACTGACCTTGTAACCATTCCCTACTTCTGCCGACCTGCACGGCGCGGAGCATCATCATGGCAAAAGTCATCGCTCAAATTACAGCCAGGCTGCCGCGCCTCATGGAGGCCGGCGAATACCGGAAGCTGCGCTACGCCGGCGGAAAGCCCAGCCTGCAACAACTGAAGAAATGGATCGAGGAAGGCGAAGTGATAGGCGAGGTAAAAGGCGGGATGTATTTCGTGGACCTGCAGGCCGCAGTGATTGGGTCGAATGACCCGCTGTTGGCCAAGATGATGGAGGTGGGCTGATGGCTCCCCCACGCGCCAGGACGGCAAAGAACAGGGCCTTGCCGGCAAACCTGTATCCCAACGGGAAATACTGGCAGTACAAGAACCCGGTCACCGGCAAGAAGACCAGCATCAACAAGCCGATGGCCGAGGCGATCAAGCTGGCGAATGCGGCGAACGCCAAGCTGCTCCCGCTGTTGGCCGACGACGGGGCGCTGCTGGAGATGCTTACCGGCGATGTCGCCCCCAAGTTCAAGACCTGCTTGGAGCGCTTCGAAAACGAATGGCTGACGACCAAGACCTACGCCGCCAGCACCCTAAAGGAGATCAGATTCAAGTTGGCCAGGTACCGCGAGGACCTGGGTGATCTGATGATGGGGCAGCTAGACGTGCTGACTGTGGCTGAGTACCTGGACGGTTTCGAAAACAACGCATACACGAAGCACCGGGGGCTGCTGGTCCAAGTGTTTGCCTTCGCGGTGGCCAAGGGGCTGTGCGATCGCAACTCAGCCGAACTGACGCTGGTGAAAAAGGAGGCAGAGAAGAAGCGGCAGCGGCATACGGTCGAGGGGCTGAACAAGATCCTGGCCTACGTCGGTACGCCGGTTTGGCTGAAGCGTGCAATTCGGCTGGGCTTACTCAGCCTGCAGCGAAGGGAGGACATCGTGATGTGGCCAAAGTCGGCCGTTGACCTCGAGCAGAACACCATCAAGGTGTCACCCGGGAAGACGCAGAATTACGGCAAGCCCGTGCACCTGGAGATTGTCATGGGCCAGGCTCTGCGAGAGGTGGTGCTGGAGTGCATGAAGTCACCGGTCGTTTGCCCGTACCTGATCCACTACTCGCCCAAGGCGCGCAAGCGGACGCAGCTGGACGCCAAGCTGCATTGGAACGCCGTGACGGCCGACTACCTCACCAAGTCATTCGCCCAGGCGCGAGACGACTCGCAAGCATACAGCGATGTGCCAGCCGGTGAGCGACCTACGTTTCACGAGATTCGCGCACTGGGTGCATGGCTGTACGAGCAGCAGGGATTTGCGCAGGAATACATACAGGGATTGATGGGGCACGCAGACGTGAAAATGACGGAGCACTATCAGGCGGGCCACGGGGAGGACGCAGTGATTTACATGAAGGTGAGCGCCGACCTAAAAGCGTAGCTCGGTGGTCGTTTGCCCAAAGTATTCCCAATGTTTGCCCAAACAACAGACGACAAAAAAGGGCCCACCTTTCGGTGAGCCCTTCTAGACCGCCCAGCAGAGCGGATTTTGTTTGGTAGGCGCGATTGGACTCGAACCAACGACCCCCACCATGTCAAGGTGGTGCTCTAACCAACTGAGCTACGTGCCTGCTGTGAGGCGGCATTCTACGGAATTCCGGAGGGGTGTCAACATCTTTTTTGCAGCTAACCCTATGAATATGCGAATTTTTTATTTGCGCGGAGCACGCCCGTGAATTTCGGGTGGCTGGCAGGCAATTTTCAACTCAGGTAGGATCGACGCACTCGTAAAAAATATAAAACAGAGGTTCCAGGATGGCGAACACCCCCTACCCCCAGTCGTATTACGCCGCGTCCGCGAATGCCGTTCCACCTCGCCCGGTGCTGCAAGGTGAGGTCGAAACCGATGTATGCGTGATTGGTGCCGGCTACACCGGCCTCTCCAGCGCGCTGTTCCTGCTGGAGAACGGTTTTCGCGTGACGGTGCTGGAAGCCGCCAAGGTGGGGTTTGGCGCCTCGGGCCGCAACGGTGGGCAGATCGTCAACAGCTACAGCCGTGATATCGATGTGATCGAGCGCAGCGTCGGGCCCAAACAGGCACAACTGCTGGGAGAGATGGCGTTCGAAGGCGGCAGGATCATCCGCGAGCGCGTCGCCAAGTACCAGATCCAGTGCGACCTGAAGGACGGCGGTGTATTCGCCGCGCTCAACAGCAAGCACATGGGCCACCTGGAGTCGCAGAAGCGCCTGTGGGAGCGCTACGGTCATACGCAGCTGGAGTTGCTGGACGAGCGCCGTATCCGCGAAGTGGTTGCCTGCGACAACTATGTGGGCGGTTTGCTGGACATGAGCGGCGGCCACATCCACCCGCTCAACCTGGCACTCGGCGAAGCGGCGGCCGTGGAATCTTTGGGCGGCACAATCTACGAGCAATCGGCAGCCGTGCGAATCGAGCGCGGCGCCAACCCAGTGGTGCATACCGCCGAGGGCAAGGTCAGGGCCAAGTTCGTTATCGTCGCGGGCAATGCCTACCTGGGCAACCTGGTGCCGGAGCTGGCAGCCAAGTCGATGCCCTGTGGCACGCAAGTGATCACCACAGCGCCTCTGGGTGACGATCTCGCAAAGACGCTGCTGCCGCAGGATTACTGCGTCGAAGACTGTAACTATTTGCTCGACTACTATCGACTCACCAGCGACAAGCGCCTGATCTTTGGTGGTGGCGTGGTGTATGGCGCGCGTGACCCGGCGAACATCGAGGCGATCATCCGTCCGAAGATGCTCAAGGCGTTCCCGCAGCTCAAGGACGTGAAGATCGACTACGCCTGGACCGGTAATTTCCTGCTGACCCTGTCGCGCCTGCCGCAGGTGGGACGCTTGGGCGATAACATCTACTACTCACAAGGCTGCAGTGGCCATGGCGTGACGTATACGCACCTGGCCGGCAAGGTACTGGCGGAGGCACTCAGAGGCCAGGCAGAGCGTTTTGACGCGTTTGCCGACCTGCCGCACTACCCGTTCCCGGGCGGGCAACTGTTGCGCACGCCGTTCGCGGCAATGGGCGCCTGGTACTACGGGCTACGGGACAAGCTGGGTTTCTGATAGCGCGATGGGTGCCGGCAAGCTGGCGCCCATCATGAACCACCAAATCGCAGACACAAAAAACCCCGGTCTTTCGACCAGGGTCTTTGCTATCGGATCAAAGTAGCCAGAGGCTTGCTTTGTGCTCCAAGGCGTTCAGTGGGCCTTGAGGCAGATATGGCGCAGCGGACGGGACTCGAACCCGCGACCCCCGGCGTGACAGGCCGGTATTCTAACCGACTGAACTACCGCTGCGCGTCGGTGCAACCTTTAACGTTGCGTCTTGCCCTGGGGCAAAACTCTCAAGAAGTGGTGGGTGATGACGGGATCGAACCGCCGACCCTCTGCTTGTAAGGCAGATGCTCTCCCAGCTGAGCTAATCACCCTTTGCTTCGTTGAGGCCGCGAAATTTACGCAGGTATCGGACCTAAGTCAATAGCCTGCTTGAAGTTTTTCTGAAAAAGACAAAATTGCTTCAAGACGGCTACCCGCCCTACTCGCTGTAAATCATCTTCTTGCTCATGCCACCGTCCACGACAAACTCTTGCCCGGTGACAAACCCCGCCTGGCGCGACAGCAGCCACGCCACCATCGCCGCCACGTCTTCTACAGTGCCTACCCTGCCCGCCGGATGTTGCGCATGATCAGCGTCACTCAACGGCTCGGCGCGACGCGCAGCCGGATCACGCGCATCGATCCAGCCAGGGCTGACCGCATTGACCCGCACTTCCGGGCCCAAGCTCATTGCCAGGGCGTGCGTAAGGGCCAGCAGGCCACCCTTGCTCGCCGCGTAGGCTTCGGTGTCCGGCTCAGACTGGCGAGCCCGGGTGGATGCCAGGTTGACGATGGCACCGCCATGGGCGCGCAGGTAAGGCGCACAGTGCTTGGCCAGCAACATCGGCCCACTGAGATTCACCGCAAGCACTCGATTCCAGTACGCCAGGTCGAGGCTTTCCAGGGTGATATTGCGCGGGTCAGCCACCGCCGCATTGCAGACCAATGCGTCCAGGCGCCCAAACTGCCCCAATACCTCGGCAACACCTTGGGCCACCTGCTTTTCGTCGGCCACGTCCATGCTGATAAACCAGGCGTTATCACCCAGCACCTTGGACACCTTGGAGCCGCGCTCACGGTCCAGGTCGGTCAACACTACCTGCCAGCCTTCGCTGATCAACCACGCGGCAATCCCAAGGCCAATGCCCCGCGCGGCGCCCGTCACCAGCGCGACACGCCCGTTACTGGCTGCCGCAGCTTCCATGGACCACTCGATCACAAGGCCGCCAGCCCGCGAGCCAGGTCAGCTTGCAAGTCAGCAACATCTTCCAGGCCGACCGCAATGCGGATCAGGCTGTCACGGATACCAGCCGCTTCACGCTCCTGCGGTGCCAGACGACCATGGGAAGTGGTGCTCGGATGAGTAATGGTGGTCTTGCTGTCACCCAGGTTGGCAGTGATGGAGATCAGACGGGTCGCATCGATAAAGCGCCATGCGCCCTCTTTGCCACCCTTCACCTCAAAGCTCACCACCGCCCCGAAACCACGCTGCTGACGCTGGGCCAACTCGTGTTGCGGGTGGCTCTTGAGACCGGCGTAATGCACCTTTTCGATACCGTCCTGCTGCTCCAGCCACTCGGCCAAAGCCTGGGCGTTGGCGCAGTGGGCCTTCATCCGCAGGTTGAGGGTCTCAAGCCCCTTGAGGAAGATCCACGCGTTGAACGGGCTCAAGGTCGGGCCAGCCGTGCGCAGGAAGCCGACGACTTCTTTCATCTGCTCGCTGCGACCCGCGACCACGCCACCCATGCAACGACCTTGGCCGTCGATGAACTTGGTCGCCGAGTGCACGACAATGTCCGCACCCAGCTTCAACGGCTGCTGCAGCGCCGGGGTGCAGAAGCAGTTGTCTACGACCAGCATCGCGCCCTTGGCATGCGCCACTTCGGACAACGCAGCGATATCCACCAGCTCGGCCAATGGATTGGACGGCGACTCGACGAACAGCAACTTGGTGTTGGCCTTGATCGCCGCATCCCAACCGGAAAGATCCGCCAGGGGCACGTAGTCCACTTCGATGCCGAAGCGCTTGAAGTACTTCTCGAACAGGCTGATGGTCGAACCGAACACACTGCGCGATACCAGCACATGGTCGCCGGCACTGCATAGGCTCATCACCACCGCCAGGATCGCCGCCATGCCAGTGGCCGTGGCCACCGCCTGCTCAGCGCCTTCCAGTGCCGCGAGACGCTCTTCGAACGCGCGCACGGTCGGGTTGGTATAACGCGAATACACGTTGCCCGGCACTTCGCCAGCAAAGCGCGCAGCAGCATCGGCCGCCGTGCGGAACACATAGCTGGAGGTGAAGAACATCGGGTCACCGTGCTCAGCTTCCGGGGTGCGGTGCTGGCCGGCGCGCACAGCCAGGGTATCGAAAGCTACGCCATCGAGGTCGCTGTCCAACCGACCGGCATCCCATTCCTGACTCATGCTGCGACTCCTTACTCAATTCTTTATTTAAGATACAAAACCGGCCCCTCAGGGCCGGTTGTCACTCAGTTGTTGTACAGGTCGATGATCGCGCTGACCGCCTGGGTCTTGATCTTCGACGAGTCGTTACGCGCCTGCTCGATCTTGTTCAGGTAAGCCTCATCGACATCACCAGTCACATACTTGCCGTCGAACACGGCGCAGTCGAACTGGTCGATCTTGATCTTGCCACCGCCGACCGCCTCGATCAGGTCCGGCAGGTCCTGGTAGATCAGCCAATCAGCGCCGATCAGGTCGGCCACGTCCTGGGTCGAACGGTTGTGAGCGATCAGCTCATGGGCGCTCGGCATGTCGATGCCGTAGACGTTCGGGTAACGCACGGCAGGCGCTGCGGAACAGAAGTACACGTTCTTCGCGCCGGCTTCGCGGGCCATCTGGATGATCTGCTTGCAGGTAGTCCCGCGCACGATGGAGTCATCCACCAGCATTACGTTCTTGCCGCGAAACTCCAGCTCGATGGCGTTGAGCTTCTGACGCACCGACTTCTTGCGTGCCGCCTGACCCGGCATGATGAAGGTACGGCCGATGTAGCGGTTCTTCACGAAGCCTTCGCGGAACTTGACGCCCAAGTGGTTGGCCAGCTCAAGCGCAGCGGTGCGGCTGGTGTCCGGGATCGGGATCACCACGTCGATGTCGTGCTCAGGACGCTCGCGCAGGATCTTCTCGGCCAGCTTCTCGCCCATGCGCAGACGCGCCTTGTACACCGAGACACCGTCGATGATCGAATCCGGACGCGCCAGGTAGACGTGTTCGAAGATGCACGGGGTGAGTTTAGGTGCCACGGCGCACTGACGGGTGTGCAGCTTGCCGTCTTCGGTGATGTACACCGCTTCGCCCGGCGCAAGGTCGCGGATCAGGGTGAAGCCCAGCACGTCCAGGGACACGCTTTCGGACGCGATCATGTACTCGACGCCTTCGTCGGTGTGACGCTGGCCGAACACGATCGGACGGATGCCATGCGGGTCACGGAAGCCGACGATGCCATAACCGGTAACCATGGCCACCACGGCGTAACCACCGACGCAACGGTTGTGCACGTCAGTGACGGCGGCGAACACGTCTTCTTCGGTCGGCTGCAGCTTGCCGCGCTGGGCCAGCTCATGAGCGAACACGTTGAGCAGCACTTCCGAGTCGGAGCTGGTGTTGACGTGGCGCAGGTCAGATTCGTAAATCTCCTTGGCCAGTTGTTCAACGTTGGTCAGGTTACCGTTATGCGCCAGGGTGATGCCGTAAGGCGAGTTGACGTAAAACGGTTGAGCTTCGGCCGAGGTCGAGCTACCGGCGGTCGGGTAACGCACATGGCCAATGCCCATGTGCCCGACCAGGCGCTGCATGTGACGCTGATGGAACACGTCACGCACCAGGCCATTGTCCTTGCGCAGGAATAACCGGCCGTCGTGGCTGGTCACAATACCGGCAGCGTCCTGGCCGCGGTGCTGGAGGACGGTTAGCGCGTCATACAGCGCCTGATTGACGTTCGACTTACCGACGATACCGACGATGCCACACATGCGACGCAACCCCTACTTAATGAATCTTGACTGAACACAGCTTACTGAGGCGTTTTGGCCGGCAAGAGGTGTTCCTTGAACGGAAGATCAGCGGGTACGCTGATTCCGCTGGCCAGCCACTGACTGCTCCACCCCAAAATGAGGTTCTTGGACCAATCTGCAACCAATAGAAATTTTGGCACGAGTACCGACTCCTGCCACCACGAATCCTGCTGTACCGGCCCCAGGCTCAACAGCCCGACTGCCACGACCACCAGCAACGCGCCACGCGCGGCGCCGAAGGCCATGCCGAGAAATCGATCGGTCCCGGAGAGGCCGGCGACACGTATCAACTCGCCGATAAGATAATTGACCATTGCTCCCACCAGCAGCGTGGCGATGAACATGATGGCGCAGCCCGCGATGACGCGAGCCGAAGGTGTCTCGATGTATCCGGCCAGGTAGACCGACAATGAACCGCCGAACATCCAGGCTACGACTCCTGCGATGATCCAGGCCAGCAACGACAGTGCTTCTTTTACGAAGCCGCGGCTTAGACTGATCAAAGCGGAGATGGCGACGATTGCGACGATCGCCCAATCAACCCAGGTAAATGGCACAGTTCAGCCTACGGACAGATGAGGCGGCGCATTTTAGCAGAGCGTCGGGCTGTCGGTAAGCTGTGATTGTCAGTGCCTTGCAAATCAGTAGTTTGGGGCGAGCGAATCCGATCTCAACCCCACATTTGACCCGCATTTCCAACCGGAATCGGCAGTTACTCAGCCGCGCTCAGGCTGGAAACGGGTGACAAACCCCTTGAGGTTCTGCTGGCGATCCAGCAAGTCTCGCAGGCGATCCGCTTCGGCACGCTCGATCAGCGGGCCGATAAACACACGATTCTTGCCATCGGCGCTGCGGATGTAAGCGTTGTAGCCTTGACTGCGCAGCTTCTTCTGCAAAGCGTCAGCACCTTCGCGATTGCCCAGACTGGCGACTTGAATAGACCAGCTGATCGGCAGGCCATTCGGATCAATACGGCTCTGCCCCACATCCGGCTTGCCCGGTGCCGCCGGTTGCGGCGCTACCGGCTTAGGTGCGGGCGCAGGCGCGGCAGGCTTGGCCGCTACGGTCGGCGCAGGTGCTGGCTTGACCACCGGCACGCTCGGCTGAACCGGCATCGACGGGGCTTGCTGGGCGGCAACCTCCGCATCGGTAGGCACCGGCTCTTCTTCCGGCAAGGCCTGGGGCTCAGGCACCACCACCGGCTCAACCTGTACTTGCGGCACCGCCGGCGCCTGTGGCGCAGCCGGGGCTTCGACGACCACTTGGCGCTCTTCGTCCTGACGCGAGAACAGCATCGGCAGGAAAATCACCGCCAACGCCACCAACACCAGGGCTCCGACCATTCGCTGCTTGTATGCGCTATCCAGTAATGCCATGTGCAGCTTCCTCCGTGGAGCGCCGGGCCAACCACTCGAGCGCCTCGGCAACACAATAAAATGACCCGAACAACAGAATCTCGTCATCGGGGGTGGCAACGACGCACTGCGCTTCAAGGGCAGCGGTCACGCTTGCATACGACGCCACCGGCGCACCAAGGTTCTGCAAGGCCACTTGCAGCTCGGCGGCCGGACGGCTGCGCGAGGTATCCAGGGGCGCTACGGCCCACGCCTGGACATTGTCCAGCAAGGGTGCAACCACACCGTCCAGGTCCTTATCGGCCAGCAAGCCAAAGACTGCAAGGCGACGACCGACCGGCGGCGTGCGCGACAAGCGTTGCGCCAGGTACTCGGCCGCATGGGGGTTATGCCCCACGTCCAGCAACAGGTTCAGGCGCTTGCCTTGCCATTGGAACTCACGACGATCCAATCGCCCGACTACACGTGTCGCCAGCAAGGTGGCGGCAATCTGCTCAGCATTCCACGGCAGATCCAGCAGTAGATAGGCCTGCAGTGCGAGCGCGGCGTTTTCCATTGGCAGGTTCAGCAGCGGCAGGTCGCACAGCTCTACGGCCTGGCCGCGAGCATCGTGCCCACGCCATTGCCAGTGCTGCGCACCGATTTCCAGATTGAAGTCGCGACCACGCAGGAAAAACGGGCAATCCAGCTCGCGCACCTTGTCGAGCAAGGTATGCGGCGGATCCAGATCACCGCACAGCGCAGGCTTGCCCTGGCGGAAGATCCCGGCTTTTTCGTAGGCCACGGATTCGCGGGTATTGCCCAGGTAGTCGGCGTGGTCCACACCAATACTGGTGACCAACGCCAGGTCGGCATCCACCACGTTGACCGTGTCCAGACGCCCGCCCAGGCCGACTTCCAGCACCACCACATCGAGTTGCGCACGCTCGAACAGCCAGAACGCCGCCAGGGTGCCCATTTCGAAGTAGGTCAGGGAAATCTCGCCCCGACCAGCATCGAGCGCGGCGAAGGCTTCGCACAGTTGCTCATCGGTGGCTTCGACACCATTGAGCTGCACCCGCTCGTTGTAACGCAGCAGGTGCGGGGAATTGTAGACGCCGACTTTCAGCCCTTGAGCCTGTAGCAGCGCCGCGACAAAGGCACAGGTAGAGCCTTTGCCGTTGGTGCCGGTCACCGTAATCACACGGGGTGCCGGCCGGCCCAACCCGAGGCGGGCCGCTACCTGTTGCGAGCGCTCCAGGCCCATGTCGATGGCGGACGGATGCAACTGCTCAAGGTAGGCGAGCCATTCGCCCAGGGTACGTTGGGTCATAGGTTTGCAGGCACCGGCGGCACGACGATTGGTTCAACTTTAGGCGCGACGTACACAGGGGTCGGCAGACCCATCATTTGTGCCAGCAGGTTACCCAAGCGTGGACGCAACTCACCGCGCGGGATGATCAGGTCAATCGCACCGTGCTCCAGCAGGAATTCGCTGCGCTGGAAGCCCTCAGGCAGTTTTTCACGTACGGTCTGCTCGATCACACGCGGGCCGGCAAAGCCGATCAGCGCCTTTGGCTCGCCGACGATCACGTCACCCAGCATCGCCAGGCTGGCGGAAACGCCGCCGTAGACCGGGTCGGTCAGCACGGAGATGAACGGGACGCCTTCTTCACGCAGACGCGCCAACACCGCAGAGGTCTTGGCCATTTGCATCAGGGAGATCAGGGCCTCCTGCATGCGCGCACCACCGGAGGCAGCGAAGCAGATCATCGGGCAACGGTTTTCCAGGGCATAGTTGGCGGCGCGGACAAAGCGCTCACCGACGATGGCACCCATGGAGCCGCCCATGAAGGAGAACTCGAACGCCGACACCACGACAGGCATGCCCAGCAGCTTGCCGCTGACGGAAATCAGCGCGTCCTTCTCGCCGGTCTGCTTCTGCGCGCCGACCAGACGGTCCTTGTACTTCTTGCTGTCGCGGAACTTGAGGCGGTCAACTGGCTCCAGGTCGGCACCCAGCTCGTTGCGGCCTTCGGCGTCCAGGAAAATGTCGATGCGGGCGCGGGCGCCGATACGCATGTGGTGGTTGCACTTGGGGCAAACGTCCAGGGTCTTTTCCAGCTCCGGACGGTACAACACCGCGTCGCAGGATGGGCACTTGTGCCACAGACCTTCAGGAACCGAGCTTTTTTTCACCTCGGAACGCATGATCGAAGGGATCAGTTTGTCTACTAACCAGTTGCTCATGCTTTCTTTCTCCAGTACCGGTGGCTTGAACACAGCCCCGCGTATGCCCTTGAGCTAAATTCATATGTGGCGATGACACATGCTGGACGGGGTCAGACGTTCGACCGGCCTTTTCCCGCATGCCTCCTCAGCCTTCCAGACAACCTGCCAGTGCAGGGTTGCCACTTCGTTTCCAGGCCACCCTCAGGCGGCGCCGGGCTGTTTTACACAGTGGTAGTTATGGACGGCGGCAGACTGCCAGCCGTCACATCCCGCGCACAGCTTGCATAAATGCGCGAATCTTGTCGTGATCCTTGATGCCCTTGCCCTGCTCCACGCCGCCGCTGACATCCACGGCATAGGGGCGCACCTGCTCTATCGCCGCCCCGACATTGCCGGGGTTGAGCCCGCCGGCCAGGATAATCGGCTGGCTCAAGCCAGCAGGAATCAACGACCAATCAAACGCCTCACCGGTACCGCCGGGCACGCCTTCGACATAGGTGTCGAGCAGGATCCCGCGAGCGCCACCATAGGCCGCACACGCTGCCGCGATGTCATCCCCGGCCTTCACGCGTAACGCCTTGATATACGGACGCTGGTAGCTTTCACATTCGTCGGGCGTTTCGTCGCCGTGGAACTGCAGCATGTCCAGCTGTACGGCATCCAGGGTCTCGTTGAGTTCGCAGCGACTGGCGTTGACGAACAGCCCCACGGTGGTCACGAACGGCGGCAAGGCGGCGATGATCGCCCGCGCCTGCAACACGTTCACCGCCCGCGGGCTCTTGGCATAGAACACGAAACCAATGGCGTCCGCCCCCGCCTCGACTGCCGCCAGCGCGTCTTCTATGCGGGTAATCCCGCAAATCTTGCTGCGAACGGCTGACATGTCGTGGAAACCCCAGGGATTGGACCGAGAAAGTCCCGGATGGTAACAAAAGCTTTTCCGGGCGTCAGCCGCCAAGTTCGCTGAAACCTGTGAGGAAGTGTGGCCCGATGAACCGTTCCGGCAATTGGAACTCGTCGCGGTACTCCACATCCACCAGGTAAAGGCCGAACGGATGCGCCGTGACCCCGCCCGTACGGCGGACACGGCTTTCCAGCACTTCCCTGGCCCATTCCACCGGACGCTCGCCGGTGCCGATGGTCATCAGCACCCCGGCAATGTTTCGAACCATATGGTGCAGGAACGCACCGGCGCGAATATCCAGCACGATCATCTTGCCGTGACGAGTCACCCGCAGATGATGGACTTCCTTGATCGGCGACTTAGCCTGGCACTGGCCGGCACGGAAGGCGCTGAAATCGTGCACACCCACCAGATGCTGCGCGGCCTCGGCCATGCGCTCGGCGTCGAGCGGGCGATGGTTCCAGGTGATTTCTTCGTTGAGGTGCGCCGGACGGATCTGGTCGTTGTAGATCACATAGCGATAACGCCGGGCGATGGCCTTGAAGCGCGCATGAAAATGCGCCGGCATGACCTTGGCCCAACTGACGCTGACGTCATGGGGCAAATTGATATTAGCGCCCATCACCCAGGCCTTCATGGACCGTTCAGCCTGGGTGTCGAAGTGCACCACCTGACCACAGGCATGCACGCCCGCATCGGTACGCCCGGCGCACATCAGCGACACCGGCGAATCGGCGACTTTCGACAGTGCTTTCTCCAGGGTTTCCTGCACCGTCAGTACACCAGACGCCTGACGCTGCCAGCCGCGATAGCGCGAGCCTTTGTATTCCACGCCCAGGGCGATGCGGTAAAAGCCTGCGGCCGCCATTTCGGCGGCCGCGTTATCTATATTTGCCAAGAACTGAGAGCCTGATGAGTTGCGCAAAGGCGGCCATTATGCCGATTTGTGCGGGTGCCCACAAAAGCAAAACGGCGACCCGAAGGTCGCCGCTGCATTGACGTATGACGGTCAGGCCAACCGGCCGAGCATTTCCTTGGCCTCGCCGCGCTGAGTTTCGTCGCCTTCGATCAGCACTTCGCTGAGGATGTCCCGTGCGCCGTCCGCATCGCCCATGTCGATGTAGGCCTGGGCCAGGTCGAGCTTGGTGGCCACCTCGTCTGTGCCAGAGAGGAAGTCGAACTCCGGCTCATCGTCGCCCTTCGCCGCATCTTCTGCGGTGAAGGAAGGCTCGATGGACGGATGTTCCAGGCTCTGGGACAAACGATCCAGCTCGGCGTTGACATCGTCCAACTCGGAGGCAAAGGCGTCAGGCTTGGCGGCAGCTTCCGGCTCATCGGCCAGGGACAGATCGAAGTCTTCCGGCAGGTCGAAGTCATCCAGGGCCGCCGGGGTCAGGGTGGGCGGCTCGACGGCCGGCACATCCTTCATCTGCTCTTCCAAGCCGGAGAGGAAGTCGTCATCCGATTGCGCCGACGCCGGAGCATCCAGCTGCAGGTCCAGGTCGAAGTCCGACAGGTCATCCGGCGTAGCCTGGGCTTCGGTCTGCTGTTGCAGCAGCGATTCGAAGGTCTGCTGATCGTCCTTCACCACGGCTGGGGAGGCTTCTTCCAGTTCATCCAGGCTCAGGTCGAAATCGGTGTCGAAGGCTTCGGGTTCCGCAGGAGTCGGGGCCGGCTTGTCTTCCAGCAAATCCTTGACGTATTGCGCATCCAGGGCAGCTGCGGCGACCGCAGCGCTGACGCCCGCGGCCAGCACGGCCATGGCCGGGAAGCGACTCTTGAGCTGCTCGACCTGGGCATGGTTTTCACCATTGGCCACCAGTTGGCGCTCCTGGGTCACGAAACCGTCCTTGTCGTTTTGCAGGCCGTAGACTTCCATCAGCTTCAAACGCAGGGCGCTGCGCTTGGGCTCCTGTTTGATCGCCTGTTCCAGCACGTCGGCGGCCTGGTTCAGGTGGCCACGGTCGACAAGCGACTGGGCTTGGGCCAGTGCATCGCTGGAGTTCACCGGCGCAACGGCAACCGCCAGCGGCGCCAGTACCGAGGCGACGGTCGGCACGGCGACTGCCGGTTCAACCGCTGGGGCTGGCGCTGGTGCAGCGGCCAGCTTGACGTTTGGCGGCGGCACTTCCAGGCCTTCGAAACTGTCTGGCGGCAGGTCCTGATCGATGTTCGAGGTGAACACCGGTTCTTCAGCCAGGGCACGCGCCATACGCAGGTGTTTTTCTTCTTCGCGACGGGCATTGCGATGGCGCGCCCACAACAGCAGGAGCAGCAGCACCAGCAGGCCGGCGGCACCACCGATCACGCCAAGCACGATCGGATTGGTCAGCAGGTCGTTGAATTTACCTTCGACGCTGGCAGGCGCGGAATCGGCCTTGGCCGGCTCAGGCGTGGCGGGCGCAGGTGTTGCAACGGTGGCATCGGGAGCGGCCGGAGCAGCCGGAGCAGCCGCCGGCTCACCCGCCAACTGCGCAGGCATTGCCGCTGTGGCCGGCGTTGCTGGGGCGCCCTTCTCTGCCTGCAGACGCGCGAGCTGATCGTTTTTCAGTTGAATCAGTTTTTGCAGCTTGTCCAACTGGCTTTGCAGGTCGGCCGCGCGGCTTTTCAGCTCTTCGTTGTCGCGACGGGTGGTGTCCAGTTGCTCCTGGGTCATCGCCAGTTTGTCGCTCAACCCAGCACTATCGCCAGCCTTACCCTTGGCGCCCTTCTTGGCCGCTTCGGCGGAAACCAGGCTCAGGTTGTCCTTGGCGTTAGTGCTCGCCGGGGCATTGCCGGCCTGGGTGCGTTTGGTGGCATCCAGTTGCTGCTTGCCCGCTGCCGGATTGGTGGCAGCGCGTCGGCCCTGTCGCCAGGCGGCATTCTGCGCGCTGACTTCGGCGATCGCCTGGGGTTGCGGCAGCGCGGTGCTTTGTACGGGATCGGGCAGACGCAGGACCTGGCCGGTTTTCAAACGGTTGATGTTGCCGTCGATAAACGCGTCGGGATTCAGCGCCTGGATCGCCAGCATGGTCTGCTGTACCGAGCCGCCATTGCGGTTCTTCGCGGCAATTTCCCACAAGGTGTCGCGGGAGGTGGTGGTGTGCTGTGCCGGTTTGCTTGCAGCTGGCGCGCTGCTGGCCGGTGCCGCCAGACGCGGCGCAGGCGCGGCGGTCGTCGGTGCCGGCTGGTCGAACTTGGCCGGGTCGAGCAACACGCTGTAGTCGCGCATCAACCGGCCATTGGGCCATTGCACCTGCAACAGGAAGCGTACGTAGGAATCGGGCAACGGCTTGTTGGAGGTGACACGCACCACGCTGCGGCCGTTGGGGTTGATAACCGGGGTAAACGTCAGGTCATCGAGGAACGCCTGGCGATCAACGCCCGCATCCACAAAGGCTTGGGAGGACGCCAAGCTCGGCGTGATCTCGGAAGCGGTGAGACCACCGACGTCGAGCAATTCGATTTCCACCGCCAATGGCTGGTTCAACTTCGACTTGAGGGTCATCTCCCCCAGCTGCAGCGCCTGCGCCATACCGGAGGACAGCGCCGAGGCGGCCGCTATTGCTAACACCAGTTTGCGAACTTGAACCATAGCCTCATCCTTTGTTTGAACACTCCCCGGCCTGCGAGAAGGTTGGTAACCGCTGCCATAAGGCATGGCGAGCCGATAGGTCACCGACGCGCAACTTTTCCTGCCTGGGGCCAAGCATAGCGCCTGGCTAGAATCAATCTACAAATTGCCGCCAAGTATCTTTTACGCAAGGCCTTTTATCAACAACTGCGCCAGCTGCACGGCATTCAGTGCGGCGCCTTTGCGTACGTTATCTGACGTCAGCCACAGATTTAGTTCCGCCGGGTCATCCACACCTGCGCGAACCCGTCCTACATAGACCACATCCTGACCGACCGCGTCGCCCACGGCTGTAGGGTAGTCACCCTCCTCAACCCGCTCTATTCCTGGCGCTGTGTCGAGCAAACGGTTCACAGCGGCGAGATCGACCGGTGCCCCCAGTTGCAGCGACACTGTCAGGCTATCGCCAAAAAACACCGGGGCTTGAACGCAGGTTGCGGAAATCTTTAGCAAAGGTAATTCCAGCACTGCTCGCAGTTCGTGTACGAGGCGCTTCTCCAGGGCTGTATGACCTTGGGCGTCTGGCGTACCGACTTGTGCCAGCAGGTTGAAGGCAACCTGCCGATCAAACAGTTTCGGTTCCAGCGGGCGCATGTTCAGCAACTCAGCGGTTTGTCGGGCCAATTCACTGACGGCTTCACGCCCCTGGGACGACATCGCCAGGTTGGCGGTAACGCTCACGCGCTGGATATCCAACAGGCTGCGCAAAGGTGCGAGGACGACCGCCAGGTTGGTCGCAGAGGGGCTTGGACTGCCGAGCTGGAACGGTTTTTTCAAGCCATCAAGCACATGGGCATTGGCTTCCGGCACCACTTGCGGCGCCTGCTCGGCGGGCAAGGCGCCAGACAAGTCAATCACCGCGCAACCCGCCGCCGTGGCGCGCGGGGCGAAACTCAAGGTCACCGCCGGCCCCGCCGCGAAGAACGCGAGTTGCGCCTTATTGAAGTCGAATTCATCGACCTCCTTGACCCGCACGTTTTTGCCACGAAACGGCACCGAGGCACCCGCCGAGTTGTTGCCCGCCAGCAAATACAGGGTGCCCACCGGGAAGTTCAACTCTTCGAGGATCTGCACCAGGGTTTCGCCAACGGTGCCGGTAGCGCCGATCACGGCGATTTCAAAGGTCTGGGTCATGGGGGCTGCCTCGGGCATTGCGGGGGGAGCGGCACTTTACCGGGTGGCTGGGGGTGAGGCCAATAAAAAACCCGCGCCTGTCACCAGAGCGCGGGTTTCTTCATTGCTTCAAGCGATCAACGCTCCAGCAAGATCCGCAGCATGCGGCGCAGCGGTTCGGCCGCGCCCCACAGCAGTTGGTCGCCAACGGTGAACGCTCCCAGGTACTGGGTGCCCATGTTCAGCTTGCGCAGACGGCCCACCGGCACATTCAGAGTGCCGGTGACCTTGGTCGGGCTCAGCTCCTGCATGCTGATGTCGCGGTTGTTCGGCACCAGCTTGACCCACGGGTTGTGCTGGCTGATCAAGGCTTCGATATCGCTGATCGGTACGTCTTTGTTCAGCTTGATGGTCAGCGCCTGGCTGTGGCAGCGCATCGCGCCGATACGCACGCAGATGCCGTCCACCGGGATCGGGCTCTTGAAGCGGCCGAGGATCTTGTTGGTCTCGGCCTGGGCCTTCCACTCTTCACGGCTCTGGCCGTTCGGCAGTTCCTTGTCGATCCACGGGATCAGGCTGCCGGCCAATGGCACACCGAAGTTCTCGGTCGGGTAGGCCTCGCTGCGCATGGCTTCAGCCACACGGCGGTCGATGTCGAGGATCGCGCTGGCCGGGTCGGCCAGTTGATCGGCAACGGCGGCGTGGGTCGCGCCCATTTGCTTGATCAGTTCACGCATGTTCTGCGCGCCGGCACCGGAAGCCGCCTGATAGGTCATGGCGCTCATCCACTCGACCAGGCCAGCCTCGAACAGGCCACCCAAGCCCATCAGCATCAGGCTGACGGTGCAGTTGCCGCCGACATAGTTCTTGGTGCCCGCGTCCAGCTGCTGGTCGATGACCT
This sequence comes from Pseudomonas sp. FH1, assembly GCF_000510895.2. Classification (NCBI taxonomy): domain Bacteria; kingdom Pseudomonadati; phylum Pseudomonadota; class Gammaproteobacteria; order Pseudomonadales; family Pseudomonadaceae; genus Pseudomonas; species Pseudomonas sp. FH1. Next base: position 113,931 of record NZ_AOHM01000088.1, read on the forward strand.
TGCGGTTCACCGGGTCGAGGATGATCACGGCATCGTCCTGCATGCGCAGGCTCGACGCGGCGTCGATCCAGTAACCCTGCCAGCCGGCTTCACGCAGCTTGGGGAAGACTTCGCTGGTGTAGTCGCCACCCTGACAGGTCAGAATCACGTCGAGGGTTTTCAGCTCTTCAATGTTGTAGGCGTCCTTGAGCGGGGCAATATCCTTGCCCACGGACGGCCCCTGGCCACCGACATTCGAAGTGGTGAAAAACACCGGCTCAATAAGATCGAAATCCTGCTCTTCCAGCATCCGCTGCATGAGCACGGAACCGACCATACCGCGCCAACCGATCAGACCTACACGTTTCATCGCAACTACACCTTGTTAAAAAGTGGGCCGCCTGCAGCAAACTTCTGCAAGGGGGCCCGAGAGATTACAGATTCCGCAGCGCGGCGACTACTGCGTCGCCCATTTCTTGCGTACCGACCTTGGTGCAACCCTGCGACCAGATGTCGCCAGTGCGCAAGCCCTGGTCCAGCACCAGGCTCACGGCCTTCTCGATCGCGTCCGCCGCGTCCGCCAGGTTGAAGCTGTAACGCAGCATCATCGAGACCGACAAAATCGTCGCCAACGGGTTGGCAATGCCCTGGCCCGCGATGTCCGGCGCCGAACCGTGGCAAGGCTCGTACATGCCCTTATTGTTGGTGTCCAGGGACGCCGACGGCAGCATGCCGATGGAACCGGTGAGCATCGACGCCTGGTCGGACAGGATGTCGCCGAACAGGTTGTCGGTGACGATCACGTCAAACTGCTTGGGTGCACGCACCAGTTGCATGGCGGCGTTATCGACGTACATGTGGCTCAGCTCAACGTCCGGATAGTCCTTGGCCACTTCTTCGACGATTTCACGCCACAACTGGCTGGAGGCCAGCACGTTGGCCTTGTCCACCGAGCAGACCTTCTTGCCACGCACGCGGGCCATGTCGAAACCGACACGGGCGATACGGCGGATTTCGCTCTCGCTGTACGGCAGGGTGTCGTAGGCCTGGCGCTCGCCATTTTCCAGCTCACGCACGCCACGTGGCGAGCCGAAGTAGATACCGCCGGTCAACTCGCGCACGATGAGGATATCCAGGCCCGCGACCACTTCCGGCTTGAGGCTCGACGCGTCAGCCAGTTGCGGGTAGAGGATCGCCGGGCGCAGGTTGCCGAACAGGCCCAGTTGCGCACGGATCTTCAGCAGGCCACGCTCAGGGCGGATATCACGTTCGATCTTGTCCCATTTCGGGCCGCCCACCGCGCCGAGCAGTACGGCGTCGGCCGCGCGGGCGCGGTCCAGGGTTTCATCGGCCAGCGGCACGCCGTGCTTGTCGATGGCCGCGCCGCCGATCACGTCGTGGCTCAGCTCAAAGCCCAGGCTGTACTTGCTGTTGGCGAGTTCCAGCACCTTGACCGCTTCGGCCATGATTTCCGGACCAATACCGTCGCCAGGGAGAATCAGAATCTGCTTGCTCATGCGTTCCTCATTTCATCAAGCGACCCGCCCATGGGCAGGTCGGGAAAAATCAATCAGCGTTCGGCAAAGACCACCAGCACGTCGGTGCTGAAGGTGCCGTCGGCCTGAATTTCGTAATAATCACGCACTTCCTGGCCCATCGCCTTCTGCAACTCAAGGATGGCAGCGCGCAGTACTTCTGGCGTGCGCATGCGCTCGACCCACGAGGTGTATTCCAGGCGAAGACGCTGGCGACTGCTGGTGCGCACATGCAAGCCGGACTCGCTGAGCTGCTGCATCCATTCGGCGGCGGAATAATCACGCACGTGGCTGGTGTCACGCAGCACTTCGACGGTTTGCAGGTAAGTGTCCAACAGCGGGCTGCCCGGTGACAAGACGTCGACGAACGCCGCCACACCGCCCGGCTTGAGTACGCGGCGCACTTCGCGCAGGGCCAGGCCGAGGTCGCTCCAGTGGTGGGCCGAATAACGGCTGAACACGAAGTCGAACTCGCCATCGGCGAACGGCAGGCGTTCGGCGGCGCCGTGGACGGTGCGGATGTTGTCCAAACCGCGATCTGTCGCCGCAGCGGCAACCACGTCGAGCATCTGCTGGGACAGGTCGTAGGCGACCACTTCTTTAGCCAGCGGCGCTACATGAAAGCTGACATGACCGGCACCGCAGCCCAAATCCAACAGTCGCGCATTGCCCTGCCCGGCCAGTTCGGCCTGCAGCAGCGCGAATTCGGTGCCTTGGGCGTGCACGGCACTGCTCAGGTAGGCCGAGGCTTGCTCGCCGAATTGTTTTTGCACGACTTGGGTGTGGGCGGTGCTGGTCATGGTGCTTTTCCTTGGGACTTGTGTTGTGTGTGCTCGCGAAGGGGCCAGTCCTGCTTACATCAAATCAGGCATCGCGAAACAACCACGGCTGGCTCGCCCGGTGCTTGGCTTCAAACGCGGCAATCGCATCGCCGTCCTGCAAGGTCAGGCCGATGTCGTCCAGGCCGTTGATCAGGCAGTGCTTACGGAACGCATCCACTTCAAAGTGATACACCTTGCCATCCGGACGGGTCACGGTTTGCGCGGCCAGGTCAACGGTCAGTTGGTAGCCCTCTTCAGCTTCCACCTGCTTGAACAGCTCGTCGACTTCTGCGTCGGTCAAGATGATCGGCAACAGGCCGTTCTTGAAGCTGTTGTTGAAGAAGATGTCGGCATAGCTCGGCGCGATGATGCTGCGAAAACCATACTCTTCCAGGGCCCACGGTGCGTGCTCACGGCTGGAGCCGCAACCGAAGTTCTCGCGGGCCAGCAGTACGCTGGCGCCTTGGTAACGTTCGGCATTGAGCACGAAGTCCTTGTTCAGCGGGCGCTTGGAGTTGTCCTGGTAGGCGTAGCCCACGTCCAGGTAGCGCCACTCGTCGAACAGGTTCGGGCCGAAACCGGTGCGTTTGATCGACTTCAAGAACTGCTTGGGGATGATCTGGTCGGTGTCGACGTTGGCGCGATCCAAAGGAGCGACAAGGCCGGTGTGTTGGGTAAAAGCACGCATCGGGTATTCCTCAGATCAATTCGCGAACGTCGATGAAACGACCGTTGACGGCCGCCGCAGCGGCCATGGCCGGGCTGACCAGGTGGGTACGCCCACCGGCGCCCTGACGCCCTTCGAAGTTACGGTTGGACGTAGACGCGCAATGCTCGCCCGATTCCAAACGGTCCGGGTTCATCGCCAGGCACATCGAGCAGCCTGGCTCACGCCATTCAAAACCGGCTTCGAGGAAAATCTTGTCGAGGCCTTCGGCTTCAGCTTGCGCTTTGACCAGACCGGAGCCTGGCACCACGATGGCTTGCTTGATGGTCGACGCCACTTTGCGGCCTTTGGCAATTACTGCGGCAGCGCGCAGGTCTTCGATCCGCGAGTTGGTGCAGGAACCGATGAACACGCGGTCCAACTGAATGTCGGTGATCGCCTGGTTGGCCTGCAAACCCATGTACTTCAAGGCGCGCTCGATGGAACCGCGCTTGACCAGATCGGCCTCTTTGGCCGGGTCCGGCACATTCTGGTCAACGGCCAAGACCATTTCCGGCGAAGTGCCCCAGCTGACTTGTGGCTTGATCTGGGCCGCGTCGAGTTCGACCACGGTGTCGAACACCGCATCGGCATCGGAAACCAGGTCTTTCCAGGCTTCTACCGCAGCGTCCCAATCCGCGCCTGCCGGAGCGAAAGGACGACCCTTGACGTACTCAACGGTCTTTTCGTCCGCCGCCACCATGCCCACACGGGCACCGGCTTCAATGGACATGTTGCAGATGGTCATGCGGCCTTCGATGGACAGGTCGCGGATGGCGCTGCCGGCAAACTCGATGGCATGGCCGTTACCGCCAGCGGTGCCGATCTTGCCGATCACAGCCAGCACAATGTCTTTGGCGGTCACGCCGAACGGCAATTTGCCCTCAACGCGAACCAACATATTCTTCATCTTCTTGGCGACTAGGCACTGGGTGGCGAACACATGTTCCACCTCGGAAGTGCCGATGCCATGGGCCAGGGCGCCAAAAGCACCGTGGGTCGACGTGTGGGAGTCACCGCAGACCACGGTCATGCCCGGCAAGGTCGCGCCCTGCTCCGGGCCGATCACATGCACGATGCCTTGACGTACGTCATTCAACTTGAATTCGGTAATGCCATATTCGTCGCAGTAGTCGTCGAGGGTCTGTACCTGCAAGCGGGAAACGGTGTCGACGATTGCGTCGATGCCGCCCTTGCGCTCCGGCGTGGTCGGCACGTTGTGGTCAGGCGTGGCGATGATGGAATCGACGCGCCAAGGCTTGCGCCCGGCCAGACGCAGGCCTTCGAACGCTTGGGGCGAGGTCACTTCATGGATGATGTGACGGTCGATATAGATCAACGACGAGCCATCGTCGCGCCGTTTCACTTCATGGGAATCCCAAAGCTTGTCGTAAAGCGTTTTGCCGGCCATCAGTCGGTCCTCATCAGCGGTGTTTCTCTATGCCGGGCTTTTCAATAACCCTTTGGCTTGTGAGGCTGATGGTATGGCGCTACATTAAATAACTCAAATTCATATTTTTTATGCTTTGGATTACCAACTGGAATACCACAATGGACCTGGCCAACCTCAACGCCTTTATTGCCATCGCCGAGACCGGCAGCTTCTCCGGCGCCGGTGAACGGCTGCACCTGACCCAACCGGCCATCAGCAAGCGCATTGCTGGCCTGGAGCAACAATTGAAGGTGCGCCTGTTCGATCGCCTGGGTCGCGAAGTCGGCTTGACCGAGGCTGGACGGGCCTTGCTGCCGCGCGCTTATCAGATCCTCAACGTGCTGGACGACACCCGCCGCGCCCTGACCAACCTGACTGGCGAAGTCAGCGGCCGCCTGACCCTGGCCACTAGTCACCACATCGGCCTGCATCGCTTGCCGCCGGTGTTGCGCACGTTTACCCGGGAATACCCGAATGTGGCGCTGGATATTCAGTTCCTCGATTCGGAAGTGGCCTACGAAGAAATCCTCCATGGCCGTGCCGAAGTGGCAGTGATCACCCTGGCGCCCGATCCTCACAACCTGGTACGTGCCACCCCAGTCTGGGATGACCCGCTGGATTTTGTGGTCGCGCCGGAACACAGCTTGATCAGCAACGGCGGCATCAGTCTGGCCGATATTGCCGGCCACCCCGCCGTTTTCCCCGGCGGCAATACCTTTACCCACCATATTGTCAGCCGATTGTTCGAGGCCCAGGGCCTCACGCCAAACATTGCGATGAGCACTAACTATCTGGAAACCATCAAGATGATGGTGTCGATCGGCCTGGCCTGGAGCGTGCTGCCACGCACCATGCTGGATGATCAGGTGGCAAGTATCGCTTTGCCGGGCATACAGCTCAGTCGCCAGCTAGGCTATATCGTGCACACCGAAAGGACGCTGTCGAACGCTGCGCGGGCTTTCATGAGCCTATTGGATGCACAGGTCGATCTGCCAGGGATACCGGCATGAAGCTGTGCGGCCTCAAGGCCTGAATAAAGCCGCGCCGAACGCCCATTGAGCCAAGGCCCTTTGATAATGCGCAACCCCGTCGATTCCGTGCCACCCCTGCCCCGCATCTACGCCCTTGACCCTCAAGCGGCGGAACAAAGCTGGGACAGCGCCCCGCAATTGCTGGCAGCGCTCAATGCTGCGCGGCTAGGGGCATGGTGCTGGGAAATCGACACCGGCCGCATCAGTTGGTCACGGGGCACCCAGGCGTTGTTTGGCTTTGACCCACGCCAGCCGCTGCCCAAGGATCTGGATTACCTCGACCTGCTGGCCCCCGAAGACAGCGCCCGCGTGGTGCGGGCGTTCCATGCGGTGTTGGCGGGCGAGCCGTTCGAACAGGCCATGCATCACCGTATCCAATGGCCGGATGGCAGCCTACATTGGCTGGAAATCAACGGCAGCCTGGCGCCGGACAAGGCGGGACGGCGCCGTATGATCGGAGTGATCCGCGAGATCACCCACCAACGCGACCGCGAAGCCGCTCTCAGCCACTCCGAAAAACGCTTCGCCACGCTGTTCCACCTGTGTCCGAACATGGTCCTGCTGACCCGCCAGGCCGACGGGCTGATCAGCGAAGCCAACCAGTATTTCGAAATGCTGTTCGGCTGGCCGCTCACCGACGCCATCGGTCGCACCACCCTGGACCTCGGCCTGTGGCGTCACCCGGAGCAACGCGCGCAGTTGGTCAAAGCCACCCAGCGCAAGGGCGAGCCGATCACCATGGAAGTGCAGTTTTGCGCGAGCAACGGCCAGATCCACGACGGCACCCTCAGCGCGCAGAAGGTCGAGCTGGAAGGCGAGGCCTACCTGATCAGTACCTTTCTGGACACCACCGAGCGCAAAAACGCCGATCAAGCCCTCAAGGACAGCCAGGAACGCCTTGACCTGGCCCTGGATTCGGCGCAACTGGGCACCTGGGACTGGCACATCCCCACCGGCATGCTTTATGGCTCGGCCCGCGCCGCCCAATTGCACGGCCTGCCGCCGGAACCCTTCCATGAGTCGTTCGATGCGTTCTTCGAAGGCATGCCCGATGACGAGCGCGAGAGCATGCGCAACGCCTACCGCACCCTGCGCGAAGGCCCGGCGGGCAACTATCAACTGACGTATCGAGTGCCCATGGAGGACGGCAGCTCGCGCTACCTCGAAAGTCGTGCGCGCCTGTACCGCGACGAGCACGGCGCACCGCTGCGCATGGCCGGCACCTTGCTCGACATCACCGACCAGGTCGAACGCGAACAACGCCTGACCGCCTCCGAAGAAAAATTTGCCAGCCTGTTCCAGGCCAGCCCCGACCCGATCTGCGTCACCTGCCTGGACAGCGGCGCGTTTATCGAGATCAACCCCGCGTTTACCCAGACCTTTGGCTGGACGGCCGCCGAAGTGATCGACAAGAGTGCCGAGCAGATCGGCCTGTGGGACGAATCCAGCAAGCGCCTGCAACGGATCGAACGGGTGATCCGCGAGCAGGCACTGAGCAATGTGGCAATTGTGGTGCATCACAAAAATGGCCAGGCGCTGACCTGTGTGATTTCCAGCCGGCTGATCAAAGTGGGGGACCAACCGTGTATCGTCACCACCTTGCGCGACATCACCCAGCAACAACGCTCGGAAGCCGCGCTTAAGGCCAGCGAAGAGAAATTCGCCAAGGCCTTCCATTCCAGCCCTGATGCGATTTCCATCACCGAGCGCGACACCGGCCGTTATGTGGAGGTCAACGACGGTTTCTGCCGCCTGACCGGCTATCGCGCCGAGGAAGCCATTGGCCTGACCCTCTACCAGATCGGCATCTGGGCCGACGAGAACCAGCGTGCCGCGCTGCTGGCCGAATTGCAGATCAAGGGTCGTATCCATCACCTGGAAATGCTCTGGCACAACAAACGCGGCGAGTTACTGGCGGTAGAAGTCTCGGTTGAACCCATCACCCTCAACGAAACCCCGTGCCTGCTGCTGACCGCACGGGACGTGAGCCTGCTGAAAAACGCCCAGGCGCAGATCCGTCACCTGGCCTATCACGACCCGCTGACCAACCTGCCCAACCGCGCCCTGTTGATGGACCGCCTGAGCCAGCAGATCGCCTTGCTCAAACGGCATAACCTGCGCGGCGCGCTACTGTTCCTCGACCTTGACCACTTCAAGCACATCAACGATTCCCTCGGCCATCCGGTGGGCGACACCGTGCTGAAGATCGTCACCGCCCGCCTGGAAGCCAGCGTGCGCATGGAAGACACCGTGGCGCGCCTGGGTGGCGATGAGTTCGTGGTGCTGCTCAGCGGCCTGGATGGCACGCGCACGGAAGTCAGCCGCCAGGTCCAGGAACTGGCCGACACCTTGCGCGAGCTGCTTTCGGAGCCGATGTTCCTGGACGGCCATCGCTTGCAGGTCACGCCGAGTATTGGCGTGGCGCTGATTCCCGATCACGGCTCCACGCCGGCGGACTTGCTCAAGCGGGCCGATATCGCCCTGTACCGCGCCAAGGATTCCGGGCGCAACACCACGCAGATGTTCCACAACAGCATGCAAAAAACCGCCAGCGAACGCCTGCGCATGGAGACCGACCTGCGCCTGGCCCTGTCGCGCGGTGAGTTCAGCGTGCACTACCAACCACAGGTGGATGCGCGGGGCAACCGGATCGTCGGCGCCGAGGCCTTGGTGCGCTGGCAGCACCCACAACTGGGTGCGCAATCGCCCTCCGAATTCATCAAGGTGCTGGAGGACAGCGGCCTGATCCTTGAAGTCGGCACCTGGATCCTCGATGAAGCCTGCGCCGCCTTCCAACAGTTGATCGCGGAAGGCCTGGTCGACCCACTGAATTTCAGCCTGTGCGTGAACATCAGTCCTCGGCAGTTTCGCCAGAACGACTTCGTGGAGCGGGTGGAGCGCAGCCTCAAGCAGCACGAACTGCCATTCAGCCTGTTGAAACTGGAAATCACCGAAGGCATCGTGATCCAGAATCTGGACGACACCATCAGTAAAATGCGCCGCCTGAAAAAACTCGGCGTGAGCTTTGCGATGGATGACTTCGGCACCGGCTATTCATCACTGACCTACCTCAAGCGCCTACCGGTGGACGCGCTGAAGATTGACCAATCCTTCGTGCGTGACGCCACCCATGACCCCAACGACGCCGAGATCATCCGCGCTATTGTCGCCATGGCCCGCAGCCTGAACCTGGAGGTGATTGCCGAAGGCGTGGAAACCCAGGACCAACTGGCCTTCCTGCAGGGCCTGGGCTGCCATTTGTACCAAGGGTATTTGCACAGCCGACCGCTGCCCATGATCGGATTCAGGGAACGCTTGCTCGCGGGAGATGGGCGGGGTTAAACCAGCGTCAAGGCGTGACCGTCCTCTCGCATCCAGTGCGAACCGTTCAAGTCACGCTTGTCTCCATAAGCATCAAGGGCACCGTTTACCACGACAACGGAATGCCCGAAGTTCGCCAGGGTGCCTGGCACGCCTGACGCCAGTTCCTCCACGCTGCTTGCGCGAGTGAATGCATACAAGCCAAGGCGTCGTAACGCATCGCCCGGGACTTCCCCATCATTCAACGTTTTGAGGGCGGCATTGAAGCCAGCGCCGGCGCGAAACTCATGGTTCTCCAGTTGGGCACGCTTGGCACTTGCGCCATACAGGAACACCGCATCCTCAATCAGGCCTTTATCCGTTCCATGGAAGTTGGCAGCCTCTCGTGCCTGGCTCAGCTCGGCATGAGTGAGGCGCACCGTGCAACCATCACGCATGGCGATGCTGAAACCTTCTGGCGTTTCAGTGACACGCTTGAAGATCCCCAGAGGGTTTTGTCCATACTTCATCATCGCGGCCTTGATTGCGGACACCGTGACACAGTTACCCTCCACACCTTGATAGAAACCGCTCCAGATATCCGCGGGCTTGACCCCCACAGGCACCGTCGACAACTGCGCAGGCTTACCGTGGGGGTCGACCGGGACGTCTTCGGCAAGCTGGTAGCCATAGTCCTTGGTGACTGACGCTTGTTCACCGTTGCTATGCTTGATGCCATCCACGACAAGCGCGCCTGAATAGTTGAAGGTAGGGGTGACGCCGACGCTGCGGGGTTCTCGTAGTTTGTCCGGCGGCACAACTCGCAAAAAGCCAGTCAGCCCCATGCCCTTCAAGACGTTGTAAAGGTGCTCTCCGCACAATGTGCTCGAGAGCACGGCATCAAACTCAGCATTGCCTTCAACCTGTTTGCGCTTGGCAAAGGCCGCCAGCATGAAATTGGCATCGGCGACCTTTTGCACATCTGGCCCGGAAAACCTTGACGCTGCGCCAGTGCGCTGCAACTCCCGCTTTGACAGCGTCACTTCAAACCCGTCTTTCATAGTGACGCTGTACCCCGTAGCGGTCGCCTCGACACGCTCAAACATATCGGAGGGCGACGGGCCAAACCTGAGCATCATCAGCTTGATGACCGCGGCATGGCTGCTGAGGTCAAAGACTTCGCCGAATTTTCGTGAGCCCTCAATGAAGCCCTGCATCACCCCAGCGGCCTCGGGTAGGTCCTTCGAGGTGGCCGGGTCAACCTTGGGTACGACGATAGGCGCAACGGGGGCCGGGACCATGGGAGGCTTCGGTGCGTTATCGCTCATCAACGTATACAGGTAGGCTCGATCCGGTGAGCGCTCCCCGCCAAATTGATGCGCCTTGCCGGCATAAATCAGGGATGAACCTGCGTCATAGCTGTCTGCTACGCCTTCCCCGCCCTCAGCCACAACCGTTGCGGTGGCTACATGCTGAAGATGACGGGATAACCCCATACCTTTGAGCATGTTAAAGGTCGTTTCACCTTGCAGAGACTCCGTCAGCATCGACTGAAAATCGGGTAGATCCGGCGTACTGCCGCGCTCGAGTTGTTTACGCTTGATGAACACTGCCAGCGCAAAATGGGCACTGTCCAACACATCGCCATCACTGCCGGTAAAACGCGATGCAGACGCTGCCTGTTGCAGTTCCTGTTGGGATAGATGCAGCCAATAACCATCTTTCATGGTCACGGCGTAAGCCTCACCGTTGCTCCGTACATCGGTGAACATATCGCCAGGGCTTAGGCCGAACTTGAGCATCATCAACTTGATGACGGCGCTGTGTGAACTCGCGTTGAAATGCTCGCCAAAGCCCCTCTCCGGCACATCAAAAGCTGGAATGCGAGACGCTTCAGGGTGGCTTGATAATTGCAGCGCAAGGGGATTTGAGCGCGCGAAAGCTCCAATTGCAAACGTACTCATATCGTTCACTCTTTTCTGAAACAGTGGGAGAGTTCAAGCCCGGAAGCTCGGATCAGGCGAGGTGATCAGATCAACGCAACGGCCTGTCCATCCCTGGGTCGATTGCCTTTGCGCCCGTATAACTCCTCGCAACCCTCCACGACGGCAACTGAATGTCCGCGCCTATTGACCATACCGATCAAAGACGGGTCAGCGAATTCACTCACCTTGACCCTCTTCATGTGGTCCTTCAACCCTAGCCTCAGGAAGCCTTCGCCAGGCTTGTTCCTGTCTTCGTCTTCTCCATTATTGAGCGTCGTGATCGCCGCATTGAAACTTCTGCTCGCCCATCCGTCGTTGTTCTCCATCTGCGCACGCTTGGCGGAACAGGCAAACAGGAAGTGGGCATCCTTGAGCATTTCTGGATCACTCATGCCGACAAAGTTGGAACCGCGAATAGCCGCCTGCAACTCGGCCTTGCTCAGCGTCAATTCAAACCCGTCACGCATTACAACTTTATAACCCTGCTCATTGGCCTCCACAGACTTATAAATATCCTTTGGGCTTTGACCAAACTTCGCCATCGCCGCCTTGATGGCGGAAATCGTTACGCAATTACCATTACTTCCCTGGCGAAAACCAGTCCAGATGTTGTTGGGCTTTTCACCTTTGCGTTTGTTGGAGAGCCCGGGAATGTGTTCGTTTCGCTTGTCTGTCAGTGTCGCGTCGTCAGCGGGTTTCACGTGGGGTTGCGGAATGGGTACGTCGTTGTTTTTCGGCACCGGCGGGCGTACGCCTTTATCCAAGATGGCCTGCAACTGGTTGAAGAACTGCATGAACAAGTCCTTAAGCATACCCAACACGGCCTCGGGGTCTGCGGTATTCCCGATATTCCTAGGCTGCGACGCTGCGGGTGAGGCCTGTGGCGCAGTGCGCAAACTGTTTCGGCTGGCAGAATCGAGTGAAGCGCTACCTGAAAAACCTGACGCGCCATAAGGATCAATAGTGGGTCGTGTAATAGGAAGATGTTTGATCGACAACATGACTTCATACCTCATTGAGGAGGCTCCCTGACCGCATCGGCCAGGGAACGATCATTACAGTGGTGTTTAACGCTTCAAGGCAGCAGGCTCAGAAGCGTGAGCGGAGGCTGGACCTGGAGAACCGGCTATGGGAGTGCCTGGCGAAGTCGTCCGCCAAGTTATCGGGTGCGGGGGATGTAATCTCCGGCGTGGGTTTTGCGTCGATCTTGGGCGTTACCACCGGCGGTGGCGTGGGTTGCGCATCGACCTTTGGCGTTACCGCCGGCTGCGGCGTGGGCTGTGCATCGACCTTTGGCGTTACCACCGACGGCGGCGTGGGTTGTGCATCGACCTTTGGTGCCACCACTGACGGCGGCGTGGGCTGCGCGTCGACTTTCGAGGTGAGCCGGGGTTGTGGCGGGGTTTTTTCGTCCGTATGCGGGCAATGACAGTTCTGCACCTGCACAGTCACGTTGATATCAGACGAAAGCTTATGCTGCTGTGCAACGTCGGTGGGGGTAGTCGTTACCTGCTTGGCATTGAGTTTACCGTCCGGCGTGACAGTCACTTGCGCAGGCCTATCTGGCGTGACGCGTGTATCTGGATTGGGCTCCACCTTTGCCTTGGCGTCTGCTTGCGGCATGACCTTGGGTTGCACTCCCGTATCCATGGCAACCTTGGTATCGGCACCGGGCATCACTTTTGGCTTGGTATCGACTTCGGCTGTGACCTTGGGTTGGACGCCTGCATCCGTAGCAACATTATTATCAGCAGCTGGCATCACTTTTGGCTTGATATCCGCTGCAGGCGCTCTCTTGCTCTGCGCCGCCGTATCTGCAACGACTTTGGCGTCCGGGCCTGGCTTCACCTGGGGCTGAGCATCCGCCTCACCGGGCAACTTGGGCAGCACCCCCATACCGGCGAGCATGCTACGCATCGCCTTGACCGCGAACTCAAACATGGCAAACAACTTTTCCAACGACTCCTTATTCATCGGCACATGAGTGTCTTTAGAGGCGGGATTAGTATCCTTCAGAAACTTATTTACACTGTCCATCGAAGGAGACAACTCAGGTGTTTTATCCGTCTGCACAGAGGACTGATTAAGTTGAGCGTAACCTGTATTCATCGGCATGAACTGTTGGGTCGAGACATTAGACATCTTCTTATTCCTATGACTTTGCCCAACTCCTGCAGCGGCAGGAGAAAGACAGCTATTGACAGGGTGTGTTAAACAACGGCGAGTTCGACAAACTCGTAAGATTCGTGGGGCGTAACGACAATGAGTTCCGAAAAAACGCGGCTTATATAAGGAAACCAATTGACTGCCAGGGGTGTTTACCTATGGACAAACCGAGAAAAACCCAGGCTGCGTAAGCCCAAAGCGCTTCCTGGAGTGGTAACTTAAGGCAACACCCTCTGAGCAAAGTAACTTAAAGAAAACAACACGTTCGCCTTACAAGCGAAACCTATGTTAATTGACGCGCACACAAGTACTTTATTGCACACCAAAAAATAACAGGAAATTAAAACTTAGTTGCAGTCAAACTCAAACACTCACAGACACTTGCATATATCTCGAAATAACACTTCACCCGCTTTAGAAATACAGCGACTGAAACCTACTCCAGGTGGTAGACAATGACGCCAAACGTACTTTTCAGACAAAAAAAAGGCACCTTTCGGTGCCCTCTATCGCAATGGTTGAAACACTTATATATGTAAACCTAATCTTGCAGCGCGACCGACTGTTCACGCTCACCGGGCATCCCCAGCAAACGCCCGACCTGCTCCAGGTCGGTTTCCCTACGCATCAGCGTAAACAACTCCACCGCCTCAGGGTAATTGCGGGTGAGCATCGCCAGCCATTGCTTCAAACGCCCCGGCGCCTGATGCTCAGTCAGTTGCGCCACCGATTGGGTCCAGAAATCCTGAAGCATGGGTTGCATTTCGGCCCAGGTCATCTCGATCACTTCCTCGCCTGCCCGCGCCGCAGCAATCTGCCGCGCCAGGTCTGGACGCGCAACCAAGCCACGGCCCAGCATGATGTCTTCGGCACCACTGACTTCTCGGCAGCGCTTCCAGTCTTCAACGCTCCAGATATCACCATTGGCGAACACCGGTACCTTGACCACGTCTTGTACGCGCGGGATCCACTCCCAGTGAGCGGGCGGTTTGTAGCCGTCAGTCTTGGTCCGCGCATGCACCACGATATGTGCCGCGCCACCTTCGGCCAGGGCCGTGGCACAGACCAGGGCGCCGTCCGGGCTGTCGAAACCCAGGCGCATCTTGGCGGTGACCGGAATGTGCGCCGGTACGGCGCGGCGCACGTGTTCGACGATCTGGTTGAGCAGCTCCGGCTCCTTGAGCAGCACTGCCCCGCCACGGGACTTGTTGACGGTCTTGGCCGGGCAGCCGAAATTCAGGTCGATGACCTGCGAGCCCAGCTCACACGCCAAGGCGGCGTTTTCCGCCAGGCACACCGGGTCGGAACCAAGCAATTGCACGCGCAGCGGCACACCGGCGGCGGTATGGGCGCCGTGCAGCAGTTCCGGGGCGAGTTTATGGAAATACGCGGGGGTAAGCAGGCGGTCGTTGACGCGGATGAACTCGGTCACGCACCAGTCAATACCGCCGACACGGGTGAGCACGTCCCGCAGGATGTTGTCGACCAACCCCTCCATGGGCGCCAAAGCAATTTGCATGGAAAACACTCAACAAAAATCGTGGCGCAGTTTACTGGGTTTCCTACAGCAACCGTTAACCCCCTGTCAGGGCGGGGCCATAACCGTCGAGAAATTCTGCAGGCATGCGCTTGGGCTTGCCGGTGGACAGTTCGATGCAGACAAAGGTGGTTTGCGCACGCAGCAGGGTCGCACCATCACGCGGGCGGACCAGCTGAAAGCGCCGGGTCATCTTCAGGCGCTGGTCCCAGTCGACGATCCAGGTGGCCAGTTGCAGCTCGTCGCCTTCATAGCCGGCGGCCAGGTAGTCGATCTCATGGCGCACCACCGCCATGGCGCGGTCCAGGCGGCGATACTCGGTCAGGTCCAGGCCCAAACGCTGGGAATGACGCCAGGCGCAGCGCTCCAGCCAGGACACATACACCGCGTTGTTGGCGTGCCCCAGGCCGTCGATATCTTCAGGGGCCACCTGCAGATCGATGATAAACGGCGTTGCCAAATCCCAGCCCATGCCTTGCTCCCGGTCGATTAACGTAACCGGGGCAGTGTATCAGGCCGTTTGCCGCGCCTGTAGACGACGACCGGCCAGCAGCACCAACACAGCGTCGATCACGCGCGGATCGGCCAGCACTTTCTGGTGACCGCCCTGCTCCAGGCGCAGCAGACGGCTGTCAAACCAGGCTTCGTGAATAGCTTGAGAGGCTTTGACCGGGACGAACGTATCGTCTTCGGCGTGCACGATCAGGCCAGGGATATTCATCTGGTAATGGGCCACATCCAGATGCTTGAGCGGCATGCCAAAGGTCTGCTCGACTTCCTGGATGAACGCCGAGCGTGCCCGCGCCGGCAAACCGACCATTTTGGTGAAGCCCCGCAACACATCCAGAAAGCGTGACGGTGCGGCAATGCTCACTAACGCCTCGGTGCGCAAGCCCAACTGCACCGCCAGCATCGCACTGGCACCCCCCATGGAATGACCGATCACCGCATGCAGCGGCGGCAACTCGGCAGCGGCTTCGAGCATGGCACGGGCGAACAGCAGCACATGGGCTTCACGCCCTGGCGAACGGCCATGGGCGGGACCGTCGAGGGCAATCACCGAGTAACCGTTGTCGACCAATGCCGTGATCAGGCTGGCGAATTGAGTGGGCCGCCCTTCCCAACCGTGCATCAACAACACCGCAGGCCCCTGGCCCCAGCGCAAGGCGGACAGACCGAAGCGCAAGGTGATGCGCTCCGACTGCGCCAGCAGCGGCAGCTCCCAGTCACGCGGCGGCAGGTCGCGGGGTGTCATGAAGGCGCGGCGCATCTTGTTGGCCACCGTTTGCGGCGCCAGGTGCCCCAGGGTGCCGTTGAAGCGACGAATCCAGGTTAACGTGCCCATCATGACAGCCCTCTTCTAGCGCACGGCCGACTTGGCGGCGCGCAGCACACGGTCAGACAACTCACCCGGCCCCAAGGCGCGGGCCAAGGCCAGGCCACCGATCATCAGCGCCATGTCCGCCAGGGCTTTGTCGGTGTCTTCAGGGCTGGCGGCGAGTTGCGCAGCCATCAGCTCGCAATGCTCGTTCAGCGCCTGGCGGAACTCATCCGGCAGGCGGCTCATCTCACCGACGGTCGCCGGGATCGGGCAGGCCTGGGCGGTTGAGTCACGATGCTTGCGCGACAGGTAGAACGCCGCCACCAGGCTTCTGCGCTCCTCTCCGGTCAACTGGGCGTCCATGTCATCAATCGACGCACGACGCTTGGCCAGCAGCTGAGTGAAGGCCTCCAGCATCAGTGCGTCCTTGCTTTCGAAGTGCGCGTAGAAACCACCGACGGTCAGCCCCGCCGCGCCCATGACTTCACCCACACTCGGTTCGGCCGGGCCGCGCTGGATCAACGCGGCGCTGGCGGCCTGCAGAATGCGCTCGCGGGTTTGCGCTTTTTTATCGCTCATCATTGCCTCCGATGTTCATGGGTTGAATATTATTACCATAATAATATTTGACAAGCCACAAGCGTGACCGCTGGTCAGAAGAGAAGAAGGGGATGGAGGAAAGATTTGGCCAAACGCCAGACAAACAAAAGGGCCATTCAATAATTGAATGACCCTTAAAAATCCCGCAGAGCGGGTAATCGTGGCGTCCCCTAGGGGACTCGAACCCCTGTTACCGCCGTGAAAGGGCGGTGTCCTAGGCCACTAGACGAAGGGGACAAAACCTTCTGTACAACTGATCAGTGCTGAGAGCTGATCGATTCAAGGACGGTGTGGCCAGACCTTGAACCTGTAAATTGGTGGAGCTAAACGGGATCGAACCGTTGACCTCTTGCATGCCATGCAAGCGCTCTCCCAGCTGAGCTATAGCCCCGGATTTTTCGTCTCGCGACGCAGCAGGCCTTGCGAACTGCTTGTTGAAACTGGCGTCCCCTAGGGGACTCGAACCCCTGTTACCGCCGTGAAAGGGCGGTGTCCTAGGCCACTAGACGAAGGGGACAAAAACCTTCTGTACACTGATCAGGCTGAGACTGATCGATCCAAGGACGGTGTGGCCGGAACCTTGGAACTGTAAATTGGTGGAGCTAAACGGGATCGAACCGTTGACCTCTTGCATGCCATGCAAGCGCTCTCCCAGCTGAGCTATAGCCCCTCATCGGTGAGGACGGGGCGAATCTTAATGGCGCTTTGGAAGTGTGTCAAATTTATTTTCAACATTTTCCAAAATTTTTTGCCGGGATAACAATCACTTACCGTCGAAACCCCGGAAAACCGGGGTTTCGCCGTTTCAACCGCGTGCTTAAGCGATAGCGCCCAGCAGCTTTTCCCACTCTTTGTTTTCTTTCTTCGACACACCACCAAGCAAATCAAGGGCTTGGCGCAGACGGAAACGGGTCAAGTCCGGGCCGAGGATTTCCATCGCATCCAGCACCGACACCGAACTGGCCTGCCCGGTGATCGCGGCAAACATCAACGGCATGGCATCGCGCAATTTCAGTTCCAGGGATTCCACCACCGCCTGGATCGTCGCGGTGATCGCATCTTTCTCCCACTGGCGCAGGCTTTCCAGCTTCCACAGGATCAACTGCATCAGCTGGCGAACCTGGTCACCGGAGAGTTTCTTCGACTCGAACAGCTTAGGATCCGGATTAACGCCCCCGGCAAAGAAGAAACTGGCCAACGGTGCGACCTGGCTGAAGGTCTCCACCCTGCCCTGCACCAGCGGCGCGATCTTCATCATGTATTCAGGGTTCAGTGCCCACTGCTGCACACGGCTGGCGAATTCTTCCACCGGCAGGTCACGCAGCCACTGGCCGTTGAGCCACGACAGTTTCTCGATGTCGAAGATCGGCCCGCCGAGCGACACACGGGACAGATCAAAATTGTCGACCATTTCCTGCAACGAGAACTTCTCGCGCTCGTCCGGCATCGACCAGCCCATGCGGCCCAGGTAGTTGAGCATCGCTTCCGGCATGAAGCCCATGCGCTCGTAGAAGGTCACCGAGGTCGGGTTCTTGCGCTTGGACAGCTTGCTCTTGTCCGGGTTACGCAGCAGCGGCATGTAGCACAGCTGCGGCTGTTCCCAGCCAAAGTACTCGTAGAGCAGGATCAGTTTCGGCGCCGATGGCAACCACTCTTCGCCGCGCAGCACGTGGGTGATGCCCATCAGGTGGTCGTCGACCACGTTGGCCAGGAAGTACGTCGGCAGGCCGTCGGTCTTCATCAGCACTTGCATGTCCATGCGGTCCCACGGGATCTCGACGTCACCGCGCAGCATGTCCGGCACCACGCACACGCCTTCGCTTGGCACCTTCATGCGGATCACGTGAGGCTCGCCGGCGGCCAGGCGCTGGGCCACTTCTTCTTTCGACAGCAGCAACGCGCGGCCGTCGTAGCGTGGAGTTTCGCCACGGGCCTGTTGCTCGGCGCGCATCTGGTCCAGCTCTTCTGCGGTGCAGAAGCACGGGAAGGCATGGCCCATGTCGACCAGTTGCTGGGTGTACTGCTTGTAGATGTCGCTGCGCTCGCTCTGGCGATACGGGCCGTGCGGGCCACCGACGTCCGGGCCTTCGGCCCAGGTAATGCCCAACCAGCGCAGGGCATCGAAAATCTGCTGTTCCGACTCGCGGGTGGAACGCAGTTGATCGGTGTCTTCGATCCGCAGGATGAATTCACCGCCGTGCTGCTTGGCAAAGCAGTAGTTGAACAAGGCGATGTAAGCAGTGCCGACGTGGGGATCCCCAGTAGGCGATGGCGCGATGCGCGTGCGGACGGTGGTCATGGCAGGTCTCGAATGGGCGATAAAACTGAAAATTGAAACAAGGGGCGAATGGTAACAGCCCGGAGCACCCGGGCTCCAGCCTCACACCGCCAGCAGGCGCTCCCGCAACTTGCCGATCTCGTCCCGCGTCTGCGCTGCCGCCTCGAACTCCAGGTCCCGCGCCAACTGGTACATCTTCTCTTCCAACTGGCGGATGCGCTTGGTGATCTCACTCGGCGAGCGCAATTCGTTCTCGTACTTGGCGCTTTCCTCGGCGGCCTTGGCCATGCCTTTGCGCTTCTTGCTGCGCGAGCCCGGCACGGTGGCGCCTTCCATGATGTCGGCAACGTCCTTGAACACGCCCTTGGGCGTGATGCCATTTTCCAGGTTGAACGCAATCTGCTTGTCGCGACGGCGCTGGGTCTCACCAATCGCCCGTTCCATGGAACCGGTAATGCGGTCCGCGTAGAGAATCGCCCGGCCATTGAGGTTCCGTGCCGCACGCCCGATGGTCTGGATCAACGAGCGTTCAGAGCGCAAAAAGCCCTCTTTGTCCGCATCGAGGATCGCCACCAGCGACACTTCCGGCATGTCCAGGCCTTCACGCAGCAGGTTGATGCCCACCAGCACATCAAAGGTGCCCAGGCGCAGATCGCGGATGATCTCCACGCGTTCCACAGTGTCGATGTCCGAGTGCAGGTAGCGCACGCGCACGCCGTGGTCGGCCAGGTAGTCGGTCAAGTCTTCGGACATGCGCTTGGTCAGCGTGGTGACCAGCACCCGCTCTTCCAGGGCCACGCGCTTGGTGATTTCCGAGAGCAAGTCGTCGACCTGGGTCAGCGCCGGGCGGATTTCGATTTCCGGGTCGACCAAACCAGTCGGCCGCACCAGTTGCTCGATCACGCGGCCGGCATGCTCGGCCTCATAGTTGCCCGGCGTGGCGGACACAAAGATAGTCTGCGGGCTGATGGCCTCCCACTCATCAAAGCGCATCGGCCGGTTATCCAGGGCCGAGGGCAGGCGGAAACCGTACTCCACCAGGGTTTCTTTACGCGAACGGTCGCCCTTATACATCGCGCCCACTTGCGGCACGCTGACGTGAGACTCGTCGATCACCAGCAGCGCGTCAGGCGGCAGGTAATCGTAAAGCGTCGGCGGCGGCGCGCCGGATTCGCGGCCCGACAGGTAGCGCGAGTAGTTTTCGATGCCGTTGCAGTAGCCCAGCTCCAGGATCATCTCCAGGTCGAAACGGGTGCGCTGCTCCAGGCGCTGGGCTTCCACCAGCTTGTTATTGGAACGCAGGTACTCCAGGCGTTCGGCCAACTCGACTTTGATGCCCTCAATGGCGCCCATCAGGGTTTCACGCGGGGTCACGTAGTGGCTTTTCGGATAGAAGGTGAAGCGCGGTAGCTTGCGGATCACCTCGCCGGTCAACGGGTCAAAGGCCGACAGGCTCTCGACTTCATCGTCGAACAGCTCGATGCGGATCGCTTCCAGGTCGGATTCCGCCGGGTAGATGTCGATCACATCGCCACGCACGCGGAAGGTGGCACGGGCAAAGTCCATGTCATTGCGGGTGTATTGCAGGCTGGTCAGGCGGCGCAACAGCTCGCGTTGGTCGAGTTTGTCGCCGCGATCGACGTGCAGCACCATCTTCAGATAGGTTTCCGGGCTGCCCAGGCCGTAGATGCACGACACGGTGGTGACGATGATCGCGTCCTTGCGCTCCAGCAAGGCCTTGGTCGCCGACAGCCGCATCTGCTCGATGTGGTCGTTGATCGACGCATCCTTCTCGATAAAGGTATCGGAGGACGGCACGTAGGCTTCGGGCTGATAGTAGTCGTAGTAGGAAACGAAGTACTCCACCGCGTTGTTCGGGAAGAACGCCTTGAACTCGCCGTATAGCTGAGCGGCCAGGGTCTTGTTCGGCGCCAGCACCAGGGTGGGTCGGTTGATCTGCGCAATGACGTTGGCGATGCTGAAGGTCTTGCCCGATCCGGTCACCCCGAGCAGGGTCTGGTGCGCCAGCCCGGCTTCGATGCCTTCGACCATCTGGCGAATGGCTTCCGGTTGATCGCCGGCGGGTTCAAAGCGGGTGACGAGCTGGAAATCCGACATAACGTACCTCGTGAAGTCACCCCAGACTCAAAACCGCCAGGGACGAAATAGCTCAGCAACCCGCGAATAATCATCGCAGGTTGCAGGAAAAAACCATGATAGCTGTAGAAGTGGTGGCGAATGTGACGGGTTTCAAGGCAATCGTCCTACACGCCTTTACCGATCAATGTTGCAATAAGACTAACGGTCAGCAAATAAACCGAAAAACTTGGCCGAAAAGCCGTTTCGGCTGTCGCCTCAGGCGGTGATGGTCTCTATACTAACTCCCCGTTTGTGCACCGCTCTAGTGCATTCGGCTGGAGCGCGACACGTCCCTCCTACCCCCCATAGAGCTGCCGCAAAAATGAGCCTGTTCTCCGCTGTCGAAATGGCACCACGCGATCCAATCCTGGGCCTCAACGAAGCATTCAACGCCGATACACGAACCACCAAGGTCAACCTTGGCGTGGGCGTTTACTGCAACGAGGAGGGGAAGATTCCACTCTTGCGTGCCGTTGCCGAAGCGGAAGCCATTCGCGTGGCGCAACACGCCGCCCGTGGCTACTTGCCAATCGACGGCATCGCGGCCTACGACAAGGCCGTGCAAACCCTGCTGTTCGGCGCTGAGTCGCCGCTGCTGAACGCCGGCCGCGTCACCACCGTGCAAGCGGTAGGCGGCACTGGCGCGCTGAAACTGGGTGCTGACTTCCTCAAGCAGCTGCTGCCAAACGCCGTCGTCGCCATCAGCGACCCGAGCTGGGAAAACCACCGCGCCCTGTTCGAAACCGCCGGTTTCCCGGTGCAAAACTACCGTTACTACGACGCTGCCACCCACGACGTGAACCGTACCGGCCTGCTCGAAGACCTCAACGCCCTGCCGCCACAGTCCATCGTGGTGCTGCACGCCTGCTGCCACAACCCGACCGGCGTCGACCTGAGCCCGGCCGACTGGCAGAACGTGCTGGACGTGATCAAGGCCAAGAACCTGGTGCCGTTCCTCGACATGGCCTACCAGGGCTTTGGCGATGGCATCCACGAAGACGCCGCCGCCGTGCGCCTGTTCGCTGAATCGGGCCTGACCTTCTTTGTGTCCAGCTCGTTCTCCAAGTCGTTCTCCCTGTACGGCGAACGTGTGGGCGCACTGTCCATCGTCGGCGACTCCAAGGAAGAAAGCGCGCGCATCCTGTCCCAGGTCAAACGCGTGATCCGCACCAACTACTCCAACCCGCCAACCCACGGCGCGGCGATCGTTGCAGCGGTATTGAACACCCCTGAGCTGCGCGCCCAGTGGGAAGCCGAACTGGCTGAAATGCGCCTGCGCATCCGTGGCATGCGCGAGCAGATGGTGGCCGAACTGGCCAAGGCTGCGCCGGGCCATGACTTCAGCTTCGTCGGCCGCCAACGTGGGATGTTCTCCTATTCCGGCCTGACGGTTGAACAAGTCACGCGCTTGCGCAGCGAATTCGGCATCTACGCCCTCGACACTGGTCGTATCTGTGTGGCGGCGTTGAACCAGTCGAACATTGATGCAGTCACAAAGGCAATCGTTCAGGTGCTGTAAACCTGCAGCTGTTGCACCAGAAGGGGAAGCCGATGGCTTCCCCTTTTTCGTCTCCAGCCCCTAGACTGAACCTTGACCGCCCCTTTGCTGTGAGAATGCTATGAGAAACGACGACCTGGACCTGCGCGCCGACCGCGACGAACTGCATGACTACGCTCCACGCGCACCGCAACCCAAGCGCCAGAAGAGCCTGGTGCTGCAAGTGGCACTGGGGGTCTTTCTGGGCGGCCTGGCGCTGTGGCTGGTGCAATTGGGTGCGACCGCACTGATGGCGAAGCTGGCGATGGGTACCCTGCAATTCGGCGGCTAAGCCGCACGAATCGCCCCCTGCTCCTCCAACAACTTCACAAAACTGTTCAAACTCTGCGACACCGTCCCCCGCCGCCAGATCAGCCAGGTGTGCAGGATCCGGAAGTTGTCCGTCAACGGCCACACGCTCACCGCCGTCGACCCCGGCATGCTGTCGAGCATGCTGCGTGGCATCAGCGCCAGGCCCGCGCCGGCGCTGACGCAGGCGAGCATGCCGTGGTAGGACTCGATCTCGAAGATCTTGCCCGGCACCGCGCCGTCCTGTGCAAACCAGCGTTCCAGGTGATGCCGGTATGAACAGTTGGAGCGAAAGGTGTAGATGCTCTCCCCGTTCACGTCCTGCCCACGGGTGATCGGCGCATGGTGCAGCGGCGCAATCACCACCATCTCTTCCTCAAACACCGCCAAGCCTTCCAGGGTTGCGTGCAGCAGCGGGCCGTCGACGAACGCCGCTGTCAACCGCCCGGACAACACGCCTTCGATCATGGTGCCCGAAGGCCCGGTACTCAGGTCCAGCTCGACCTTGGTGTGTTTCTGGTTGTACGCCGCCAGCAACGCCGGGATGCGCACCGCCGCCGTGCTTTCCAGCGAACCCAGGGCAAACGCGCCTTGGGGCTCCTCCCCCGCCACGGTTGCGCGGGCTTCCTGTACGAGGTCGAGGATGCGCCGCGCATAACCCAGGAAATTCCATCCAGCCGGTGACAGGCGCAGGCGGCTTTTCTCGCGGATGAACAATTCCACACCCAAGTCCTGCTCCAGTTGCTTGATGCGCGTGGTCAGGTTCGATGGCACCCGATGAATCAACTGCGCGGCGGCGCTGATACTGCCTTGCTCGGCAACGGCCTTGAAGATTTCCAGCTGCACCAGATCCACATCATTCTCCAATCGTGAACGTATTGCTTAATATTATTCAGTTTCCAGAAAAGAGATAGCCCCGTACGCTGAACCCCACTTAATTCCCTCAGCAGGACGGTGCCATGAACGCGACTACCCACGCCCTCTCGATCAACCCGGCCAACGGCGAAACGGTCGGCAGCTATCCGTATGAAACCGCGCAGCAACTGGACGCCGCCCTCGACCGCTCCACCCTCGCCTTCCGCGCCTGGCGCCGCCAGCCCGTCAGCCAGCGCGCCGAACTGCTGTTGAGTTTGGCTTCTGCCCTGCGCGAACAAGCCGAAGACATGGCGCAGATGATCACCCTGGAAATGGGCAAACCCATCGCCCAGGCCCGTGCCGAAATCGAAAAATGCGCGCAACTCAGCGAATGGTACGCCGCCCATGGCCCGGCCATGCTCGCCCCGGAACCGACCCTGGTGGACAACGGCAGCGCGCAGATCGAATACCGCCCGCTGGGCCCGATCTTCGCCGTGATGCCGTGGAACTTCCCGGTGTGGCAAGTGCTGCGCGGCGCCGTGCCGACGATGTTGGCCGGCAACACCTATGTGCTCAAACATGCGCCGAATGTGATGGGCAGCGCCTATCTGATCCAACTGGCATTCCAGAAGGCCGGTTTCGCCGATGGCCTGTTTGAAGTGGTCAACGTGACCAACGAGGGCGTGTCCAAGACTATTGCCGACCCGCGCATCGCCGCCGTCACCCTCACCGGCAGTGTGCGTGCCGGCGTCGCCATCGGCTCTCAGGCCGGTGCCGCGCTGAAAAAATGCGTGCTGGAGCTGGGCGGTTCCGACCCCTTTATCGTGCTCAACGACGCCGACCTCGACGCCGCCGTGCAAGCCGCACTGATCGGACGCTTCCAAAACAGCGGCCAAGTCTGCGCCGCCGCCAAACGCCTGATCATCGAGGAAGGTGTAGCGCAAGCCTTCACCGCCAAATTCCTGGAGGCCAGCCGTGCCATGGTCATGGGCGACCCAACGTCAGCCACCACCTACATCGGCCCGATGGCGCGCTTTGACCTGCGCGACGAGTTGCACGGCCAGGTCCAGGCGACCCTGGAAGAAGGCGCGACACTGTTGCTGGGCGGCAATAAAGTGCCCGGCGCCGGTAACTACTACGAGCCGACCGTGCTGGCAGGCGTCACCGACCAGATGACCTCGTTCAAACAGGAACTCTTCGGCCCGGTCGCTTCGATCATCACCGCACGCGACGCCGACCACGCCGTGGCCCTGGCGAATGACAGCGAGTTCGGCCTCACCGCGAGCATCTTCACCACCGACCCGGCCAAGGCGCGCGATATCGCCAACCAGCTGGAAACCGGCGGTATCTTCGTCAACGCCTTCAGCGTTTCCGACCCTCGGGTGGCGTTTGGTGGGGTGAAAAAGAGTGGTTTCGGCCGCGAGCTGTCGCACTTTGGCGTGCGGGAGTTCTGCAACGCGCAGACGGTGTGGCTGGACCGCAAGTAACACGCTTGGGTGGCGCGGGAAAGGGTCGTGGCTATCGCCCTCCCAGCCCCGCCACCAAGGCTTCCAGCACCACACTGACCTTGGGCAGCGCCTGGCGATTCCTGACCCAGGCCAGCCTGATCGCAGCCCCCTCGGTGGCCAGCTGCGGCAGCACCTCAACCAGCTTGCCTTCCTCCAGCGATGGCCGGACCACCCACGACGGCAGTTGCACGATCCCACAACCGGCCAACGCAGCCTGCATCAAGCCGTCGCCATTGCCGATCACCAGGTGCGGCGCCATCTGCCAATGACGTGAAGTGCCCTGTTCACCGGCGAAGTTCCAGGGGCTGACGCGACCGTCCACCCAGCCGTAGGCGAGACACTGATGCCGTTCAAGCTCACGCTCGCACGTCGGGGTGCCATGGTTCGCCAAGTAATCCGGCGAGGCACACAACGTATGCCATTCGTGCGCGAGCACACGCTGTTCGATCGTTTCTGGCCAGCCCTGCGCTTCACCGACACGCACCACCAGATCCACACCCTCCTTGAAGGGGTCCACTAACCCGTCGCTGAAGGAAATGTGCGGCACCAAGGACGGAAAAGCCTGCAGCAAAGGCAGCAGCACCGGCAACACCCGCACGCGCCCAAACACATTGGGCAGATCAATGCGCACACGTCCACGCGGCTCGCTTTGCTCGGCGCGCAGCGACAGCTCGGCCTCCTCCAGGTCAGCCAGCACCCCCGTACAGGTACGGTAAAACGCCACGCCGGCCTCGGTGAGGGACAAGCGCCGCGTTGTGCGCATAAACAGTCGAGCGCCCAGGCGCGTTTCGAGCCGCGCGATGCTTTTGCTGATGGCCGAGGCAGTCAGGCTCATTTTCTCGGCAGCGGCGGTAAAGCTGCCGTAGTCCGCGACACACACAAACACATCAATCCCTTTCAAGCGTTCGGAAGAAAACATGCATGCCCCGCATTTGTGAATTCAGATCAGCAAAACTGATAATTAACATCCTAAATCAGAATTCAACTCAACAGTAAGCTATGGTCAATGAACCCGGTACTGAGGCTCGGATGCTGACCACGCTGAAAAACTACCCCTTGACCGTCAACCTGCTTCTGAGTGCTTCACTGGTGTTGACCCTCGCCAGGGCAATCACCTTGCCCTATCTGGTGATCTACCTGTCGAGCCAGTTCGAATTGGGCGTCGCCGACATCGGCCTGGTGATCGGCAGTTCGCTGATCCTCGGCTCATTGTTGAGCCTGTACGGCGGTTTCCTGGTGGACAGCCAGCCAGGTTACCGCTTGATCCTGGGCTGCTGCGCGGTGTTCACTTGCGGGTTTCTGGCAGCGTTTGCCGCACGGGACCTGTGGGTGTTCTACGCCTGCCTGGTCGCGATCAACCTGGCGTACGCCGTCATTGATATCGCGGTCAAATCAGGATTTGGCCGGCTACTGCCTGTCGATGCGCGCAGTGAAGCATTTTCGATCAAATACACCCTGACCAACATCGGCTACGCCGTCGGCCCTTTTCTCGGTGCGGGATTGGCCGCGCTCGCCATCAGCCTGCCCTTCCTGGCGTCGGCGATACTGGGCACCGGTTTTTTTATCGTTTACGCCGGGTGGGGTGACAAGCACGCAATGCCCGTGGACACAAGCCAGCCCGGCGCGCCGTTCCTGGCGGTTGGCAAAGTGCTGCTCAGTGATTACCGGCTGGTGTGTTTTACCCTGGGCGGAGCACTCAGTGCCGTGGTGTTCGGCCAATTCACCGCTTACCTCTCGCAATATCTGATCGTCACCACGACACCTGAAATGGCTTACCGGATAATCAGCAGCGTGGTGGCCACCAACGCGCTGATGGTGATCAGCCTGCAATACGTGATCGGCAAGCGAATCACCCATCAGCACTTGAATCTGTGGCTCGCAGGTGGATTGGGCATGTTTATCGTCGGCCTGGCGGGGTTCGGCTTGTCCGCCTCGCTGATGTTCTGGGTGGTATCCATGGTGGTCTTCACGCTGGGAGAGATCATCGTGTTCCCTGCCGAGTACATGTTCATCGACATCATTGCCCCCGATCATCTGCGGGGCATGTACTACGCTGCGCAAAACCTGGGCAACGTTGGCGCGGCCCTGGGCCCGGTGCTGTGCGGGATGGTCTTGGCGACACACCCCGCCCACACCATGTTCTACATGCTCGCGCTGTTCGTTATCGCCGGCGGGTTGCTCTACAGCCTCGGTGCTTCGCTGGCAGCCAGGGTGAACGCTCCCACCTGAACCTCAGCAACGGACATGCCGACGCACGCACTGCACCAACCCGTCCAGCGCCTGCGATTTGACCGGCGCGAGCACGCAAACCGTGTGCTCGCGCTCGTCTTCCTTCACCGTCAGGGTGTAATGCACCTGGCCCGGATTACCGGGCGCAGGTGCATGGCTTTGCGGCAATTGAAAGAAATCGCACGCCTCGACAAGCCGCCGCAGTTCCTGCTGGTCTTGCTCCGGCAGCGCGTCCAACTCCACCGTCTGTGGCTTGGCCAAGCCCGGAAAATAACCGGGGCCGCCGTTTTCCTTGATCGAAATTTGCATGGCCGCTCCTCACATCAGACAGAAATGCCGACCGCCTTCCAACCGTCCTTGACCGCCTTCTGCTCATCCTTGTTCGCGCCGTAGAGGCGGCCTGCAACATCGTAAGTGATGCGCGCAAAGCGCAGGAACCCCGAGTTGGGCCGCAGCCGCGCATCCCGCAGCGCGTCATACCAGATACGCCCGGCCCGTTCCCAGGCGAACCCGCCGAGCTTGGTCGCCACCTGATAGAACGCATGGTTGGGGATACCGGAATTGATATGCACCCCGCCATTGTCCTCGTAGGTCTGCACGAAATCATCCATGTGCCCCGGCTGAGGGTCCTTGCCCAGCAGTTTGTCGTCAAACGCCGTGCCGGGGGCTTTCATCGAGCGCAGGGCGGTGCCTTTGATCTTTTGGGTGAACAGTCCTTTGCCGATCAGCCAATCAGCGTCTTGCGCGCTTTGCTTCAAGGCATATTGCTTGATGAGCGAGCCGAACACATCCGACAGCGACTCGTTCAACGCTCCGGACTGATTGAAATACATCAGCTTGGCCTCGTCCTCGGTGACGCCATGGGCCAACTCATGGCCAATTACGTCAAGCGCCACCGTGAAGCGGTTGAACAACTGCGCATCCCCATCGCCAAACACCATCTGGGTCGAGTTCCAGAACGCATTGTTGTAGTTCTGGCCAAAATGCACCGTGGCGTCCAGCGCCATACCGGCGTCGTCGATGGAGTTGCGATCGAAGACCTGGTCGAAAAAATCGAAGGTGGCGCCCAAGCCCTCGTAGGCTTCGTCCACCGCGGCATCCCCGCTGGCGGGTTGCCCCTCACCACGCACCAGCGTGCCCGGCAGGCTGTCGGTGCCCTCGGCACTGTAGATCGAGCGGCGTTTATCGGCGCCCATGGCCAGGGCCATGTGCGCCGGTCCTTTGGCAGGCTCGGCGACCATGCGCAACGAGCGAAACGTCGTGTCCTTGGCGCGGGTGCGCAAGGCGACCTCCCGTTGCGCTTTGTCGCCGTTGCGCGCGATCTGGTCGAGCATATAGGGCGGGATCAGGCAGAAAATCGGATGGCGATGCGGCTGACGAACACACATGGGCTGGCTCCAGCTGGCAGGTGAAAACGTTCGGGTCATCGATTCAGGATAGTCCCCAGGGGTTAACGCATGTCATCAATTGTCATTAACCTATGTTGCAGTCGTGTTTATCCAAGGAGGACTGACCGATGCCAGCACGTAAAGCCAAAATCGACCTTGCATACCGCCCCAGGCTCGCTGACCTGCGCCCGTTGATCGCACCGAGCCCCACGTTGCTGGAGGCACGGGCGGCGACGCCACGCGTCACCCCCGCCAAAGACTTGAAGGGCCGGCGCGGCTACGCCGAGGACTTTCTCGGCAGCTTCGGGGTGCCCTGGCCCACGGTGGAAGAGGCCTTGGCTGAGGATGCACAGAAGCGCCTGGACTACACGCACTTCTCGATCACAATGTCACGCGCCAAGCGGCTTGCGCTGTATGTGGGCGTCAACATCGATGGTGGTCAGCACGTCGACATCATTCGCAGCAACGACGCCTGGGCCTATGACGGCCGCTTACCCATCGATGCGCAGGTGGGCGAAGCGCTGTATGCCAGCAATGGCCTGGATCGCGGCCACCTGGTCCGCCGGCAAGACCCCAACTGGGGCGACGAGGCGCAAACCGCCAACCTCGACACCTTCCATTTTACCAACTGCTCGCCGCAGATGAGCGGGTTCAACCAGAAGACCTGGCTGGAGCTCGAAGACTACATCCTCGATAACACCCAACGCTGGAAAGCCCGCGCCACCGTGTTTACCGGCCCGGTGTTCGCCGACGACGACCGAATGTACCGAGGCGTGCAGATCCCCAAGGCGTTCTGGAAAGTGGTCGCCTACCTCAGCGATGACGGCAAGCCTAGCGCAAGTGCCTACATGATTGACCAGAGCCGCGAACTGGGCCAACTCGACCTAGTGTTCGGCCAGCTCAGGACCTACCAGCGCAGCGTGATCCAGATAGAGCGCCTGACCGACCTGCGCTTCGGCAACCTGGCCGACTACGACGGCTTCAGCAACGAAGAGCGCGCCACCGGCACGCGGATTGAAGCGCTGATACAGGGGCCTGAAGACATTCGTCTCTGACCCTCGCTGTCATTGCGCACTGATGTAATGAAACTGCGCCTGCGACTTCTCGACCGCCGCACGCACCTGCTCTTTCTGCGCATCGGTGCCCGAGTAGTAAATCTGCAAACCCTTCAAATCCTGCCCTTCGACGGCTTTGCCGATCACGGCAACGTCGACCGGGGTGCCGGCCCCCATGATCAAGAAGAACACATCGCCCAAGCGCTTGGTATTCAGCAATTCGCTCCTGAGGCTGGCAGCGTTTTGGTCACCGGCCAGGGAAATCGCCAGGGTGTCGCCGAACATCCCACTTTTAGGGATGCTCATCGTGTGCAAGCGCAGTTTGTCTGAGTCGGCGGGCATCGACTTGACATAGGCAGTGGAGGCCTCGTCGAGAATCTGCTTTTCAGATTTACCCTGAGTGGCACAACCGGCCAGGGTGGCGATAAGGACGAGCGCGACAAATGATTTCACGGTGTATTCCTTGTGATAAAGCGATCCATGGGCTGAGCATCATAGGAGCCTCACCGCCAGAGAGCTACCGTTGAGTTCACGACCTCCCGTTCAACCGCGCGATCGACTACCATACCGCGCCGGTTCCCAAACGGGACTAATAGGGAATCCGAAGCGCGGTACACCCGCGTCAATCGGAACTGCCCCCGCAACTGTAGGTGCTGAGCCTGCTCCCTGATGCCACTGGACCTTGTCCGGGAAGGCCGGAGCCTGGCGACGACGCATCAGTCAGGAGACCTGCCGGCTAACGCTCAATGACTAACCGGCGGGGTGTCCGGGAAGGACATTCTTGCCTGCCTCTATCCTATCGCAGCGTTCAAGGGTGTATTTCCGAACGGCACGCACGCTTCACTCGGAGATTGCCCCATGCTGCCACGCGTTACCGCCCTGCTTACCGGCCTGGGGTTCTGTGCCCTGGCCCAAGCCGCGCCCACCCACTACCCGCTGACCGTAGAAAACTGCGGCAGCGCCCTAACCTTCCAGCAAGCCCCGGCCCGCAGCGTGACCATCGGGCAGGCCGCCACCGAAATGCTCTACGCCTTGGGCGTGGGCGACAAAGTAGTCGGCACTTCGCTGTGGTTCAACAACGTGTTGCCGCAGTACAAAGCGCAGAACGATGGCATCGAACGCCTGGCCAACAATGAACCTAGCTTCGAAGCCGTGATCGCCAAGCGCCCGCAGCTGGTGGCCGCCGAGCTGGAATGGGTGGTCGGGCCGCAAGGCGTGGTCGGCACCCGCGAGCAATTCCATGAACTGAAAATTCCCACCTACCTGCTGCCCTCCGACTGCGAAGGCAAGGACAACCTGGTGGGCGCCGACGGCACGCGGCTGGAGCCGTTCCGCATCGAGACGATCTATAAAAGCATCAGCCAACTCGCCGAGATCTTCGACGTGCAGGCGCGTGGCCAACAGTTGAACGACGAACTCAAGGCGCGCCTGGCCAAATCCGTTGCCACCGTGCAAAGCAAGGGCCTCAAGCAAGCCAGCGCGTTGGTGTGGTTCTCCAGTTCCGAGATGACCAGCGACCCCTATGTGGCCGGCCACAAGGGCATTCCGCAATTCATGCTGGAAACCCTCGGTTTGCATAACGTCGTGCAGTCGGACGAAGAGTGGCCCGCCGTCGGCTGGGAAACCCTCGCCAAGGCCAACCCGACCGTGCTGGTGATCGCGCGCATGGACCGCCGCCGCTACCCCGCCGATGACCATGAAAAGAAACTCGCCTTCCTGCGCAGCGACCCGGTGACCCGCAACATGGACGCGGTGAAAAACAACCGCATCATCATCCTCGACGCGCTGGCGCTGCAAGCCAGCATCCGTACGTTCGACGGGCTTGAACAACTGGCCACGGCCATCGACGGCTACGACCTGTCCAAATGATCCGAACCCTACTCGCCCTGGCCCTGCTGCTGGCTGCTGTATTGGCTGGCGTCGCCATCGGCGAAACCGCCATCTCGCCGCAGGTGGTACTTCAAGTCCTCGCCAACAAACTGTGGGCGGCCGGCTACGTGCTCGACCCCATCGACGAAGGCGTGGTGTGGAACTACCGCCTCACCCGTACCCTGGTCGCCGCCGCGTGTGGTGCTGGGCTGGCGACCTGCGGCGTGATATTGCAATCGCTGTTGCGCAACCCGCTGGCCGATCCGTACCTGTTGGGCATCAGCGCCGGCGCCTCGACCGGCGCGGTGCTGGTGGCGTTGATGGGCGTGGGCGGCGGTTTGATCTCGTTGTCGGCGGGCGCGTTTGTCGGCGCCATGGCCGCGTTTGCGCTGGTGATCCTGCTCGCGCGCGCCAGCGGTTCGGCCAGTGGCACCGGCCAGATCATCCTGGCGGGCATTGCCGGGTCGCAGCTGTTCAATGCGCTCACCGCGTTCCTGATCACCAAATCCGCCAGTTCCGAACAGGCGCGCGGCATCATGTTCTGGTTGCTCGGTAACCTCAGTGGCGTGCGCTGGCCTTCGGTGTGGCTGGCGGTGCCGGTGGCGGTTGCAGGCTTGGCGGTGTGCCTGTGGCACCGTCGCGCCCTGGATGCGTTTACCTTCGGCAGCGACTCGGCGGCGTCCCTCGGTATTCCGGTGCGCCGGGTGCAGTTCGTGCTGGTGGGCTGCGCGGCCTTGGTGACGGCGGTGATGGTGTCGATTGTCGGCTCCATCGGTTTTGTCGGGCTGGTGATTCCCCACGCCGTGCGCCTGTTGCTTGGCACAGGGCATTCGCGCTTGCTGCCGGCCAGTGCGTTGGGCGGGGCGTTGTTCTTGATTGCGGCGGATGTGTTGTCGCGCACCTTGATCAAGGGCCAGGTGATTCCGGTCGGCGTGGTCACGGCGCTGGTCGGTGCGCCGGTGTTTGCGCTGATCCTCATTGGTCGGAGGAATGCGCGATGACCGTGCTGAGCTGCACAGGATTGGGTTTCAAAGTGCGCGAGGCGCAGTTGCTGAGCGACATTCATCTGGACGTTCAGCCGGGCGAAACCCTCGGTATCGTCGGGCCGAACGGCTCCGGCAAATCCACCTTGCTCAAGTTGCTCGCCGGGCTGCGCACCCCAGCGTCCGGCGAAGTGCTGCTGGGCGGCCAGCGCCTGGGCAAGCTGTCGCGCCGCGCCATCGCGCAGCAACTGGCGGTGGTGGAGCAGCAGGCCGACACCGACGACGCCATCCGCGTGTTCGACGCCGTGGCGCTGGGCCGCACCCCTTGGTTGTCGGCGCTGAGCCCGTGGTCACCGGAGGACGACGCCATCGTCAACCAGGCCCTGCACGACGTCGACGCCACCCACCTGAGCCATCGCGCCTGGCGCAGCCTCTCGGGCGGTGAGCGCCAGCGCGTGCACATCGCCCGTGCGTTGGCGCAACGGCCGCAGATCCTGTTGCTGGATGAACCGACCAATCACCTGGATATCCAGCATCAACTGGGCATTTTGAAGGGGGTGCAAGGGTTGCCCGTCACCACCTTGATTGCCCTGCATGACCTGAACCAGGCGCTGACCTGCGATCGGCTGGCGGTGCTGGATCACGGGCGGTTGGTGGCGTTGGGCAAACCACTGGAGGTGTTGACGCCGCAGCGCTTGCAAGAGACGTTCGGCGTACAGGCACACTACCTGACAGACCCGTTCGATGGCGCACAGATACTGCGTTTACGCCCGAACTAAGCCTCTTGAGGCGAACGCTGGGTGTGACGTGACAAGGTCACGAACAACTCGGGCACCTGATAGATCAGCGCCTGGCGGATCAGCGGATGGTCCTGGCAAAACGCCTTGAGATTGAAGCCGACCTCACGGCCGAGGTTGGCGTTGATCAGTAGCGCCGACTTCTATTAAAACGTAAATATTTAGGAGGGAAATATAA
>NZ_AOHM01000089.1:0-6304 GCF_000510895.2 Pseudomonas sp. FH1
TGTTCGGATCAGGCGGCTATTTCACCAAATCTGAAAGTCTTTTTCAGATGGTATGGACGCCTCCCCCCGGCAGCGGGCCGACCGCCGCACTGTGCACGACAAGCGGATCTCGCGGCCCCGATATACAAGTGTCAAAGTAACGCGTGTGAACAGCAAGAACACCTCTAACAGGAGGATCCACCATGAAACAGAGTGTGATTGGTATGGACATCGCCAAGAAGGTTTTCCAACTGCATACCGTCGATCAGCGCTCCGGAAAAATCGAACGTTTCAAGCTGCGGCGTGAAGAGGTTTTGGCGTTTTTCGCCGAGCGTCAGCCCTACTTGGTAGCGATGGAGGCTTGTGGCAGTGCGCACTGGTGGGCGCGCCAGCTTCAGCAGTTGGGGCATGAGGTGCGCTTACTGGCTCCTCGCTCGGTACGCCCATTCGTACTCAGGAACAAGACCGATGTGGCTGATGCCCAAGCGATATGGACAGCAGTGCAGCAGCCCGACGCCCACCAAGTCGCAATCAAACAAGCTGATCAGCAGGCCATCCTCTCGCTGCACCGCATCCGCGCTCAACTGCTGAAATTTCGCATTATGCAAAGCAATGCATTGCGCGGCTTGTTCTATGAGTTCGGGATTGTGTTGCCGGAAGGCTACACCCCGCTGACCAAGGCGGTGCCTAACGCCTTCGTCGATGCGGAAAATCAAGTACCCCATGTGCTGTTGGAAAGTCTGCGCGAGCAGTGGGCACGGGTAATCCGGCTGGACGAAGAAATCCAAGCGATTGAACTCCGTTTGAAACACTGCATGCGTGAGCGTCTCGATTGTCAAAAAATTGCAGAAATCCCCGGAGTAGGCTTGTTGACGGCCACAGCCGCAGTTGCCTCGCTGGGCGATGCCAAAACCTTTCGCTCCGGTCGGCAGTTTGCCGCTTGGGTGGGACTGGTTCCTCGACAGACAGGCACAGGTGGTCGAGTTCGGCAACTGGGGCTGAGCAAGCGCGGTGACACCTATCTGCGAACACTGTTTATGCATGGTGCCCGCTCAATCATTGCCAGGGGGCAGAAGTCTGAGTGGGTTGAGCGCTTGCTTGCCAGGCGACCGTATAACGTGGTGGTGGCCGCAGTTGCCAATAAACTCGCGAGAACCGTTTGGGCTGTGCTGGTCAAAGGCTCCCGATATCGCGCAGAACTCTTTACGGCATGCCCTGTAGGGCATTGAAAAAGCTTATAGACAAAAGGCTTCACAAGGAGCGCACGCGGTAGATACGTGATGGCGAAATAGGTCAGACCGTGACGAGGTAAACCTGGTAGGGAATATGAGCTATGGGCACACCATCAGCTCGATTTTCAGATGAGGGCCTCGTCAGCGGATTCCATCAGGGCCAGTAGGCTTGTCGGCCTGCACAAACAGGCCGGATATAAGACTGCTCCTACCTATACGTCAGCATGACTACCCCATTGAGCTTCGGGAGGCGTCCATATAAGAGTTTCCCTAGGCATGTTGACTCACACGTGCCTGCCATTGAGAGCAGCTCTATCCGGATCTGCTGGAGCTTAGCTACCTTAGATTCCACTTCTGCCAAGTGCTTCTTGACCACCGACAACGCATCAGCACACGGACGATCAGCATCTGCCGCGAGCGCAATGAGTTCGCGGATATCGTCGAGTGGAAAGCCCAGTTCACGATTCTGCCGGATGAAGATGAGTCGTGACCGATGCTTTTCGGTATAGATTCGATGCCCCCCTGTCGACCGTAGGGCCGGAGGGAGAAGGCCTATTTTCTCGTAGTAGCGAATCGTTTCAATGTGGCAACCCGTTGATTTCGACAGCGCTCCGATTCCTGACATCCAAACTCCCCAAGCATTTTCTTGAACCTGTAGTAGCTACAGATATTAACCTGCTCAATCGAAAAATGATTTCACGCGTTTTAAGGGCATTCCGTGGACAGAGAACAGCTAGAGAAGAACCAGATTCCCGTTTACTTCGTCGCGGTCATTGTCGCGGCTATCGGAGGCCTGCTCGCACCTGATGCCTCTCAAGCGTTAGGTGCGTTGGTGACACCAGCTATCGCTGTGCTGATGTACGCCATGTTTCTACAGATCCCATTCCTGGATCTCCGCGAAGGGCTTGCAAACAAGCGTTTCATGACCGCGCTGCTGACCGCCAATTTCGTCGCCATCCCCCTGTTGGTTTGGGCGTTGACGATGGGCCTAGCCGACCACCCGGCGATTTTGGTGGGCGCACTATTGGTCTTGCTGACGCCTTGTATCGATTATGTGGTGGTGTTTACCCATATCGGTAAGGGCGACTCCAAACTGACTCTGGCGGCAACGCCATTACTACTCTTGCTTCAGCTTGTGCTACTGCCCCTCTATCTAGCCTTCATGGTGGGTAATGACTCGGCGGTGGTTATATCGGTCGGCCCATTTGTTGAGGCCTTCGTAGTGCTGATCGCTTTACCCTTGGTCTTGGCAGTAGCAACAGCTGCCGGGGCAAAGAGGTCACGCGTCGTTGAGGGCTGGAACAATGCATGGGCTTGGATGCCTGTGCCAGCTATGGCGGCTGTGTTGGTCGTAGTGGTCGGCTCTCAGATCTCAGCAGTGGTCAGGGACATGGACAAGCTACTGCCCGTTATTCCCGTCTACCTCGGTTTCATGCTCTTGGCACCACTGGTCGGTGCGCTGGTTGCGCGGGCATTTAAATTGCCGGCCATCACTGCAAGATCAGTGGCGTTCAGTAGCTCGACACGAAATTCATTGGTGGTTCTGCCCCTGGCACTGGCTTTGCCCGAAGAAATCAGAGGGCTCGCTGCGGCAGCAGTTATCACTCAAACGCTGATTGAGTTGGTCAGCGAGCTAATTTACATCCGAGCAATTCCTGCTTTGGTCTGGCGCAAAATGTAGAAGCTTGGTAAGCACAAGTCCAAGACACCCTGCGTGATTAAACGGTCACCCACCTGTGTGGTAACAGCTCGGCAATCTCACTAGCTCGCTGCGTAGGCAGGCGCGTCAACACATCCTTCAGGTAGGCATAGCCGGGCAGGCCTGCTCCAGGTGAATACTTCGATCTTGATATACCAGTGAGCGGCTATCTCTCGGGCGACCTCCAGCGTAGGCTTCAGGTTATGCAGGACGCAATCAGGCACCAAGGAGTTCACATGTACCTCACGATCATGAAGCCACAATCGCTTCAGCAAATCGCTGTATTAGCCCGTGGATTATGGATCGTTGAAGGCCCTGAGGGCTCCGTGCTGGTAATCAAGGCAGGGAAAGAGCTGATCCTGGCCGCTCAGCAAAGGCGCGAATTGAAGCTTTACCTGGCGCCATACAAGGTAGACGAAACGACGGGATTTACGCTTCTCACTGCCTGCTTTGATGACCCACAAAGCCCGCTATTGATCAAAACCCCACTCATCCCAGGTGACCCTCTCACCGAGGCACTGCAGAGCTTCCCTGACGAGTTCAGTGTGTGCTTTTTCGACGAGCACAACCGTGAGCTGTTCAGTTGTAAGGCCCAGGCGAAGCTTGGTCAGCTCCGCAAGGAGCTCGGTACACTCAGCCCAATTGGAGCAGATCACTGGCCCAAGATGTATGAGCAGGCGGACAGGTGGTTCAGCCTCACGACCTATGAGGACGACGCTCGTGCCGCAACGGTGTTACTAGGGGAGGATTTGTTCCCCTCGGACTATTTGATCACCGACCTGACCCGCCAGGACTTTCGAGGCTCCAAAGGCTTTTCCAATACACAGTTGGAGCGCACTGAGCCGGGTACGTTTCAGGAACTGGATATCATCTATCTGCTCCAGCGGGCATATACCTCCGAGCGGATCATCCATGGCCCCTTGAAGGTCTCCGATGGCGAGGAGCTGGCTGACGTAGTGGTAATGGGCGATGAAGTGACTTTACTGCTGCAGGCGAAGGACAGTCCCAATACCCCAGCGACGTTGAACACAACGCTTGAGAGAAAGCGAAAGAAGGCTACAAGTCAGTTGAAGAACGGTCTTCAGCAACTACGTGGCGCTATTTCAACGATCAAGCGAGAAGGCAATCCAGCCTTGGCGCTTGTGGGCGGCACGCCCTTGGACATTGATCTTGCTGCACGACCCCTGGTGGGAGTTGTCGTGGTCAGAGAGTTTTTTATCGACAACTACGATGAATACAGCACCATGATTTTGAAGTTCATGGATGAGGTTGGTGTCCGCGTCCTAGCCTTCGATTACAACGAGTTCGAGGTGATGACCCGCCACTGCCCTTCGGAAGATGCACTGCTGTCAGCGTTCTTCCAGATTTCCAAATGCGCTGAGGAAAGGCGGATCTATCCCAGGCTGCGCTTCAAGGATCTGCCGCCGCGCTAAATCGAATCGGACAAGTGAAGAGCTTCTTTGCTCGTGCCCCACGACTCCCTTTCTAACCAGGCAGTTCTTTGAGCCAGTAACGCCTGACAGTCGCTTCAGGCAAACCCAGCGCTCGACTCACCTCCGCCTTCGACATGCCACTGGCCTTGAGCTCTAGCACAGCTCGGATTCGATCTGGGCTGCTGGGTTTGCCTCGCGTGCGCTTTACCAGCCCTTCACCTGCGTCCCAGTGCTTCTTCAGGCCCTGCAAGCCTCCCAGGGCTATGAAGCCCTCCAAATCCTGCGAAGCCTTCGCCATGACATCGATAGGTGATGACCCATTCTGGAGAGCCTGGCATAGCGCGACGAGAGCCACGAGGTCGAAATCTAGGGTGCGCGCGATCTTGCTCAGCTTGACCAAAGAGACCTGCGTTTTCCCTTGCTCCAATCGCGACAGATTGGCTTGGGAACTGATCTCGGCGAGCTCCTCCTGGGCCGATCCTCGAAGGTCGCGCAGAGCTCGGACTATTGCTGCTATCTCGTTCTGCATGCTGAGCGCTCAAAACGAAGAATAGGGCCACAGCGTCATGCGTCGATAAATATCGAAAGCTGGCAATAATGGCGCCCATCGTTTATCGTGGGCCTACAGATGACAGCCTCGCCGCGTCCGGGCGACCGGCCAGGGAGTGATCAATTTATTAGAAAGTCGACGTCAGCAGGCTAGGGATGAAGCTTCACATACTGTCTGATTTACATTGTGAGTTCGCCGATTTCGTCCCCCCTGTGGTGGACTGTGACGTGGTCGTATTAGCCGGCGACATCCACGTGAAGTCCAGGGGGGCCAGATGGGCCAGCCTGGCCTTCAGCACGCCTGTCGTCTACGCCATGGGCAATCATGAGCACTACAGCGGGAATATAGATCGAACTCACAGCAAGCTGCTTGACGCTGCTGAGGCGCACGTCCACGTCTTGGAAAATCAGGTTTTAGAGTACGGTGATGTGCAGTTTTTCTGTGCTACGGCTTGGACAAGCCTGGCCGCGACCGGAGACCCAGTAGCTGCTTCTTGGTGTGCTCGTGACTCACTGAATGACTTTCGCGCTATCCGTGTCGGTGAACAGTATCGGCGTTTGCGCCCTGACGACCTGATCGCGAGAAATCGAGAGACGAAGGAGTGGTTAGAGGCTCAGCTGTCTCTGCCATTCAACGGTAAACGTGTAGTTGTGACTCACCATCCGCCTCTTATGAAGTTCGTGAGTGACCAAGGAGCCGATCCTCACTTGCGAGCAGCCTATGGAAACAATTGGGATGGCCTGATGGATTTCAAGATCGATCTATGGATCTTTGGCCATACCCACGAAGCTGTGGATGAGGTTGTTAATGGCGTCCGGTTTGTGAGTAATCCTCGTGGTTATCCCACCGAAGAAACTGGCTTTCGGCCAGACCTAGTTGTCAGTGTATGAAGCCTGACAGGGCTGCCGGCGTTTAGCTTTTTTCAGTAAGTGAGTAGGTTTCAAATTCGAACGTGATGGAGAATCCATGAGTTGTCTGAATTCCCAGGACTGGACGGCTGAGGGCGGAATACGACTGCCCAGTCTGGTGTCAGCTAAGTTGGCGATTGCGCAGGCCCATGATTGGGGTGCACTAGTGGACGCGTATCTGGTAGATGCAGCTGAAGTTGGCGATCGTTTCGTTGCGTATGTGTATGGCGATCTTTCAGGGCAACTGGTTGATGGGATGACAATTGTCACACCCCCTAGTGAGGTGATAGCGGAGGTCGAAGGCATGGCGTTATTGCGGACAGTGTCAGGCAACGATCATTACGTCATGGTCAGCCGATTGCCTGCCGCCGCTTGAGTGCCCCCGCGTCGTCGAGGCCGCTGTCTCAGCCTGCTTCAGTAGGCCCCACCGTCATCTAATCCATTAATAGTTAATGTGGGCGGTTGCAGGAGCTGAGTGCAACACGGTCATTGAATTGAAGCTG
>NZ_AOHM01000090.1:0-921 GCF_000510895.2 Pseudomonas sp. FH1
CTAGGCTTTGTACGAAAAGTATTGCCGCATGCAACGTAGGCTGCAGGCCAAGGTGACCATGGCTGCAAAGCTCTTGGCCAGCTTGTCATAGCGAGTGCCGATCCTGCGATTTTCTTTCAGCCAGCCAAACATCCGCTCAATGATGTTCCGTTGCCGGTATTTGGGCCGGTCAAACAGTCGGGGCAAGCCAGGTCGAGGTTTGCGCGGCATAGCGCGCAATGGGATTACCGGCTGCATTCGGTAACGGTCGCAGTACTGGCGCAGGTGCTCGGCATCGTATCCCTTGTCAGCCAGCAACCACCGGCTACGTTTACGCGGTCGTCCTGGCTTGCCAGCAATTCTTACAGCATCCAGCAGCGGCTGAGCGTGGGAGACATCACTGGCTTGTCCTGGTGAAAGCCTGAAATGCAATGGCACGCCATTGGCATCGCACACCATGTGAATCTTGGTGGTCAGACCGCTTCGACTGCGCCCCAAGGCATGGTCTAACGGTTCTTCAGGCCCCCCTTTTTCCCGGCGCCTGAAGAGGCTCGGGTTGCTCGTACTGCGGTGGAGTCGATCATCCAGGTGTCCAAGTCGATCAGTCCTTCCCGGTTCAGCCGAATATGCAGACGCTCCAGTACTCGCTCGAATGTGCCGTCGTCGCGCCAGTCACGAAAACGCTGATACACCGTTGACCAAGGCCCAAAGCGTTCAGGCAGGTCGCGCCAGGGAGCGCCCGAGCACAGGATCCACAGAATTCCGTGGAGAACCTGACGATCATCGTTGCGAGGACGGCCCATTTTCTGTTCTGGAGAAACCAAATCCTTGATCAGCTCCCATGACGCATCAGAAAGTTCGTAACGCCTTGCCATACGGGCCTCCAACCGGTCATGGCGGCAATTTTAGCCACAACGACTTTTCGTACAAAACCTAATTCGC
>NZ_AOHM01000091.1:0-7495 GCF_000510895.2 Pseudomonas sp. FH1
ATGGTTGTTTATTGCGTTGGGTTCCCGCCCTGTTCAGTTGGCAGCCTTGAAGGTTTGTGATGTCGTGCGCTCTGTGGCTGCGGATGGAACAGAGTCCTTTCTTTTGCTCATCCCGCGGGCGAAGCAACAAAACCCATTGCTCCGTCAGGAACTCAAGCCCAGGGCACTAGTGAGTCAAATTGGCCGACCGCTGTTTGATTATGCTCAACGCGTTAGTGAACGCTTTATTGGAGAGTTTCCAGACACCCAGCAGGCGCCCCTATTTCCTTTACCCCAGCAGTCACAGTATTTGGCGGATGGGCCAGGATGGGGCAGGTTCCATCGTACCAGCGAGAATTTACGGAAATTGTTGGTGTCTGCGCTGGACAAGCTGTCCGTTCGATCTGAGCGTACAGGGGCTGTGATTAATATCTGTGCCCTGCGCTTTCGGCGCACTTTAGGGACAAATCTTGCACGTGAAGGTCATGGGGTGTTAGTCATTGCGGACTTACTTGATCATTCGCGAACGGACTCTGCGGGGGTTTATGTCGCCGCG
Source organism: Pseudomonas sp. FH1 (assembly GCF_000510895.2). Classification (NCBI taxonomy): domain Bacteria; kingdom Pseudomonadati; phylum Pseudomonadota; class Gammaproteobacteria; order Pseudomonadales; family Pseudomonadaceae; genus Pseudomonas; species Pseudomonas sp. FH1. Next base: position 536 of record NZ_AOHM01000091.1, read on the forward strand.
ACACCAGAGCTTGCAATGCGGATTGAAAAGGCGACTGCGCTATACATGGCGCCACTGGCTCAAGCCTTTAAAGGTCAATTGATAGCTCATGAGGGCATTGCTTTTCGTGGGGCAGACCGTTCCAGCCGAATTATTGATCTGCGTATCGATCAAAGCGCACGGCCGATGGGGTCTTGTGGAAGCTTTAGTTTCTGCGGATTGAATGCTCCCGTGGCCTGTTACACCTGCCAATGTTTTCAACCTTGGTTGGACGGACCGCATGAGGCGGTCCTGGATTTCTTGCTAGCGGATGCTAAACGCTATTCGGACGCTCGTATTGCGGCGATCAATGATCGAACGTTGCTCGCAGTGGCAGAGGTGGTCCAATTATGCCGCAGCAGAAAGGAGCAGGCTCATGGACGATAGGGTTATTCTGTTTAAACCCCGGGCAGAGCAGGCGGCTGAAGACAACCTAAGGGACTTCATTGCCCTCGCCAGAGATTCTCTGACGGCCTTTGGTAGTGGGTTGGTCTTTGATGCAAACAGTTGGGATGTCACCAATTTTGTTCGATTGAAACGGCGTAACTCTTGTTCAAGCATCCGATTTTATAGGTTCCCCAGTGGACGAGGGCAAAGGGATTCTTGTTGCTTACCTCAGCCGTACAAAGACTTTGCCAAAGCCTACTGCCGTTATGATTATGCGCTGTGTGCGTATACCACGGTCAGCTCACGATTGGCCGCGCTCCGTTCCTTGGCTGTAGCTCTGGAGGAAACGGAGAATTGTGTCACGCCTATCAAGGCCGGTCTGGGGCATTTTAATCGCGCGTGCGCAATACTTAATGAGCGTTATCAAACCTCCGCTGCTTATTTCGCCGGTGTAGAGCTCAAGCGTATTTCGCAGTTTCTTGTCGAGCATCAGCTCTGCACTGTGCCTATTCAATGGCAAAACCCGCTTCGGGCGCCAACGAGCTTCGAGCGCCGCGTTGGGCCGGAGTTTGATGCATCGCGTCAGGCCCGTCTGCCCTCGTCGGCCTCGTTAGAGGCGATTGCCGAAATCTTCGGAGCGGCCGAGAAGCTAGGCGACGTCTTCACTTCCTGTGTATGTGCGTTGCTGGCGTCGGCGCCGAGTCGCATTAATGAGGCGCTATCCATTTCAATACAGTGCGAAGTGGAGGAGTTCGATGCAAAAACAAATCAACAACTGTATGGATTGCGCTGGCGCCCTTCAAAGGGAGGGAAGGCACAAGTCAAATGGGTGGTGCAATCCATGGCCAGTGTTGCTCGAGAGGCGGTGAGTAAACTCAGGAGCATTTCTATACCCGCGCGGTACGTAGCACGGTGGTATGAGGCACATCCTGATGCCATTTATTTACCAGCGGAATTGGAGGCGCTTCGAGGGAGGACGCTAATAAGTTCAGAACAGGTGAGTGCGATTGTTTTTCTCACTCCGCCACCCAATGGCAATCAAGCCGCACGTGGGACCGAATGGTGCAGGAAACAGGGGATCGTTGAACACATTCCTTATGATCCTCAAAAAAAACATGCCCCGAGATTTCTGTTCGCGGACATTGAGCGAGCGATCATCTCTATGCTGCCAGTCAACTTCCCGCTGGCGGACCAGAAGAACAACCTGAAGTACAGTGAAGCGCTTTGCTTGACGCGCCTGAATGAATTAACCGAGGCGTGGGGAACCTACCGTGGGGTAATCGTCTTACCAGACACCGGTTATATTCAGAAGCAATTGTCCAGTTCGCGAATGGCGCTCAATATTTTTGATCGCTTCGGTTATCGTGAATTAGATGGCAGTCCAATGAAAATCACAACGCATCAATTCCGCCACTATTTAAACACCGTAGCCCAGATGGGTGGGTTGTCGCAACTCGACATCGCCAAATGGAGCGGTCGAGCCAAGGTTGGACAAAACAGGTGCTATGACCACCAATCCGATAGGGATGTGTTAGCGCTCGCCAGGTCCGCTTTAGGTGATCCGGAAAAGTCAGCTGGACATGTGGCGAGTATTCCGCCAAGTAGTTTGATTGCACGGGATCAGTTTGCAGCGCTGAAGATCGTGACCGCCCATACAACGGATCTGGGATATTGCCTACACGATTTTTCCATGCTGCCATGTCAGCTCTATCGAGATTGCCTTAATTGTGATGAGCATGTGTGCATTAAAGGTGATGTGGTCCGAGAGCAGGCTATACGTCAGCATCGTCAGGAAACCCAGGTCCTCCTCGCGAAAGCCTTAGAAGCGCTGGGCGAGGAGGCGTTTGGTGCCAACCGTTGGGTCGAACACCAGACTCTGACCCTTAAACGACTGAATGACCTGTGTGCCATTTTTGAGGACTCATCCGTTGCTGCGAACGCGATTATCCAGCCGCGTGGGGTCGTACCCGCGTCAAGATTGGAACAGTTACTGGCCCATCATCAAATTGTGAATGCGCGTGAACTTCAAGGCCCGACCATTGAAGATCAAAATGTGCCACGCATAGAGTCTAAGGACCTGTAATGTCTCGTTCGAGAAACCTTACCCCTGTTGCTATAGAACAGATCGTGTCGATCCTTGATGGCTGGTCTGGAAAATTGACTTGGGACCTGCTAATCCAAAGCGTCGCTCGCCGTTTGCGTGGGACCTATACGCGTCAGGCGCTTCATAAACATGAACGGATTAGGGACGCGTTCACTCTACGTAAAAAAACACTTTCGATTTCGGTTGGGGGGAAGAAGGCCATAAGCCCAGAGTCACAAGTGACAAACGACCGAATCGCACGTTTGGAAGGTGAGAATCAACGCCTGCAAATGGAGAATGATCGACTGCTCGAACAATTTGTGCGGTGGGCCTACAACGCTTACAGCCGGGGCTTGGATGAACAGTTCCTATCCCGTCCTCTACCCGCCATCAATCGACAGCAAACACCCTAGTGAATGGGCAAGGCAAACGCTCATATTGGTTGAGATCACGCCCTGCTGCTGCGACCCCCTCTATAGCTACAGGGCGCTTGGGATTCGTAATTTTATTTATGGAGTAATGCTATGCCTATCGGCTACTACTTGGCTTGCCTTGAAACCCAGCGATATGTCTGGATCGGCACGCTTGGCGACATAACATCCGCCGTCGGAGTCGACGCTGACCTCGTATCTAGTTTCTGCCTAGTGCATCGCGGTAAATCGCTCATTGTCATCAGCGAATCGCACCAGATTGTTGGTGAAGGCCATGAATGGACGCATTGACCTACAACATTGCAGCTGATGCGTAATTGCATGGACTTGACCACCCATTTGCATTGCCACCGACCACTCGTTTGCATCCGTGCTGACCAACCGTTTGCATTCGACTTGACCAGTAACCGTCCGGCCAAGTCATCTACCCAGCCCCGCAAAGCCAAGACATGGTGTGCACTTAAATTTAAGTGGGCGCCAGTTCTAGCCTTTTAAGCGGGTATTTCATGCAGCCAACACGCCGTTCCTATTCCAAGTCCTTCAAAGCCCAAGTCATTCAAGAGTGTGCCCAGCCCGGCGCTTCGATTGCCAGCATCGCGCTCAGCCATAGCCTCAACGCAAACCTCGTCCACAAATGGATTCGGCTGCATGCGCAGAAAAGCACGGCGCTGCCACCTGCATTTATTCCCTTAGCCATGCCGCTGGCCGGGGCAAACTCCCATCCAGCATCATCGAATATCTGCGTTGAGATCCAGCACCCGCGCGGCACCGTCAAAGTGAACTGGCCGACCGAAAGTGCTGCCGCCTGCGCGACCTTTCTTCGAGACTTGCTGCGATGATCCGCATCGATTCCATCTGGCTCGCCACCGAGCCGATGGACATGCGCGCCGGTACCGAGACGGCATTGGCCAGAGTGATCGCGGTGTTTGGTGCGGCGAAGCCGCACTGTGCTTATTTGTTCGCCAACCGCCGCGCCACGCGCATGAAAGTTCTGGTGCATGACGGCTTCGGGTTCTGGCTGGCAGCTCGGCGTTTGAACCAAGGCAAGTTCCATTGGCCAGGCATTCGCCAAGGCTCTGAAATGGAGTTGGATACCGAACAACTCCAGGCTCTGGTGTTGGGCCTGCCATGGCAACGCGCCGGCGCCGGCGGTGCGATCACACTGCTTTAACTTTAACCGCCATTGACAGTAAATATGGCGCCCGTGGCAAAGCTGGACTTATTGGGCGTCAGGAAAAATATTAAATTTGTGATGTCGAAAGATTCGCCCGTCTTGTTCTGCAGGCCAACCGTAACAACGGCATTCGCCGGGATATAACGATGCAGTTGAATACCACTGACTGTTTAGCCCTTACGCCTGCGAAGTGCAGGTTGGAGTATTGGCTGTAACGTACTGGATCACCTCTTCAAGCGTCTCTATGTCAGGAGAATTGTTCACTAACGCTTCCGTGTTGCACCATGGGTAATCCAAATGCGATACCCACTTCATGATGCAGTGCAGATCAGTCGTTGGTAGGGTTTTCATATGCTCAATGGTGATAGTGAGCCTCTCTACAAGCCCCGACTCGGAGCTGAACTGCCATTCATATAGGCCGCAACCCACTCGGGCCTCGCCGGAGCTCTTGTCGGACATGCCGACCAGCCACTTGCACTGGAATGTTTTGGCCTGCGGTTCAGGTGGAAGCCCTAAGCAAAAGGTATAGACGTTTTCGAAGGTCTGGCCGAATCTCCTGACCAGCACATCGCCGATAGGTCCAATGCCTTCAACGTGGGGTGGAAATGAGATAGATCCGGTGTGCACGACCATTTCCAGTATCGCGTCTGACGCAAAGGCCTGGTCTAACAAATGTGGGCGATTACCATCTTTGGCTTTTATGTACTGTTGAATCGATAGCTGAGCAGTGTTCATTGCTGTCCGTCGCTTCCATATCAGGTTGAGAAAAGACTAATCCGAGGCTCACGTTACTATTCCACGCGAGCCCGCTCTTATTTACAAAGCGCTACTGCACACATCCGCTACCAGCATGCAGTCGGGGCATGGGTGATGCCCAGAGGCGGGCGTGAAGTTTTTACCATCGGCTGAGGGGGCATACCGCAGCCCCAAATCACCTGCATTTCGTCGGCTACAACTTGAAAGTATCGACCACACTTCTGAGTCGCCCAGCTTCAGAATCCAGCTCTGCACAGGCTATGAGGGTCGCGCTGAGATTATCAGTGGTCTGGCGAGTCAGCTGGCTGATCTCATGCACATCGCGGGTCAGTTGATCGACGGCAGTTGTTTGCTCCTCAGTCGCTGCTGCGACGGTGAGGCACATCTCATCAATCTCACCGATGCTTGAGACGACTTTTACCAGGCTTGCCCCAGCCTGTTTCGCTACGAGCACGCTTTGGCTGCCAATTTCATTGCTTTGCAGCATTGTTCGGGAAGCCTGCGTGGCGCCTGCCTGTAGCGCGTCGATGACTTGGCGAATTTCTTCGGTAGCGTTCTGGGTGTGGTGCGCAAGGCTTCTGACTTCGTCCGCCACCACCGCAAAGCCGCGTCCCGCCTCTCCGGCCCTGGCGGCCTCAATAGCCGCATTCAGTGCCAGCAGATTGGTCTTTGCGGAAATCGTCGAAATAACTTCCAGGACTTTGCCGATGTCGACGGTTTTGGCGTTGAGGTCTTCGATCTGCGAGCGGGTTAGTTGGATATTTTCCTGCAGGCCGCTCATGGCGGTGACGGTGTTCTCCACAAGCTCGCAGCTCGACTCGATCTGCAACCTGGCGTTGGACGCGCCTTTGGAGGCGGCCGAAGCGCTTGAAGCGATCTCCTGCGCCGCTGCACCCAGCTGTTCGATGGCGGCAGCCACGCTGGTGGTGTAGCCCGACTGGTATTCCGATTTTTCCATCGAGGAATTGGACGCCGACAGCACCCGGCGCGTCGCCTCACCCAAGGCATGCGTGGTCGACGAGACCTCGCTGATTGAGGCGTGAATCCGATCACCGAAGCGATTGAAACTCACGGCCAGTTGGCCGAATTCGTCCTTCGACAATATCGACAGCCGACGGGTCAAGTCGCCATCGCCCTGGGCAATGTCTTCCATAGCGTGGCTGATCGAATGCAGAGGCCGAATCAGCACGCGAATGAGCAAGCCAAGTAGCAGCAACGTGGCAAGGCCCGCAACGATGGTCGCGATGATTGCCGAATTGCGGAATGCGGAGACACTGGCCAGAGCCGCTTGCTTGTCCAGCACGATGCCGATGTACCAATCCTGCGATGGCAGGCCTTTGACCGGTGAGAATAGGGTGAATTTCATGCCGTCAGCAGACTGGGCTTCGGCCAGTCGGTCGTCCAGCGCCAGGCTGTTGCCCGGAAATAGATCGGCCAGGGTTTTACCAATCAGCGCTTTGTCAGGGTGAACCAGGATCTTCCCCGCCTTGCTCACCAGAAAGGCATAACCGTTACCGTCGAACACCTGGGCATTGAGGGTTTGGGAAATCGTCTCGATCTTCAGGCTGGCACCCAATACGCCCAGTGTCTGCTGCCCCGAAGGGATGACCACCGCCTGGGTGATGATCCTGTAATCGATCCCCACGCCAACGTAGGGCTCGGTCATGGCTGAGCCGTTGGCGATAGCGTCCTTGTACCACTGCCGCTGCCGGGCGTCGTAGTCAACAGGCATCTCACGCGGCGGATAAATTTGAAAGCTGCCATCACGGTTGCCTACATACGCCGCGATGAACTGATCCATCAGCACCTTGTTTTGTAACTTGGACAAAATGTTTGGCGCTGAGGGTCCTCACCCATCAGCTCCGCGATACTCTTCATTAGCGTAAGTCGGCCATCGAGCCAGTTCTGAATATCATGTGCCATGGATGCAGCGAGCGCGCGAGTGTTCTGTTCGATTTTCTGCGCATTGTCGTCACGCAGGCGAAAGTCATTCAACACCGTAAATGCGCAAAACACTGTCATGATCACCAGAGAGGCGATCAGCAATATCTTCTGATTGAACTTTAGGGATGGTCTGAAGTAGGCCGCTATTTTTCGACTGCTGAGCCATA
>NZ_AOHM01000092.1:0-30624 GCF_000510895.2 Pseudomonas sp. FH1
TGTCGCCGGCGGGGATCTTTTCATAAAAGATCCCGAACTCCTTGGCGGCCACGGCGATTTCTTCCGGGGTGCCGTACAGCGCTTCGAAGCTCGGATCGAAAGCCTTGACGTACTTGTCGAGAATCTCGGGGGTGTCGCGTTCCGGGTCCAGGGTGATGAACACCACTTGCATGATTTCGCCGTCGCGGCCCATCAGCTTCTTGGCCTGCGCAGCGCGCGCCAGGGTGGTCGGGCACACGGCCGGGCATTGGGTGAAACCGAAGAACACCACCGGCATCAGGCCACGGAACGAGCTCAAGGTGACGGTTTCGCCGTCGGTGTTCTTGAGCTTGAAGGTGCGGCCCATGATTTTGTCGCTCAGGTCCTTGCCGTACTTGAAGTTCAGCTTGGGGCTGTAGTCACAGCCGCCCAGCAGGCTGCCCAGGCCCAGCAGGCCCATTCCGGTCAGCACTTTGCGGCGGGTGAATAAGGTACTCATCAACTGTGCATCCTGTGAAACGCCTGCATTGCTCTGGATCAATACGTCAGGCTTTGAGGGCGCCCAGTCTACCAACCCTGGGAAGTGCACGTAATCTGCGACGTTCTGCCACAGGGGCCTGCGACACTTCATCCTTGGGCGGCTCTGGTGGTAGAGTCGCCGCCATGAAATTGAGCCACCCCGACCGTTCCCTGATTGCCTGGGCCCTGTACTTCTGCGTGCTGATGAACCTGTTCGTCTGCGGTTTGGGGCATGGGCAGATGATGGGCCAGGAGCTGAATGGCATCGGCGGGGCGTTCTGTTCGGTGGACGGCAAGCCAGCGCCACTTTCCGACAAAGGGTTGGGCAGCCCGTCTTCCAGCAACATCTCGAACTACTTTGCCTGCCCGGTCTGCAACGCCTTGACGGTCGCCCTGGTGTTTTTGGTCGGCCTGGCCTGGTTGCTCGGCCTGGGACAAACCCCGCGCCCGGCTCATGAGCGGCGCAACAAGGCGCCGCCGCGCTATTCCTGGCCGTCGGCCAACCCCCGCGCTTCCCCCGCATTCTGACGTATGCCTTGGGCCTCCCGTGATCGGGAGGCATTCCCTCGTCATGACAGTGAGTGCGTTTCATGAACCACCTGTTGCCCGCAGGCGCCAGCCGCCTGGTCAGCAAGGCGTCCCGCCGCCTGCACGCGGAACCGGCACCGCCTGAATACCCGAGTAATTCCCGCAACTTCGTGCACCTGGATGCGCGGTTGTTGCCGTATTGGCACACCCTGTTCGATATCTGCCCGGCGCTGCTCAAGCTGGATCCGCCTGAAGGATTGAACCTGTTCCGCAGCTTCATGACCTGGGCTTATCGCCACCGGCCGCCGCTGGATTGGACCTATCACCTGAATGTCTGCCGTTGGCTGCTGGGTTCGCCGTACCGGGCGCAGATCGATGACGAACCGATCGAGGCGTTCATGGCGGCGGCTGCCGCGCGCTGGGTCAATACGGACGCAAGCCAGGCCCAGGGAGTGGCCCTGGCCTGGCAGGCGTCACGGGTTGTCGATTGGAAAGACCCCCGCTTTTTCGGGGCCGAACCGCAGGCGTTACCGCCGTCTCCCTGGGATTTCGCCTGGTGCCCGTTAAAGGCGTCGGGTGGTTTCAGTGGGTGGTCGTCGGTGCCTTGAGGTGCTGTCGGATCCATTGCTCGACGTCTGTCACCGCAATGCGCTGCCCGGCATTGAAAGTCACGGCGGGGTCCCAGGCCACGCCGTTGCCCTGGGCGAATACGGCGCGGTACTTCTTCAGGTTGTCGTCGGGGTCCTGGGCCAACTCGGCCAGCAACATCGGCACCGACCAGGCTTCGCGCTGGAGTTGCAGGCCGAGGGTGGCGTCCACGGTGTCCGCCAATTGCCCATAAGTCAGGGTGTCGCCGGCGGTGAACACCACCTGATTGCTCAGCGCCGGTTCGGCCAGCACGATGCGCGCGGTCAACCGGCCGATATCCTCCGGTGTGGTGACCGTGACGGCGGTGTCCCAGTCGCCCAGGGCATGCACGCGGTTTTGCGCCAGGTCGACTACGCCAAATGACGGCTCGAACAGAAAACTGGTGAACATGCCGGTGGAAATGATCAGCCATTGCGTGGCCTGTTGCCCGCGCAGCAGGTCGCGCACATCCAGCTGTTCGTCGAACGTGTCTTGCGGGCTGCCGCGACCGATCACGTCGTAGTCCACACCGAATTGCCACGGCACATAGCGCTGCACGCCGCCTTCAATGGCCGCGCGCGCCAGCTTGCGTTGGGTGCCGGGGCCGGCGGCGAAACCGGTGCAGCAGATCACAGTGTGGAAAGGCGCAAACCGTTCGGCGAGCGCACGTTGGCTATCGTTCTGTAGATCGCCGGCGACCAGCTCTACACCGCGCTCACGCAGGGTGTTGGCCGCCGCCGAGTGCAGGCTGGCGGGGCGCAGCAGCACAGCGATGCGTGTGGTGCGGGGTTCGGCCAGCTCGGCCAGTGCGTGCAACACGGCCATGCCCAGTTCGCCGGCACCGAGTACCAGGAGAGAAGAGGGGGTCATAGGAGGCTCCGTCTGTGTGGAAAGTCGTGGCATGCTTGCAGAATTAATCGTTGCGCATAAGAAGGCACACCCGTGATACCGAGGCTCTTCCATGGATAACGACGAGATCATCCGCCGCTCGCAAGCCGCCTGCGACGCCCTCAGCGCCGACGACGATGGCCTCAAGCGCGAGGTGCTGACCCACGCGGGAAACCGCTGGTCCTTGGGCATAGTGCATGTGTTGGGGGTGAGCGGGCGCCTGCGTCATGCCGAGATCGGCCGGCGCATGCAGGGTGTGACCCAACGCATGCTGACTCGCACCTTGCGCCAGCTGGAACGTGACGGTTTAGTGCTGCGCCATGATTTTCGCGAAGTACCGCCGAGGGTCGAATACGAGCTGTCGAGCCTGGGTACGGAACTGCTGGTGCATATGATCCCGCTGTGGACCTGGGTGGTGGAAAAAGGCGATGAATTTCGCCATGCGCGTGAGCGGTTTGACCACGCCTGATCAGGCAAACAGCCGCGCCTTGAGAAAGTCGATAAACACGCGCAGCTTGGGCGACGGGTGCCGGCTCGATGGCCACATCATGCGAAAGCTGCCACGCTCGGTGCAGTCGTGCAGCACCTGCACCAACTCGCCGCTTTCGAGCCATTCACGTATGGCAAAGTCAGGCAAGTAAGCGAGGCCAATGCCCTGGCGCGCAAAGCACACCCTGGCTTCAAGGTTGTTGCAGATCATCGCGGCGGGCAACTGTATGTCCAGCTCGACGCCGTCCTGGCGCAGCGGCCAGCGCTGCAACTTGCCGGTATTGGGGAAGCGGAACAGGATGCAGCTGTGCGCGGCCAGGTCACTCGGGTGCCCAGGCGTGCCTCGGCTGGCGAGGTAGGCAGGGGCTGCCACGACGATCATCCGGTAGTCCCCGACCAGCCGTGAGCTCAAGCGCGAGTCCGGCGCTTCGCCGCTGCGCAGCACCGCGTCGTAGCCTTCTTCCACCACGTCCACGCGGCGGTCGGTGAAGCTCAGGTCCAACTCGACGTCGGGATAGTCCTTCTTGAAGTCGGCCAGTACCGGCAGAAACGGATGACCCACCAGCGGCAGGCTGACCTTGAGACGGCCACGGGGCGCCTGGCTGACCTGGGACAACTCCGCCTCGGCTTCCTCGATCTCCAGCAGGATGCGCCGGCTGCGCTCCAGGAACAGTTCGCCCTCGGCGGTCAGGGTCACGCTGCGCGTACTGCGGTGAAACAGCCGGACGCCCAGGCGTTCCTCCAGCCGCGCCACGCTCTTGCCGACCGCCGATGCAGTAATGCCCAGCACACGGCCGGCGCCGACAAAACTGTGGGTGTGGGCGACCTGCACAAAGGCATTCAGGGTGGTGAGGCTGTCCATCGATGCACCGATTGGCGACGGGAAGTGCCGCTACCCTAGCGCAATTGCCGGCATTGCGGAATGAAAGCTCCGCAGACACAGGAGCCCGCCCCTACTTAATCCCGTGAAGCGCGGTTCTTATCCTTGCGCCAAATCCTTCACGAGAGACTTGAACATGACCGACATGATGCAGCGCTGGGAAATCCCGAGCTTTGGTCTTCACACCTTGCACCTGGCCCGCGTGCCGCGACCGGTCGCCAAGGCCGGGGAAGTGCTGGTGCGCGTTGCGGCGGTATCGCTCAATTACCGTGATGCCGAAGTGGCGGAAAACGGCATGGGCGCCAGCCTGCAATTTCCCTTCACCCCGGCCTCGGACATGACTGGCACGGTGGTGGCGGTGGGCGAGGGCGTGCAACGCTTCAAAGTGGGCGACCAGGTGCTGTCGAGCTTCTTTGCCGGCTGGGTCGATGGCCAGCCATTGTCCTGGGCCGAGGCACCGCCTCAAGGCGGTCCGATCCCCGGCATGCTCGCCGAGTACGTGGCCACACCCGCCGAGTGGTGCGTACTGGCGCCACGCTCGCTGAGCGCTGCCCAAGCCAGTACCTTGCCGGTGGCGGGGTTGACGGCCTGGATGGCCCTGGTTGAACTCGGCCACCTGCACGCCGGCCAGACCGTCGTGGTGCAAGGCACCGGTGGCGTGTCGCTGTTTGCCGTGCAACTGGCGGCGGCCCACGGCGCCCGCGTGATCATCACCAGCAGCAGCGATGACAAAATTGCGCGTGCCGTTGGGTTGGGCGCGACCCATGGCATCCACCGTGGGCGCGTGCCGGACTGGCACACCGCAGTGCTGGAACTCACCGGCGGACGCGGTGCCGAGCATGTGCTGGAAATGGGCGGCGGCGACAACCTGGCGCGCTCACTGCAAGCGGTGGCCAACGGCGGGCGTATCTCGGTGATCGGCTTGCTGGAGAGTGACCAGTTGAGCGCGCCGCTGATGAGCCTGCTGGCCAAGCGCGCATCCATTGTCGGCGTGGCCGTGGGCCCGCGCCGCGCCCTTGAAGACCTGATCCGCATGGTGGATCGACACACCCTTGCCCCGGTGATCGACTACACCTACCGGTTTACCGAGGTGCCTCAAGCCTTCGCTCATTTGCAGCGTGGCGCTTTCGGCAAAGTGGTGATCGAGGTCAGCCCGTGATCTACCTCATTCTTGGGTTGTTCGGCCTGTACACGTTGGAGTTTGGCGTGGTGGGCATTTTGCCGATGATCGTCGAGCGTTTCGGTATCAGCGTGTCCCAGGCGGGGTGGTTAATGGGCTTGTTTGCGTTGATCGTCGCGGTGCTGGGGCCGTTCCTGGTGTTGCTGGCCTCGCGGCTGGCGCGCAAGAAGATCCTGGTGGGGGCATTGCTGGGGTTCTCGGTGTGCAGTGTGTTGTCGGCGTTCGCGCCGAACTTCGAAACGCTGATGGCGCTGCGCGTGATCCCAGCCATGCTGCACCCGGTGTTTTTTGCTGCGGCATTTTCCACGGCGGTCTCGCTGTACCCCAAGGAGCGCGCGGCCCATGCCACGGCCTTGGCGGTAGTGGGTACCACCCTCGGGCTGGTGCTGGGCGTGCCGTTGACCACCTGGGTGGGCGCGCGTATTTCCTATGAAGCCTCGTTCTATTTTTGTGCACTGGCGACGGCAGTGGCGGCGTTGGGTGTGTGGATCAAACTGCCCGATCATGCGCGCGCGGCGCCGTTGAGTTTCGGCAAGCAACTGGCCGTGCTGCGCAGCCTCTCGGTGTGGCTGGCGATCATTGCCACCGTGCTGGTATTTAGCACGATGTTTTCGGTGTACAGCTACGCCGCCGAATACCTCAAGACCCAGGTCGGCATGGACGGCCAGACCATCAGCCTGATGCTGGTGATCTTTGGCATCGGCGGCGTGGTCGGTAATCTGCTGGTGGGGCGTGTGCTCAGTCGACACCTGGTGGTGACCGCTGTGGGGTATCCGGTGGTGTTGGCGGTGGCGTACCTGGTGTTGTATGGGTTTGGCAGCCTGTCGTGGGGGTCGATGAGTGTGATCGTGTTGCTCTGGGGCGCGGCGCACACCTGCGGCCTGGTCGTCACGCAAGTCTGGCTCACGTCTTCGGCACCCCAGGCGCATGAGTTCGCGACCAGCCTTTACGTGTCGTCGGCAAATGCCGGCGTGGTGATCGGCGCCTCCATGGGCGGTCTGTTCATCAATGCTTTCGGCACCACCGGGGTGATTGGCTGCGGGTTGGTCTTTGCCGGGTTGTCGCTGCTGGTGATCGCCTGGAAGGCCCTGGCATTCGGTGGTGCCAAGGGCCTGCCTGCACGGGCGTGATCAGCGCAAGGTATACCCGCCGTCCACCACCCAGTCCTGGCCGAATACGCTGCGTGCGCCTTGGCTCAGCTGGAACAGGATCACATCGGCCACCGCGCCGGGCTCCAGGAACTGCCCGTCGAGCAGCCTTGCGTTGACTGTCTTCGCCACGGAGCCGAGTGACTCGTCATTGAGCCCCAGCGTGCTCCAGATCGGGGTGGCGGTCGGGCCGGGCGAGACCATGTTCAGCCGAATGCCGTGGGGCGCCAGCTCCACCGCAAGGGTGCGAACCTGGGCCCGCAACGCGGCTTTTGAGGCAATGTAGGCGGCCAATCCGGGAAAGGTCACTTGCTCCAGGAACGTCCCGATGAACACGACCGACGCCTGCGCTGCCAACTGCCCGCGCAGGCTGCCCAGGGTGTTCAGCGCGCCGGCCCCGTTGACCGCCCATTGTCGGTCAAACGCCGCCAGGTCGAGCCCGTCGGCCAGCTGTGCAATCCCCGCGTTTGGCACCAGGCAATCCACGGGGCCGATCGATGCTGCCAATTGCGCCAGGCGTGCCAGGTCGGCAGCCTTGGTCACATCCCCGCTGAGCCACGACAACTGCTCGCCAAACGTCTCGGCCAGCTCGCCGAGCCCACCCCATTGACGCGACATCGCTACCACCTTCGCACCGCGTTCGAGCAGGCGCTGGGTCACGGCCAGGCCGATACCGGAACTGGCGCCGGTGACGACGGCAAGGCGTTGGTTGAATTCATTGCTCATGGTGATCTCTCTGTGAGTGTCGAAGATTCACTTCACACCCATCAGGAACCATGCCAGCTAATAACTTTAGATAAATCAATCAGATAGTATGAATCAGGTCATTTTGACTGCAGAGTTTTGTAGTCGCAATGACGAGCTGTAGTCGTTATGACTCGACAACGCTGAGCGGCACGCGGGTTTTCAGCACGGCCTTATGGTCGGCGAGCACTTCCGGCAGAGAGCTGCGCAGGTATTCCACCCAGGTCTTGATCTTGGCATCCAGGTAATGCCGGGAAGGGTAAATGGCGTACAGGCTGAGTTCTTCCAGGCGGTAGTCGGGCAGTACGCGGACCAGGCTGCCGCTGCGCAAGCCCTTGATCGCGGCGTGCACCGGCAGAATGCCGATACCCATGTCATTGCTGATCGCGGTCTTCATCGCGTCGACCGAGTCCACCAGGAACGGCGAGTGGGTGATGATGACGTTTTCCTTGCCGTTGGGGCCGTCGAACGTCCAGTCCTCCAGGGGGATCACGGGGCTGACCAGACGCAGGCAGGCGTGGTCGAGCAGGTCCTTGGGAACTTGCGCGATGCCATGATTCTTCACGTAGGAGGGCGATGCGCAGACGATGCTGTAGGTCGTCCCGAGTTTTTGCGAAACATGGCTGGAGTCCGGCAGGTCAATGGCCAGCACGATGGACACGTCGAAACCTTCGTGCACCAGGTCGGGCATACGGTTGCTCATGCTCAGGTTGAAGGTCACGTCCGGATAGTGTTGGCGGTAACGGGCGATGGCGTCCACGACGTAATGCTGGCCGATGCCCGTCATCGAATGCACCTTGAGCTGGCCGATAGGACGGGTGTGGGCATCGCCGGCTTCCACTTCGGCTTCTTCGATCGAATGCAGGATCTGCTCGCACCGCAGCAGGTAGCGTTGCCCGGATTCGGTGAGGGCAATGCGGCGCGTGGTGCGATTGAACAGGCGCGTGCGCAGGTGGGCCTCCAGGTTGGAGATCGAGCGCGAAACGTGGGTGGTGTTGGTCTTCAGGCGCAAGGCCGCGCTGGTGAAACTGCCGGCTTCGGCGACGCAACGGAAGATGCGCATGTTCTGCAGAATGTCCATCGGGGCTTACCAGGGATGACGAGTTTTTCCAGTGTGACATGAAGACGCTGGGCGCTGTAAACGCTATTTATTGTGGAGTTTTGCGTAACAGTCATTCACGTTCTGGATGACTTACCGACCCTGGCACAACTGCCTAAAGTCGCCGGCCTTGTGTGCCAGCCAGCTTGTCGGGAGTCGTCTTTTCGTGCCATCACTCACTGATTTTTCGCGCTGGCTGACAGCGCTGCCCTGGCGTCGGGGTTTCCTGGAATGGGCGCGCACCGATGGGGTGATGTGGGTCTACCTGTTCAAGGTGCTGATCGCGTCGTACCTCGCGCTTTGGCTGGCGATGCGCCTGGAATTGCCGCAGCCCAGCACCGCGATTACCACGGTGTTTATCGTGATGCAGCCGTTCAGCGGGCATGTCCTGGCCAAGAGCGTTTATCGCGTAATCGGCACCCTGGTGGGGTCGGCGTTCATGGTGCTGTTGATGGCCCTGTTTGCCCAGAGCACCGAGCTGTTCCTGACTGGCCTGGCGTTGTGGGTGGGCGTGTGTTCATGTGGTGCGGCGCGCAATCGTCACTTTCGTGCCTACGGGTTTGTGTTGGCGGGGTACACGGCGGTCATGGTCGGCTTGCCGGTGGTGGGGCACCCGGAGCAGGTGTTCATGGCGGCGGTCTGGCGCGTGCTGGAAATTACCCTCGGCGTGTTGTGCGCCACCCTGGTCAGCGCAACGCTGTTGCCCAATACGGCAGGCGCCGCCCTGCGCAATACCCTCTATCAGCGCTTCGGCCGCTTCGCCGCATTTGTGCTGAGTGGGCTGCGCGGCAGCCACGATCAGGCGGCATTCGAGGCCAGCAACCTGCGCTTCATTGCCGAAGCGGTGGGCCTGGAAGGGTTGCGCAGCGTCAGCGTGTTCGAAGACCCTGCACTGCGCCGACGCAAGGGCCGGCTTGATCGCCTCAATGTCGAGTTCATGGCCATCACCACACGCTTCAATGCCCTGCATCAGTTGCTGGACCGCTTGCAGGTGCGCGGTGCCACGGCAGTGCTGAACGCCGTCGACCCAGGCCTGGTTGCGTTGGTCAAGGTGCTGGAACAGTTCGCCGGCCAGGTACTGACGGACCTGGATGCGGCGCACCTGTCGGCACGGCTGCAACGCTACACGCAGGGGTTGCCGATGCAGATCCGTCACCTGCGCGCCGAGCTGTTGCGCGCCCATCCCCACGCCGACGATTGGCTGGACTTTCACACAGCGTGCGAGCTGCTCTATCGCTTTGCCGACGAGTTGCATCGCTACGCCCAGACCCATGCATCCCTGGCCGACCATCACCCCGTGCGTGAGCGCTGGGCCGAGACTTTCCAACCCCAGACCAATTGGCTGGCGGCGGTGGCGGCAGGCCTGCGTGCAGCGCTGGTATTGCTGGTGTTGTGTGCCCTGTGGATCGCCACCGCCTGGCCCAGCGGCGCGGCAATGACCCTGGTGTCTGCGCTGACGGTGGGGCTGTCAGCATTCTCCACCAACCCCCGGCGGATGTCGTTCCAGATTGCCTGCGGGACGCTGGCAGCGGCGGTGATCGGCATTTTCGAAGTGTTCTTCGTTTACCCGCAGATCGATGGGTTCCCCTTGCTGTGCCTGGTGATTGCGCCGGTGATCATGCTCGGTTCGTTTCTGCTGGCCAAGCCGCAATGGGCGGGCTACGGCCTGGGCATGCTGGTGTTTTTCGGCACCAGTTCGATACCCGGCAACCCCACGCTCTACAACCCTTATGGCCTGATCAACGACTACCTCGCCATGGTGTTTGGCATGCTGGTGTGCGCGGCAGCCGGGGCGATCATCCTGCCGCCCAACAGTCCGTGGTTGTGGCGTCGGCTGGAACAGGACCTGCGCCGCCGCGTCGTGTTCGCCATCAACGCGCCTTTGCCGGCGCTGGGCTCAGGCTTCGAAAGCGGCACGCGTGATCTCTTGAACCAGGCCCATGGCTTGTCGGCCGGCCAGCCCCAGGTGCAACACCGCCTGCTGCGCTGGACCTTTGTGGTGCTGGACGTGGGCCACGCGATTATCGAGCTGCGCCGCGAACAGGCGCAACTGCCGACGCTGGCCTGCTACGCCGAGTCCACCGCTTGGCGCCAAGCAGTGCGCAGCATGGGGCGGGCGTTGGTTCGCCTGTTCCTGAAGCCGGAGCATAAGCCATGGCGGCGTGCATTGGCCGCCGTGGAACAGGCGATCGAGTGTGTGCAGCACAGCGTAGAACCGTTCGAGGCGCACTTCGAAACCTCGGCGTTGCGCCGGGTGGAAAGCTATCTGCATTTCATCCGCACCTCGCTGCTGGATACACGCTCGCCGTTCGCCGGATTGTTACCCAAACTGAAAAAGTGATTGGCAGTTTTGCCGGCTTTTTCCCTGTGCCCCAACCCTATACCGTGCGCGCTCCCGCTGAATGCCGCCGCACCTGGCCGACAAAAAAACAGGGCGCCGGCGGGATCGCCTCAATCACTTCTCGGAGCCTTCATGAACCACAAGACTTGCCTGGCGCTCGCCGTCTCCCTCGGCGCCGCGCAGCAGGCGGCTGCGTCGGGTTTTATCGACGACAGCAAAGCCAGCCTCGACCTGCGCAATTTCTATTACAACCAGGACACCCGCAACGCCAAGGCCGCCTCGGACAAGGAGTGGGGCCAGGCCTTCATGTTCAATTACCAGTCGGGTTTCACCGAGGGCACGGTCGGCCTGGGCGTGGATCTGCAAGAATGGTACGGCTTGCGCCTGGACGCTTCGGGCCGGGCGGGCAAGGCCGGCGCAGACAACACCCCCGGCAGCGTCTTCCCGCTGGACGATGGCAAGGCTGCCCATGACTTCAGCAAGACCGGCGTCACCGGCAAGATGCGGATCGCCCAGACCCAACTCAAGGCCGGCAGCCTGATGCCCAAGCTGCCCATCCTGACCACCGAAGACGGTCGCCTGTTGCCCCAGACCTTCCGGGGGTATCAAGTGGAGTCCAGGGATTTCAAGGACGTCAACCTGATTGCCGGCAAGATCGAGCAGGTGATGGACCGTAACTCCAGCAATGGCCAAGGCCTGTCGATTGCCGGTGCCAACGACCCCATCAAAGGCAAGGCGAGCAACCAGTTCTATTACGGCGGTGTGGACTACGCCGTCAGCAAGCAGTTGCAGGTGCAGTACTACTACGCGAGCCTCGAGAACTTTTACCAGCAGCATTTCCTCGGTTTGGTGCACAACTGGCAACTGCCGGTGGGCCAACTCAAGAGCGACCTGCGGTATTTCTACAGCACCGCCGACGGCAAGAATGGCAGCGCTGCCGGGCGCGGCGAAGGTTACGTCAGCTCGGGTTACTACGGTCCGGGCGTCAATGCGGGCAAGGTCGACAACCGCCTGTGGAGCGCGATGTTCACCTATGCCTTGAGTGGGCACTCGCTGAGCCTCGGCTACCAGAAAACCAGCGGGCAAAGTGACTTCCCGCACATCAACCAGGGCCAGGGCCGCTCCCTGTACCTGATCACCAATTCCCAGTCGCTGAAGTTCGTGAATGCCGGTGAGCAGGCCACCGTTGGCAGCTACGCCTATGACTTTGCCAGCCTTGGCGTGCCGGGGCTGCGCTCCAGCGTGACCTACCTGCACGGCAGCCATATCCGCACCGCGAGCCGCGACAATAGTGAATGGGAGCGCGACTTGCGCCTGGATTACGTGATCCCCACCGGCACCTTGAAAGGCCTGGGATTTACATGGCGCAGCGCGGTACTGCGCGGTAACGACACGGCCGACAAGGACGAGACACGGTTGATCGTCAGCTACAGCATCCCGTTGCTCTAGCGCAGTGGAGTAGGCAAAAAGCGTGGGATTGGACCTGGGTTTCCCGCGGGCCAGCCCGTAGGGTCGCGAGGGAAAATCCATGAGTAAGGACGTTGTCATGTCACGCGTACAAAAGCTCACCCACACCCGGCTCGAATGGCTCTGGCTGCTGCCATTCGCTGCCGCGCTCTATTACCCCTGGGCGCTGCAATGGAGCAACCAGGCCCATGTCGCCGAGGCTGGCGCGCCGGTGACGCTGGCGTTGATGTTGAGTGCCTATGCGGTGCCGGTGCTGGCGTTCTACTGCGTTTTCGTCACAGGCATACAGCCGGTGATGACGGCACGGCTGGTACTTGCACGGCGCCTGGCCTGCCTGGCGGTGGCCGCGCCGCCGGCCTACACGTTGATGGGCGTGTTGTTGTACCTGATGAAGATCAATGGCCATGACCTCTGGGTGTGGAGCGGCCTGTGGCTGGCGTTGATCGCCTACTTCTCGATGGTGTCGAGCACATTGCCGAGCATTGATTTCAGTCGGCACGCGCGTACCTACGTCAAGCTGCGGGTTGCCCATGGCATTGCGTCGGTGGCGATCCTGCTGGTGTTCCTGGCGCCGCATCTGTTCAACCATCTGTTCGGCGTGCTGGGCAGCGATGCGCATCGGGCGGTGATGGAGGTGTTGCGCGGGGTCTACCGCAATGGCTGGCTGGAACCGATCATCATTGTCACGTTCTTCTTCCAGATACTCAGCGGCCTGGTGCTGATCCGCCCCAGGACCCAGCAGCGCGCCGACCTGCTGGATGCCTTGCAGACGGCCTCCGGCGCTTACCTGGCGCTGTTTATCGCCTCTCATATCAACTCAGTGTTCACCCTGGCGCGCTACTTCGGCACCGACACCGATTACGCGTGGGCCGTGGCTGAACCGGTGGGCTTGCTGGCCGATGCCTGGAGCATCCGCCTGGTGCCGCATTACTCCCTGGCGGTGTTCCTGCTGATCGCGCACCTGGCCTGCGGTTTGCGCGGGGTACTGCGCAACCATGGGGTGAGCGAAACACGTTGCGCGACCTTGACCTGGACGGTGATCGGGATCGGTGTGCTGGTGACACTGGTCATTACCGCCGGCATGCTCGGCGTGCGCGTTTAGCTTGATCGGCATCAAGGTTTGGCAGCGTCAGGCCGACCACACTGGAGCCTCGACGCGACCTGCGAGGCCACCATGCTTTACCTGCTGTTTCTGCTGGCCCATCTGTTCGCCGCGCTGATCTTTATCGGCACGGTGTTTTTCGAAGTGCTGATCCTGGCGCGACTGCACCATCAACTCCCCGCACGGGTAATGGTGCGGGTAGAGCAGGGCGTCGGCCAGCGCGCCAAGGTGCTGATGCCCTGGGTGTTGCTGGTGCTGTTCGGCGCCGGCCTGGCGATCATCGCCGGGTTCCTGCTGACGGCAGTGCAGACCTGGACCGGTCGCCCCGGCCTCAGCGGGGGCCATTGGCGGTGTTGGCCGCGCTGTGGCTGGCGGCACGCGTGGCTTGGTTGCTGAATGTCCCGTTGGCAGTTACCGGGGTGTGCGCGCGATGGGTTTTCACATCGGCTTGCACAGTGCTGGGATCAAGCCGGCGGGGTTTGCCCATACCTTGCGCCATGCCGATTGTGTCGGGTTTGACGTCAAGGCCCTGGCCGAAGACTGCCAGTCGATCACCCAGGTCAAGGGCAGCGGCGCCGCCAACTGGCGCAGCCTCGACACCTTGCTCGCCAGCGGCGTGAAGTAGGAATGCCGCACCACTGTGCATTGGCACCTGATCGACCCACCGCGCCTGTTGCTCCTGGCCCAACGTTTGCAGGCCCGTGGTGTGCAGCGCTTTGCCGTGCAGAGGGTGCGCACCGCCAGCATGCTCGATACGCAACTGCCGAGTGCCCCGGCACAGGCCGCGTTGCCGGAGTTGTGGGGCCGTCTGCGCGAGTTGTTTCCCGCTTTTGTATTGCGAGGGTGACCCGCACCCTCAGCCGGTTTTTATCGATGCTGCCCATGGTGGGCAGGTTTTCATCAAGGAATGTTCAGAATGAAGCAGTTAACCACGGCACAACGCATTGTCATCGGTTTCGCGATTGCGCCGCTGGCCCTGGTCGGTTTGGTGTTCTATGCCTTGCACGACCTGGCAACCCTCAAGCAACAATCCGAACAGATTGTGCAGCAGGACTGGCCCAAAATCGCGCCGATCATGGTGATCGCCACCGGCGTGCGCGATAACGGCCGCAACACCCGCGACCTGCTGATTGACCAGGACAACCAGCAGGCCCAGGACGCCATTGGCACCACTCGGCAGCGCATCACCCAGGCGTTCGCCATCCTGGAGCCGCTGCTCGATACCGCCGAAGGCAAGGCGGCCTATGCGACCTTGAAGGCCCATCGTGAAACCTACGTGGCGGCGTTCACGCAGGTGCAGGCACTGATCAAGCAAGGCGCCCGCGAGCAGGGCCTGGCCCAGCTCAAGCAGCAGGTGGTGCCGGCCGAGCTTGAAGTGTTCAAGAGCCTGGACGCGTTGATGGCCATGCAGGGGCGTTTGTTCGCCGAGCGTGAGCAGGCCGCGCAGGCGCTGTACGACGACGCCCGACGCAACATGATCGGGCTGCTTTTGCTGTGCGTGGCGTTGGTGGTGACTGCCGCCGTGATCGTCACCCGCAGCGTGATCCGTCCTTTGGGCGGCGAGCCGGACGAAGCCGCGCGTGTGTTGAGCCATATCGCCCAGGGCGACCTGACCATCAACGTGCCGGTGGGCAACAGCGCCGAGGGCAGTGTGATGCGCAACCTGCATCAGATGCAGCAGAACCTCAACCAGATGGTGCGCCATATTGCGGCGTCGGTGGACGGCGTGGCCAGTTCCTCCGAAGAGCTCAGCGCGGTCAGCAGCCAGACCAGCAGCAGCTTGCAGTCCCAGGGTCATGAAATCGAACAAGCTGCCACGGCGGTGAATGAAATGACCGCTGCCGTGGATGAGGTCGCGCGCAACGCCGTGAGCACCAGCGAGGCCTCGCGCCTGTCGGAACAGACCGCCCAGCGCGGCCGTGCCCAGGTGCAGGAAACCGTGGCGTCGATCAACACCTTGGCCGCTGGCGTCGTGGAAACCTCCGAGCGCATCCAGCAACTGGCGGGCCGCGTGCAAGACATCAGTAGCGTGTTGGAAGTGATCCGCAGCATTGCCGACCAGACCAACCTGCTGGCCCTCAATGCCGCCATCGAAGCGGCCCGTGCCGGCGATGCCGGACGCGGCTTTGCGGTGGTCGCCGATGAGGTGCGGGCGCTGGCCCATCGTACCCAGGCGTCGACCCAGGAGATCGAGCAGATGATCGGCAACATCCGCCAGGACACCGAGCACGCAGTTGCGGCCATGCACAGCAGCAGCGAGCGCGTACAGGCGACCCTTGGCGTGGCACAGCGTTCGGGTGAAGCCTTGGATGAGATCACCCTGTCTATTTCGCAGATCAACGAGCGCAACATGATGATCGCCAGCGCCACCGAGGAACAGGCCCTGGTGGCGCGCGAAGTGGATCGCAACCTGGTGGGCATTCGCAACTTGTCGCAGCAGGTGCTGCAAGGGGCGTTGCATACCGAGACGGCGGGGCATGACCTGGCGGGCATGGCGGGGGCGCTGCACCAGACGGTGGCGCGTTTCAAGGTTTAGCCTGAAGCGGGCGCCGAAACAGTGCGGACTGTGGGTTTGATTTCAGTCAAGTCCACAGCCGCGCGTCAGCAGTAGGGTGGGGGCTCTGTCCGGAGTAAGGAGCACAGCCATGGCCAAGCCTTTTCCGTTGCACCCCAAACACCCCGAACGTATCTGCTGGGGCTGCGACCGCTACTGCGGTGCGGCCGACCTGGCTTGCGGCAACGGTGCCGACCGCACCATGCACCCGGCCGAGATGCTCGGTGATGACTGGTACGAACACGGCGACTGGGGGCTTGCGCCTGAGCCGCCGGTGACGGATGAGTCGTCAACTGCCTGAGCGGGGTTTTTCCTTGGTGTCCTTACGGCTGTCAGCCGGCTTGGGTGGCTGCTTGTCGGTGCCCTTGGGTTTCTTGTCGCTGTCGGACTGGCTGCTGGGGTAAGTGCCTGGCGGCAGGGCGTTGGCCGCAGGCGCGTTGGTGTTGTCGCCAAAGGCGGCGAGGGCGGGGCCGGTCAACAGGGCTGACAGGCTGACGATAAGCAAAATCCTTCGGGACGTTCTGGTCTTCATGACGCAATCCCCTATCGCATGGAGGTTTGGCCTTGCTTAATTGGGAGTGCCTGCGGGAAATCAAAGTTTTATACGCCGGGTGCCGGAGCGACGAGCGGCCCTTCGCGCAATTTTTAATGAACCCTCAAGGCCGATGCTTGACCTAATGCATACGACCTAGGAGGTGAAGCATGGAAATTCAATATATCTGGATCGGCTTGGCAGTGATTCTGTTGCTGTTGGAATTGTGGGCGATCAATACAGTACTGCGCAGCACCGGGGGGTGGGAGAGCAAGGGGTTGTGGCTGGTGATTCTGATTTTTGTACCGCTGTTCGGCTTGATTGCCTGGGCGATGTTCGGGCCCAAGCGTGAGATGCCGGAACACCGCAAAAGCTGAGGCATGAACGAAAAAAACAGGCGCCTTTGAGGCGCCTGTTTGCATTCTGCCAGTGGCGAGTCAGCCCGCCACTGCCTTGGCAATCGCATGATTGAAGGCCGGTAGATCATCTGGTGTGCGCGAGGTAATCAAGGTCCAACCGTTGGCCCGGCATTCCTTGATCTCGGCATCGACCCAGCCAGCAGCACCGGCATTTTCCAGGTCGATACGCACGCTTTTGTAAGAGGTCAGGGTCTTGCCCTTGATCACGCCGGCATCGATCAGCGCCCATGGCCCATGACAGATCGCCGCTATGGTTTTACCTGCCGTGACGAACTCATTGATCAACTTCTGCGCTGCTGCATCCTGGCGCAATGTGTCCGCGTTGACGGTGCCGCCGGGAATCACCAATGCATCGAAATCACTCCCCGACAGCTCGGACAGCTTCGCATCGGATTCAACTGTTGTGTCCTTTTCGGTATCACCGACGAAGGTCTGGGTGGTGCCGCCTTTGCTGGAACCATGGGTTACCGTTGCGCCAAATTCACGTAAGGCTTCCAGGGGCTTGAGCAGTTCATCGCGCTCGATACCGGTGTTGGATGTGATGACCAGAATCTTCTTGCCGTTAAGGTCTGAACGCATGATCGAGTCTCTCCTGATGGATGGGATATGGGAGAGTTGATCCGATGGGGGTGGTAAAGGTTTAAATTAATTTGCGTGGTTTCTAGACCTCTACCCGCAACACTTCCAATCCCAACTGCTCATACGCCTCCACACTCGGCACATGCCACTCCGTGATCAACGTGTGAATGCGACTGCACGGTGCCACCACAAAAGGCTCCACGGCACCGAGTTTGTCGGCCATGGTCACCGCCACCACATGGGAAGCGCTGTCGAGCAGTGCCTGCTTGACCGCCACTTCATCAAAATGCAGCGAGCTGATGCCCACTTGCGGGTGCAGCGCGCAGACGCCGGTAAACAGCAGGTCGGCCTTGATGCCCTGGATCATGCGCACGGTTTCATGGCCGCTGGTGGACAGCGTCGCCGGGTTGAGCTGGCCGCCCGTGAGGATGACTTTCACGTCAGGATGGTCGGCCAAAGCGATGGCGATCATCGGTGATGTCGTGACCACTGTCAGGCGGATCGAGCGCGGCAATGACTGGGCAATCTGCAGCGTGGTCGAGCCGGAATCGAACAGTACGATTTGCCCATCTTCCACACGGTCTGCCGCCAGCCGGGCGAGGTGACGCTTGGCCTCATTGGTCTCGCCGACGCGGGTGAAAAAGTCTTTGCCGGTGTCCTTGGGCCGGGGCAGGGCGCCACCGTGGACGCGTTGCAACAGCCCGGCGGCGGCGAGTTCGCCGAGGTCGCGGCGGATGGTGTCCTGGGATACGGCAAAGTGTTCCACCAGTTCCGAGGCGGTGACTTTGCCGTCGCGCTCCAGCAGCAACAGGATCTTCTGTTTGCGCAAAGAAGGCAGGTCGATGTCTTGATGAGTGTTGTGCATGTTTTTGCGCTTTTATGCGGGTTTATGCGAGATTAGCCGTGCAGCTATCTAAACGCAATGGCTGGTTGCGCAGCCGATGGGCGGTTACTCTCAGCATTCAGTTCAGGGAGAGGTGACCTAGATGCCGTTGATCACAACCATCGAAGATTTACGCAAGCTTGCGCAAAAACGTGTCCCACGGATGTTCTACGACTACGCCGATTCCGGCTCCTGGACTGAGAGCACCTACCGGGCAAATGAAAGCGATTTTGCCAGCATCAAGTTCCGCCAGCGCGTGGCGCGCAACATTGATCAACGCTCGATCCGCGCCACGATGATCGGCCAGGAGATGGCTATGCCGGTGGCACTGGCGCCTACCGGATTGGCCGGTATGCAGCACGCCGATGGCGAGATTCTGACCGCGCGCGCCGCCGCAGCATTTGGCCTGCGTTACACCTTGTCGACCATGAGTATCTGCTCCCTGGAAGACATCGCCGAGCACGTCGGCCAGCCGTTCTGGTTCCAGCTCTATGTGATGCGCGACCGCGCCTTTATCGAACAGTTGATCGAGCGCGCCAAGGCTGCCGGTGTGGATGCCCTGGTGCTGACCCTCGACCTGCAGATCCTCGGCCAGCGCCACAAGGATTTGATCAATGGCCTGTCGGCGCCACCGAAACTGACCTTGCCGAATATCCTCAACATGGCCACCAAGCCACGCTGGGTGATGGGCATGCTCGGCACTAAACGCCGGGGTTTTGGCAATATCGTCGGGCACGTGAACGGCGTGGCAGACATGAGTTCGCTGTCGTCCTGGACCGCCCAGCAATTCGACCCGCGCCTGAGTTGGGACGATGTGGAGTGGATCAAGAAATGCTGGGGCGGCAAGTTGATCATCAAGGGCATCCTCGATGTGGAGGATGCACGCCTGGCTGCGAATGCCGGCGCCGACGCACTGGTGGTGAGCAACCACGGCGGTCGTCAACTGGACGGTGCGCCTTCGAGCATCAGCCAGTTACCGGCGATTGTCGAAGCGGTGGGCGAGCGCATTGAGGTGTGGCTAGACGGTGGCATTCGTTCCGGCCAGGACGTGCTCAAGGCGATGGCATTGGGCGCCAAGGGCACCATGATCGGCCGCCCGCATTTGTATGGTCTGGGCGCGTTGGGCGAGGCGGGTGTGACCAAGGCGCTTGAGATCATCGCCCGTGAGTTGGACGTGTCGATGGCCTTGTGTGGGTATAACGATATACGCGATGTGAATCGCGAGATTTTGTTGCCGGGAACATTTCCTGAAAGCGTTTGCTGAGCAAAAAAAACGTAAAAATATAAAAAGAGTTGTCCACGAAAACCGTGGGTATCTCTGTGGATAACTTTGCGAAGCCCCGGCAGGGTTGGCGATTTCGGCAGAGGTTATTATTTGATCAACTTCTGTTTTGGCCCAGCATGGGCAGGGTTTGCGCTTGACACGCAAGCGCGAACCCAGTGCCGAAATACGCTTTTACGAGTCGCCGCTGCGACCTGTGGAGTGTGTGACAACCTGCGCCGGCATCTTCGCTTGCATCAGCTTGTCCAGCGCCTGGCCATAGCTGCGACCCGCCAGGCTCATGCTGTTGTTATGGCTGGCACCGGGTACCAGTAGCAGCCGCTTGGGTTCCTGGGCGGCTTCAAACAATTGCTGGCTGAAACGCGGCGGTACGTAGCGATCGTCCAGGCCATGCACCACCAGCAGCGGCATATGGATATCGGCAATCTTGTCGATGGAATCGAATTTCTGCGACAGCAACCAGCGCACCGGCAATGAGGTGTTCGCCACGGCCGTGGCCACATCCGCCAGCGACGTGAAGGTGGATTCGATCACCAGCCCGCGCACCGGCAGCGGTGTTTGCTTGCCCAACTCGGCAGCCAAATCGATGGCCACTGCGCCGCCGAGTGAGTGCCCGTAGATCAGGCGTTTATTCGGGTCCGGTTGCAGCACCTGGAAACGCTCCCAGGCGATGCGCGCGTCTTCATACACGGTGGTTTCCGACGGCAGCTCGCCGTGGCTTTGGCCGAAGCCGCGATAGTCGATAGCCAGTACCGAATAACCCAGGGCGTGCAGTTGCTCGATGCGAAACAGTTGCCCGGTCAGGTTCCAGCGCACGCCGTGCAGGTAGAGGATGGCGGGCGCGTCTTTCTTGTCCGCCGGGTACCACCAACCATGGATATTCTGTCCGGCTTTGAAACTGGCCGGCTTGAGTTCGAATTCCTGCACTGCCTTGGGCAAGCCGCTATACCAACTGGCGGTGCCCGGCTCGATGCGAAACACCAGCTCGCGCTCCTTGTGTTGCAGCACGGCGCAGCCCACCGGCAGGCCGACGATCAACAACGCCATGCACACCAGGGGAAACCAGCGCAGGCTCAGGCGCGAGAGGAAACGAGAGGACATGAAGGTTCCAGGAAAAAGGTGAAGCAGGGGTTTTACCAGATGGCCCAATCGGGCAGGAATTAATTCGACAGCCGTCAACGGGGATTGCTTGCAAAGTATTACAGCATTGAACAAGGCGCGCCGAGGTTGTTAGGGTGGGCGGCCCGAACAGGAGAGCAAGCACATGGATTTCACAGGCAAAACCGCACTCGTCACCGGCGGCGCACGCGGGTTGGGGCTCAGTTACGCACGGGCTTTGGCCCTGGGCGGCGCACGGGTGGTGATCAGCGATATCGGTGCCGACAATGCCGGCGCGGGCAGCGATGCCTCGGTGGTCCAGACTGCGGCAGAAACCCTGCAGGCCGACGGCTTGAACGTGATCGGCCACGGGGGCGACCTGTCCACGAACGCGGGCTGCGAGCAACTGATCGCGTACGCCATCGAGGCCTTCGGCCAACTCGACATCCTGATTCACAACGCCGGCTGGGTCGGTTACCAGCCCATCGCTGACCTCGACGCCGCGTTCCTGCAACGTGCCATGGACATCAACCTCTACGCACCGCTATGGCTGTGCAAGCACGCCTGGCCGCACCTGCTGCGCTCATCCGCGCCGCGCATCATCCTCACCACCTCCGACCGCGCCATGTATGCGCAATATGAGCAGACCGGCCTGGTGGCCTACAGCGCGGGCAAGATGGCGCAACTGGGGATCATGAACGCGTTGAGCCATGAGGGCGCGGAGGCCGGGATCAAGGTCAATGCAATCTCGCCGGTCGCCAAGACGCGCATGTGGGGCGTGACCGAAGAACCGGATGAACTCAAGCCTGACTGGGTGACGCCGGGGGTGCTGTTCCTCGCCTCTGAGCAGTGCGAGGACACGGGTTATATCCTGCGCGCCAGCAACGGCCAATTCACGGCCACGCGCTTCACCGAAAACCCAGGGGTGGACTACCCGCGCAACTTGGCACGGATCAAGGCGAGTAGCGCAGAAGCTGTCGCCGCTGCCTGGGACAGCATCAAACAAGCCCAACCTCTTTCTTGAGAAACCCGAGCATGGACAACAGCCCCGTTCGTATCACCGCCGAAGAAACCCTCTCGGAAA
Organism: Pseudomonas sp. FH1; assembly: GCF_000510895.2. Classification (NCBI taxonomy): domain Bacteria; kingdom Pseudomonadati; phylum Pseudomonadota; class Gammaproteobacteria; order Pseudomonadales; family Pseudomonadaceae; genus Pseudomonas; species Pseudomonas sp. FH1. The sequence continues at coordinate 21,423 of NZ_AOHM01000092.1, forward strand.
ACTGGTACCTGCTGAAAAAATACAGCTTCGACCTGCGCCGCCGCGACGGCAGTTGGCAAGCCCAGACCCGCGAGGTGTACGACCGCGGCAATGGCGCGACCATCCTGCTGTACAACCGCGAGCAGCGCACCGTGTTGCTGATCCGCCAGTTTCGCATGCCGACGTTCGTCAATGACTACCACGGCTACCTGATCGAAGCGGCAGCCGGCTTGCTCGACAACGCCAGCCCCGAAGAACGTATTCGCCTGGAAGCGGAAGAAGAAACCGGGTATCGCGTGGGGCATGTGGAGAAGATCTATGCGGCGTTCATGAGCCCGGGGTCGGTGACGGAGCGGATTCACTTTTTTATCGGTGAGTATCAGCCGGGGGATAGGGTGGGGAGCGGAGGCGGTTTGGAAGAGGAGGGTGAGGATATCGAGGTGTTGGAGCTGGGGTTCGAGCAGGCGCTGGGGATGGTGCAGAGTGGGGAGATTGTGGATGGGAAGACGATTATGTTGTTGCAGCATTTGGAGTTGAGGATGCTCAAAGAAGGGTGGTGAGTTCGCTGATTAGCGGGTGAATACGATCATTGTGGTGAGCAGGCTTGCCCTGCGCTGGGCTGCGGAGCAGCCCTAGAAAGTGCAAAGCAAATCTACCTGATTGCTACTCCTGCACCGATTCCGCCCAGCGTAGAGAGAAGTCATGTTGCTCCTGTATGTCGTTAGTTAGATCACATTCTTCATATGAAAAAATATGAACAAGTTCACCTTCTGGTTCTCCCATTGTCAGTTCATAGGCGACAAGGCCGTTTGACATATGGGATGACATTCCAGATGTATGGACATTGATTTTGGCTCCCTTGCATAAAAACTTTATGTCTTTCAGGTCGGCTCTCAATAAGCCGAAGCTGTCGTACAGATCTAGGGCGGTATAGGTTTTTCGCACGCCATTGCTCAGCAGTAGATTAAGGGTTGGCTTGCCCCCTTCGTATTCGATCACTGCGCTCTCACGTAGACCGTTTTTGAGGATGGTGATTTCACGTGACTTCATGGGTATTCTCTATTCGGGTTCAAGATTGTGTATCCCTTGAAGGTGCCATCTTCATTGACTGGTGAGGCACCCAAGATATCTTTAGGGTCTATACGTCCGGGAATTGCTATTTCTGCCTCATTTTTGTGCTTGGAGCGTGTTCCCAGTTCTTTGTTTGCATCTCTCCCAGGGATTCTTTTTAGTGTGTACAGAAATCCTTCTTCAAACCCGTAGTTAGAAGCAAATACCAAGGCTTGTTTCCTTAAGGTAGACGTCGGAACGTAGTTGCTCGGAGGGCTGGCATTGTTTAAAGAATGCAGGTACAGATCTGTACTTGTGCCTCTGCTTTCGAATCCTTTTTCAAATATCTCATCTGGCTCTCTTGAGTCTCCGCGATATAGATAGCTGCGCTTTCGCAGTGGTGTCGGAGGTGATGGTGCTTGTTCATCAGCCTTCACTTGCTCGGTTGGGCTTTCTACTGTTGACTGCGGCTTGCATCTGTCTCCGCCTGGGCACGTGCTCAACCCCAACGGATCCACCCATCCCATGGGGTTGGGCACGTACTGGTACGCGTTGATGCCTCCCGCCAACTTCACCGGATCCGGCGTCAGGTAACGACCGACATCCGGATTGTAGTAGCGATGGCGGTTGTAGTGCAGCCCGCTTTCTTGATCGAAGTATTGGCCCTGGAAGCGTAGCGGATTGTCGACTTTTCCTATGTCGAGACGGCTGATTTCGCCGTAGGCACGATAGTGTGCAGACCAGACGATCTCACCATCCGGGGCGGTGAGTTCCTGTGGCGTACCGAGATGATCGAGTTGGTAGTGGTAGGGCTTGGTTTCCTTTGGACCAAAACCTTCCAGCAAAGCTAGCGGACGGAAGCTGTCGGGTTCGTAAAGGTAGCTGCGATGCCGATTTGTCTGATGTTCGGCGATGAGTTTGTCGCCCTGCCAAAAAAACTCCGTAGTGACCCCGTCAACGGTTTTGCTGATCCGCCGCCCAAACGGGTCGTAACGATAGCTGGCAGTCTGGCCGTTGGGTTTTTTAATGCCGATCAGGCGGTGCTGGCAGTCGTAGCGATACTCGGTGACGAGTTGATGGCCTTTGCCGCGTCGTTCGCGGATGAGGTTGCCGAAGGCGTCATAGTCGTAGTGGTGGTCGCCTTGGATCATCAGGCGGTTGCCGGCCACGATGTCGGGGCCGGGGCGGTTTTGCATGAGCAGGTTGCCGGCCGTGTCGTGGGCGAAGCGTTCTTGCTCGCCTTGGGAGTGGTTGGCGCGGGTGAGGCGGTTTAGCGGGTCGTAGTGGTAGTGGTGTTCGCCTTTACGGGTGTCGAGCAGGCGGGTGAGGTTGCCGCCTTTGTCGTAGTCGTAGTGGCGTTGGTAGAGGGTGTGTTGCTGTTGGGTGACGGCGTGGGCGTGCAGGCGTTGTTGATCGTCGTAGTGGTAGTGGCTGATCAGTTGGCCTTGTTGGCGTTGGAGTTCCTGACCGGCTTTGAACAGGTGAGAGGTAAGGGTTTCACCGTTCAGTTCGACGGTGACTAGGTGGCCGCCTTTGCCGTGGTTGAACGCCACCCGGTTGTTATCCGGCAGGCGCAGGTTTTGCAGGTGGCCGCAGGCGTCGTAGCCATAGCGCAGCGTGCCCCAGCCTTGGTGTTCGGCGGTGAGACGGCTTTGGCTGTCGTACTCGTAGGCCAACGCCCAGTGGCCATCCTCGACGCTTAGGAGATTGCCCTGACGGTCGTAGGCGTAATCGACCAGGTTGCCGTTGGGCAGGGTTTTTCTTACGAGCCGTCCGGCATAATCGCGCTCGTAGCGGGTAACCAGCTGACTGCCGTCATCACCGTGTTCGGTCTTTTCCTGCAGGTTGCCATTGAGGTCGTAGAGGTAAGCCGTGCGCTGGCCGTCAAACCCGGTTTCCTGTTGGATCAGGCCGTTGGCGTGATACTGGAGTCGGTAGGTTTCGCCCACCTCATTTTCGATTTCGGTCAGCAGCAACCTGACGTTGTCGTAACGGTATTTGACCTGAGTGCCATCAGCGTTGATGCGCCGACTGATCAGGTGCAGGCCGTCAGCGTATTCGTAGCGGGTGACGTGGCCGAGCTCATCGCGCTCGGAGGTGATTTTTCCGTAAGCGTTGTAGCTGTATTCCCGTGTGGCCCCCCCGGGCTGAGTCAGTTTCAGCAAGCGGCCTGCGGCGTCCCATTGATACTGGGTCAGCGCGCCATGTTCATCCTCGCGGACAACCTGTCGCCCCAGATCGTCATAGCGATAACGCTTGACCCCGCCATTCGGCAACTGCTCCTCAAGCAACTGACCCCGCTCATTCCAAACCAGCCGATGACAGCTGTGATCGGGATACCAAACCTGCGTCAGTTGTCCGCGTTTGTTGTAGCTGTACTCAGTCGAATGACCGTCAGGACCGGTCCTACGCGTAACATCGCCCTGGTCATTACGTTCATACTTCCAAACCGCTTCACCACGCCGTACAACCCGTACGAATCCATTGTCATGCTCGTAGGTCGTCGGCTCATCATCCCCAGGAAACACCGCCACCAAACGCCCAGCTTCGTCGTACTGATAGGCCGTAATAGCCCCCAGCGGATCCTGCTCAACCGTCAGCCGGCCTTTGTCATCGTAGGACTTGAAGTGCTCAGCACCATCAGGATCCACCCGCTGCACCAGCCGCGCCCGCTGGTCATGCACATAGACTTCCTGGCTGCCATCGGCGTTAAACACCGTGACCTGGCCGTTATCGTCCCAGGCATAGCGCGTGTCCATCTGCGAGAAACTGGCCCAATGCCGGACACACCGCGCGGCCTTGCCAGACCTTTCCCACGCCCAGAAGAAACTCGCCCCACCGGCCAGTCCACGCTCAAGAATGACGTGCTGCTCGTCGTACCGATAAACCTCGCTTTCGCCTACGGCATTGGTCGCGCAAACCAGTCGTCCAAAATTGTCATAGGCGTAGGCAACAACGTTCTGCTCCGTCACCCAGACAAACGGACCGTCATCCACCGCCCGCTCAACCTGGTAATCCACCGCCACGATGCGGCCCGACGCATAGCGCAAAAACAACGAGCGCCCCACGCCGTTATCCAGCCGCTCAATCTGCCCCAGGTAATTACGGAAAATGCGCAACCGGTTGTCATACGCATCGCTGATCGCCGTCAGCACGCCGTCGCGGAAGTGGTAGAAACGTGCCCCTTTAGACAGGACTAATTCATCGGGTAAAGCGCCCAGATAAATCGCGGCTTCGGCCAGGCTATTGGTAATCGCCGGCCGAGAAACCGTGGGCAAGGGCAGGGTAGTCGACCGATTCTCATGATCGGTCCACACCACCGCATCCCGGGAAACAGCCAGCCGATGCGCCAGCGAGTGACTCCAGCCAAACCCCAACCCACAATCCACTTCCACCGCGCTGGTGCGATACAACCGGGTCCACTCAAACGGCAAGATCCCATCCAACGTGCCATCGGTGAGGGTCAGCAGTTCCTCACCCGTGACCATCGAAACCGGGCAGCCGTTGGTGGCCGTCTTGTCCGAAGACGCAGCCGCATTCCCAGCCGGGTTTCGAGCTGAAACAGGCACATCGTCGACAGGCTCCTGGCGCACCAACACCGTCCGCTGCCTAACCTTATCCCGCACTAACGGCACAGGATTCGAAACCACCTGATCCCCAGCCTTCAACGGCACATCCGGAATCGTCCGAATCGGCGTCGCCGGGCTACCCAGCAATATCGGCTTCGCCACCTCCGCGTGATCATCCACACGAAATTTCCCGAACTGCCCAGCCATGTGCTCCAACCACCTGCGCGCCCGCTGAGACTTGATGCCGCCCAGCACCTTCGTACTCAAGCGCACCACCATCCCCATCCCGGCGGTGGCGAGACACAGCAGCAAATTGATCAGGACGTCGGCACTGATTTCCCCCAGCAGCTCGTTCATGTAAGGCGGCGGCAACATCCGCATCCAACTGACCATTGCCGACACATAAATGAACAGCAGCGGTTCATCGCTCAGCACCAACAAGCCCTTCGCGAGGCTTTCAGTGCCGAGCTTCAACAGCTTTTCGAATTCCTCCTGGGAGAGGTAATGCAGGAGTTTTTCCGCATAACCCATTGGGTCAGAAAGCCACTGGAACAGCTGCTTGAGGCTGTCCCAGAGCGCATACAGCGCCTCGCCAAAACCGCGGGCGTAGGCTTGGTGCAGCGAGAGATAGCGTTTGAGGAAGTTGGCTTCGGAGTAGCCTTCCCACAGCGGTTCAAAGGTGCTGGTCCATTCCGCACGCAGCCAACCTTCCAGCGGTGCGATAACCGCCTGATAAGAGGCGTACAGCGCCTTGAAATGCGTGTTGGAGACGTTGGGGTAGAAACTGACTCGGTACTGCTGGTTGCGATCACATTCGGTGATTTCGAGAATGCCGCTGGGGCCGATGGTTTTATGAATGGGCTCACCCAGCGGGCCGCCGTTGGGGTCGATGCGTTGCACCATCACGGGCGTATTGCCAATGGGCACGAAGCGTGAACTCTGGAACATGTGCACCAGGGTCAACGAGCCGTTGGCCTGGCAGGTGCCGGTGGTGGTGCTGGGAAACAGGGACCGGTTGATCGGCGCGACCAGTGCTACTTCATCCCCGACCTTGAAGACCTGCTCGATATCCAGCGCCGAAAAGCTGAAAAAGCTCTCCGCCCAGGCGTCGTAGTGATTGAGGCAGCGCTTGAAATCGCGGATGACGGATTCGACGTCTCGCGTTTTCGAATCCAGGGTGGCCAGTACTAGATAACCAATGGTTTGGCTGGTCAATTCAATCATGAGACAGCCCCGTCCACCGGGGGCCAAACAAATAACGCCATCCGCAATCCCTCGCACTGTGTATTCAGGCGAGGGACTTTGCGGACCTTTGCAGGGGAGGGGAGTAGAGCTAATCCGGCATCCATGTGGGAGGTTTCGACAAACCTCGTCGTCCCCTACACGACTAGCGGCTATTGTCAGAAATTTCCCACAGGAGTACAAATGTACTCCATGACGACTCTAACCCCCCGCCGTACCGCCATCCTGACCTTTATCCGCGACCGCATCGCGCAGCAAGGCCAGCCTCCCAGCCTCGCCGAGATCGCCGAGGCGTTCGGCTTTGCCTCGCGCAGCGTGGCGCGCAAGCACGTGCTGGCGTTGACGGAAGCCGGGTTTATCGAGGTCAACCCGAACCAGGCACGCGGCATTCGCCTGCTCAATCAACCGAAGCGTCCAGAGTGGCTGGATGTGCCGGTACTCGGCCGTGTGGCGGCTGGTTTGCCCATCGGTGCCGATGCGGAGGTGCACAACCGCTTGCAACTGGACCCGTCGACCTTCGCGAAAACCCCGGATTACCTGTTGCGGGTGCAGGGCGACTCGATGATCGAGGACGGCATTCTCGATGGTGACCTGGTGGGCGTGCGCCGCAGTGCCGAGGCCTTGAACGGGCAGATTGTGGTGGCGCGCCTGGACGGTGAAGTGACCATCAAGCGTTTCGAACGCCAGGGCGACAGTGTGCGCTTGCTGCCGCGCAACCCCGCGTACCAACCCATTGTGGTCGGGCCCGATCAGGACCTGGCGATCGAAGGGGTGTTCTGCGGTTTGGTGAGGCAAGGCTGATGGGCGCCGTGGTTGCGCTGGACACGCTGTTCAATGGCGGGCGTGTCTGGAAAGGCCGGCCTGCCGCGCCGCCGGCCAGTGTGCATCCTACCGGGTTGGCGGCGCTGGATGCGGTGTTGCCCACGGGCGGCTGGCCGGAGGCGGCCTTGAGTGAAATCCTCATGGCCAAGGAGGGGGTGGGCGAACTGCAACTGGTGCTGCCGACCCTGGCACGCTTATCAAAAATGGGGGAGCGCATTGTGTTGGTCGCGCCGCCCTACACACCGTACCCCCATGCCTGGCAGAACGCTGGGGTGGATCTGCGCTTGCTGTCGGTGATCCAGGCCGAGGAGCGCGACGCCTTGTGGGCAGTGGAACAATGCCTGCGTTCCGGCAGTTGCGGCGCGGTGTTGTGCTGGCCACGCAAGGCCGATGATCGGGCACTGCGGCGCCTGCAAGTGGCGGCGGAAACCGGACAGACCCTGGCGTTTGCCTGGCGTGCCTTGAGTGAGGCGATCAACTCATCGCCTGCCGCCTTGCGCCTGGCCGTGGAGGCCAAACCAGCGCAGGTGCGCGTGCTCAAGTGCCGGGGCGGCCTGGCCCATCCGGCACCGATTGCGCTGGCGGGGCATTGAGGTTGCCATGCGCTGGGTGTGTATTGTCTTCCCGCAATTGGCGTTGGACGGGGTGCAGCGTGTGCACCCCGAGCCAGACCAACCCCTGGTCTTGCTGGCCGGCACGCCGCAACGCCGTGTGCTGCAAACCGTCAACGATGCTGCCCGCGCCCTGGGCCTGCGCCCCGGCCAATCCCTGACGGCGGCGCATGCGCTGGCCAAGAGCTTTGCCAGCGCCGAATATGATTCCGCCGAGATCGAACGTTACCAGCAGTTCCTTGCTGCCTGGGCCTACCAGTTCAGCTCGCAGGTCAGCCTGTATTATCCGCGTGCCTTGTTGTTCGAGATCGAGTCGAGCCTGGGGCTGTTCGGGCCATGGCCGCGCTTCGAAGCGCGCTTGCGTAGAGAGTTGACCGAACTGGGTTTTCGTCACCGTATCGTCGCTGCGCCTAACCCGGTAGCGGCGCGGGTGCTGGCGAATATCAAGGATGGCCTGGCGGTGCAGGATGACGGCTTGATGCAGGCCCTGGCGCCGCTGCCCATCGACCGCGCCGGCCTCGACCCACAGGCCGCCACGGCTTTGTCGCGCATGGGCCTGCGCACATTGGCCGAGGTGCAGGCGCTGCCTCGGCACACCCTGGCACGCCGCTTTGAGGCCAGCCTGCTCAAGCACCTGGATGCACTGGCCGGGCAGCGGCCGCTGGGCCTGGCGTTCTATCAGCCGCCAGACCGGTTCGATGTGCGTATCGAACTGAATTTTGACGTGCAATCCCATCAGGCACTGCTGTTTCCGTTAAGGCGTTTGACGGGCGATCTGTCCGCATTTCTATGCGGCCGCGACAGTGGCGTGCAGCGTTTCGACCTGCATTTGGAACACGCTCAGGCGCCCGACAGCGTGATCAAGGTCGGCCTGCTCAGTGCCGAGCGTGAACCGGCGATGCTGTTTGAATTGGCCCGCGGCCGCCTGGAGCAAGTCCAGGTCACCTCACCGGTACGCGGCTTTCGCCTGGTAGCCCAGGACCTGCCGGTGTTTGTGCCCCAGCGTCAGGACCTGTTCGACGACCGCCCGCAACAAACCCTGCCGTGGGAGCAACTGCGCGAACGCCTGCGTGCGCGCTTGGGTGATGAGGCGGTGCAGGGCCTGCGCTTCCACGCCGACCACCGCCCCGAATGCGCCTGGCAAGCGACGGCGGATAAAAATCCGTGCCCAACCTTGAACACAGTGCAGCGTCCCGGCTGGCTACTGAGCGAGCCGACCTTGCTGGGCGAGCAGGGCGTGCAGATCCTCATGGGCCCGGAACGCATCGAGTCCGGCTGGTGGGACGGCGCTGATATCCGTCGCGACTACTACCTGATCCAGACCCGCGCCGGTCAGCAAGGCTGGGCCTTTCGCACCGTGGGGCAGGGCGATGGCCTGTGGCTGCAGGGCTGGTTTGCATGAGCTACGCCGAACTGCACTGCCTGTCCAACTTCAGCTTCCAGCGCGGCGCTTCCAGTGCACTGGAACTGTTCGAGCGCGCCAAGCGCCAAGGCTACAGCGCCCTGGCGATCACCGACGAATGCACGTTGTCCGGCATCGTGCGCGCCTGGCAGGCGGCGAAGGCGGTGGAGTTGCCGCTGATCATTGGCAGCGAGATGCGTATCGACAACGGCCCGAAACTGGTGCTGCTGGTGGAAGACCTCAGCGGCTACCAGCACCTGTGCCGATTGATCACCCTGGCCCGACGGCGTGCCGAAAAAGGCTGCTATCGCCTGCTGCGCGAGGACTTCGAGCAACCGTTGCCCGGCCTGCTGGCGCTGTGGGTGGCCGAAGACAGCGACACCCAGGCCGACGTCCAATGGCTGCGCCGAACCTTCGCCGAACGCCTGTGGCTAGCGGTGCACCTGCATTGCGGCCAGGACGATGCGCGTCACCTGGAGCAACGCCTGAACCTGGCCGCCAGCCTGCACATCCCGGCAGTGGCTTTC
>NZ_AOHM01000093.1:0-12823 GCF_000510895.2 Pseudomonas sp. FH1
TCTGGGCCTGGAAGATGCGCCAGTTGGAGCGCAGGTCGAAACGCTTCAAGGTTGGCTCGACCACTGCGGTGTAGCGGGTACGGCGAAAGCCGGTGTCGCCCTGCTGGAACAGACTGACCAGGCCGTGGACGTAACGTACTGGGGTGTCATCACGCCAGATGGTGAACACCGCGCCCAAATCGAGCATGCGGTAAAAATCGATGGCTTGATGATGGCTGACCAGCTCCAGTTCAAGTTTGAACGGCTGGGATAAGCCCTCTTCAAGGGTGAAGGAGACCACTTCGAAGGGATCGCCCCGCAGCGGTTCGAAGGTGTAACGCAGGTCGCTTTGACGGGGCATGGAACCTCCTTGTAGTGAGTCCGGATCAGTTGATCAGCCAGCTGGCATCGCCGTTTTCCAGGATGCCTTCGTGGTCGGTGCTGTCACCGACGCGGGCTACGGCTTTGCCGTTGATGACCATTGAGGGCGAGCCGCTGATGATCACGGCACCGCAGCCGAGGGTGTCGCCGACACGGGCGATGGCGCGGCCGTTGACGGTGACGTTGCGCGTGCCGCTTTTGACGGTGGTGGGGCCGCACAAAGGGCAATCATGGTCGTGACCGACCAGAACGACGGCGGGCATAAAACCTCCTAAGCAGTAGTTAGTCAGTAAAGGTTCCGCTGCCTGCGCAGCGGAACGGGCCGGTTGGCGGTTAAGCCGGCTTGCGCCAGTCATCCGAGGCTTCGGTACCAGCCACCACATGACTCCAGCTGACCTTGCGATAAGCCAGACTGGTCTTGATCAGCTGGGTGTAGTTGGCGTTGTCACTGTCTTGAGCGTGGGGCAGTACGGTGTGGATCTCGACGACGGTGGCATCTTCCAATTTGGTGGTGAAGAAGTGCTCCTGCTTGCCGTCCCCAGAGGTGCGGAACCACTTGACCTCGACGGTCGGCAGCATTTCGCCGGTGGCCAGCGCCTGGTAGAGCATGGGCGAGGCTTTGCTCAGCGCGCTGGTGAAGATCAGCGGCTTATGCACGCGCTGGCCGGCCGGCTGACCGCTTTGCGGGTCAGTGGGGGCGGCGATCTGGTGGTCGATCTCCTGGGCGAGGATTTCGTCTTCATGACCTTCCACATAAACGTTGCCCACCGAATCAGCGGTGAACGCGCCCTTGGTGATATGGCCCTGGTTTTTGCCGTGGATGCTGATGTACGCGGGTGTTGGCATGACAAGCTCCTTGTCGCGATCAATTGAGCAACCCGTGGGTCGCGGGTTATGGCCGAAAAGGCCATGGCTTTGCAGGCGCTCGGGATGAGCGCGCTGAAAATGGGTTACAGGTTGAGAATCCGTTCCAGGGAGGCGAGCACTTCCTGGGTGATGCTGTTCAGGCGCATGGAATAGATTGTGTAGGCGCAGGTCAGCACAACAGCGGCCAATGCCCATGGCGTCCACAATGGCCAGGCGCGTTTGATCCGGTAGTTGCGCGGGGCGACGTTTTTCAGGGGATCGGTTAGGCGTTTGGGCGTCTCGCCGCGTAGCGGGCGCAACAGTCCGTGCAGTTGGTTGATGATCTTCTGTATTTCGTCATCACCCTTGGCATGGGCGCCGTATTTGCCTTTGAGGCCGGAGATCAGGCACTGGTACATGAACTCCAGTACATGCTGGTACCGGGCCGCTTCGGGGATCATGTTGTTCATGACGGTGAAGAATCGCTCACCGCCTCGGGTTTCCCCATGGAACTGGCTGAGCAATGAGCGTTCACTCCAAGTGGAGAGCCTGCCCCAGGTGGTGCTCATGACCACCTCGTCCAGCAGCAGGCACAGGCTGTAGGAGTAGGCCTTGAGCATGCCGGCGTCGTAGTCGCGCTGGCTGACTTCTTCCATGATGGTGGTGATCTGGTTGCTGACGCTTTTGTACAGAGCGGTCACATCATCGTGGTGGTCCAGGCGGCGCAGGCGGATAACCAGGCCGATCAGGGGCGTGGCGGCATCGCACAGTGGGTTCCAGGCAAGGCCGCGCATGTCGAATTCAGGGTCTGCGAGTAGCGGTTCGGGCTTGGCGTGGTCCTCTGCGGCGCCGGACTCCTTGGTGTGGGTGGCCTGCTGCAAATAGCTGAGGAGCGGGTTGCTGTTGTCCTTTGGCGGCGTGGGTTCGGTGGGCATGGTCTCACTCATCTTTCTCACTCCTGATCGCCCAGAACTGCAACTCCAGCTCGGGGAATTCGCCGGCGATATGGAAGCCAAACCCGCTGCCGCTGCTCAGGCTTGCCCAGGCAGGGTGATGGCGGTCGAGTTCGAAATAACTGAAGCCGGCATGGAACGGCAGGTGCCGTGGCGCCACCGGCAGCGGCAGCAGCGGGATGCCCGGTAGTTGCAGGCTGACCAGCTGCTCCAGGCCCTCGGCGGAGCTGATCTTGATCTGCTTGGGCAGTTGCTGGCGCAGGGTCTCGGCGGGCAGTTCGGCCCGCACCGCGAGGATGAACTCGGCGTTGTCCAGCAGGCGCTTGTCGTTCAAGGCCGCAGTGCGTACGCCGTATTGCTGCACAACAATCGGCAGCGACACCGCACGCGGTTGCAGCACGGTGCCCAAGGCTCGGCGCAGGGTGTGTTCCAACAGCTGGAAGGATTCGCGCAGGTTGTCGTGCTGGTAGGCCGGGTACTCCTGGGGCAGGTGGCCTTCATCGGTGAAGGTCACCAGTTCGCCGCAAGCCTGGGCCAGTGCGATGTACAGCCGTTCCGGGTGAACCTGGCGTTGGCGGGCCAAGTGTTGAAATAACGGGAACAAGCGGTTGAGGGTTTGCAGCAGGTTGAAGTCGGTGACGTCGGCCACGCCTGACTGCCCCGGCGAGCCAATACGCTGGGCCAGGTTCTGGGCGCGTGCGCGCATCAGCCCGGCCACTTCGCCCAGATAGCGGTGCAGCGCCGGCACCGCTTGCAAGGACAGGCTAGTGGGGTAGAAGTGCTCGTCCATCACCAGGCTGCCGTCCGGGCGTTTGTCTTTGATTCTGCCGATGGCGATGCCGGTGAAGGCACTGCGGTCGCTGCGTTCGAGCATCAGTTGCAGGTTGGGCACGGCCAGGTCCATGCCCACCTGATCGCCGTCATCGCTGTGGGTATCGCGGATTTCTTCGCGGTGGGCGATGTAGCGGCTGTTGCCGTAGCGGTCGGGCCAGCGCACTTCGAGGGCGCCGTTGGAGCGCAGCGGCAGAGCCAGGTAGACGATCTGGTTCACTGCGCTGCTGTCGGCAATCTCCAGCGGCGCGGGTGGCGCCAGGTCGCGTGGGATATCGAACACACTGCCATCGGGCATGATCCCGCGCGCCTGGGTGATGGCGACCTTGCCGAAGCTCAGATATTCGCTGTTCAACTCAAGCTCGCTGAAGCCGTAAAGGGCGTCGTTAAGGCCCTGCATACGTTGATGCACCGCAGCTTCGGCAGCACGGGCCTGTTGCTGGAAGTGCTGGGGTTTGACGAACAAACCTTCATGCCAGATGACGGGGTTACGTGAACTCATCGGTAATTACTCTGCACAAAAACGGCTGAAAATGACGTCATCGGGTTTCCCCTTTAAGGCTGACTTGCTCGGCGTCCAACTGCACCAGCACGGCGTATTGCCGGCCCTTGGGCTCGACGCGCAGTCGCTGTTTCCACTGGCCGACTTCGTCGTTGTGGTAGTTGGCGATCACGGCGATAAAGCGAGCGTCCTCATCCAGGGGGCGCAGGTCGATGAACTTGAATTGGCCTGGGTTGAGCAGGTAGTCGTCGGCGCGGATGTAGGTGCTGCCCAAGGTTTTTTTCAGGTCCTCAGCCAGGGCTTGAGGGCTGGCGTTGACCAGCAGCGAGTCGTCGGTCAGTTGCAGGACCTTGAAGGCAATCGGCGTGGCGATCTGCTGGAGTGCCGGGTTGCCCAGTGGGGTGGTCAGGCTGATCCCCTGATCGTCGTAATCGCCCAGCAGTACGCCTTCGAGGGGCGACATGGGCACTGTGGGCGCTGGCTCAAAACCCAACAAAGACTGAGCTGGAACGGTTTCGTAGAGGTGATTGAGCAGGGTTTGCACTTTGTCCGTCAGTGCCTGCGGGCTGGCGGCCTGAACGTTCAAGTTGTAGGGCAAGGGGCCCGGCTCTTCGTCGGACGTAGGGGCGGTGCCGGTGCTGACCAGCCGCTGATTGACATCGTCGCTGGCATGCAGGCTCAGGGAATAGCGGCTGGGTTGATCGTCGGGGCCGCCGACCGGGATCGATGGGGTCCAGATCACCTGGCCGATTTTGCCGAGCATGGTGCAGCCGCCCAGAGTCAGACAGGCGAGCAACAAGGTGCCCAGGCGCAGGTTGCTGAACAGGCTGGTGAGCTTCTTGGGTGCAGGCGCGCCACTGTCAGGCAGTGGCTTTGGCGGTTCTGCCGCCTTCATCGCTTGCAGCGGATCACCTTGTTCCGCCAAGTTCACGGGCTGGCAAAGACGCTCGAACTCCGGGCACCTGGCAGGTCTCGGATCGGGTAGGGGCAGGCCCGGTGAGTCGTCCAAATGCCAGGCTTGCATGCCTTCCGGCTCGCCGGTAAACAGCTCATCCAGCGAGCGTTGCCCTGGGGCATGCTCACCCAGCTGCACCGCAACCCGATACGCCCCAATCTGCAACAGGTCGCCATCGTTGAGGCTCACCGCCACATTGCGCTTCAATGGCACATCATGACCATTGGCGTAAGTGCGGCCACTGCGGTCGATCACGCAAAAGCGCCCTTCGACAACGCAGATGTCACAGTGGTTGGGCTGCACGCTGTTGTGGCGATCTTCCAGGCACCAGTCCACCGCGGCACTGCCGATGCTGCCGCCCTGTGGGCCGAACCGGTGAAGGGGCAGGTATCCGTGCAGCAACTGCGCAGGATTATTGATAACCAAGGTCAGTTTCATGCGCGCCCCCGAATCCGCACCACGGCGGGATGGCGTTGTTCCTGATCTTCGATAAAGCTGGTCCAGCCCAGATGGGTGCCGCTGTCGCGTTGCAGGTTGAACGGCGGTACATCTTCTTCGCGTAGCCCCAGCTCCAGGTCGTAGGCGGTGACGTCGCGCAGCAAAAAATCCATCAACTGGCGCAGAAGCCCGAACTGCTCACCGCTGGGTAAAAACTGCCGAAACCGTGCCTGCGTCAGGTTGGGAATCACCAGGGTGAACTTGCTGGCGCGGGTCTTGCTGCGGTCACCCACCACAAAGTCGCTGCCCAGAGTGCCATTGGCCTTGCCCAACACCATGCGCTGACGTGGCGGCAAACTCACCGAACGCGCCTCGAATTCACGGATGTGCACGCCGTGCAGATCAAAGCAATGCTCGACAATACCGGACACTACCGAAGGCGAACGGCTGCGGCTGGCGATCAAACCGGCAAAGCTCAGCAGGCGGCCCCACGGCAGCGGTGTCGCGCCACGCAGATCGTTGTCGTTCAGGCCGATCAGGGAAAACACATAGCGCGAAAACCGGTCGCTGGCCTCGGACTGAAAGCGGATGTAGTAGCGGTACTTGCGCCAGCTGTGATGCAGCAAGGTCAGCAAGCGATGGTTGAAAAAGTCCATGAACGCCGGGCGAATACCACGCTCCTGGGCCTGTTCGTAGGCTAGGCGGTCCAGGTAATAACCGGGCAGCGGCGAGTCGGTGCCGTGCAGGCCAAAGAAGCTGGTCTGCAGGCGATAGCGCACCTCTTCGCGATCATCTTCCAGGCGTGCCGCCTCGACCACGTCGGAGGCCGGAAAGCCCAATCCCGCATGGCTTTGCAGGCGCACACGACGGCGCGCCGTCGCACTCAAGGGCTGCGCTTCCAGGTCATCGCCATGCAGGGCGTGCAGATGCTCCAGCAGACGGTGAAACGAGTAGTTTCGCGCGTCGGCCAGCAGCACGTCGGCTAGATCACGGGTTGTCTGCCGGTCAACAGTGGCCATTCGTAGCACTCGTTGTTAGTGGTATTGATCACTTCCAGGCGATGGAAGGAATTGATGCTCGCGTACAGCGCAAAGAAGTGCGAAAGCACACTGGCGAACAGGTACAACTCGCCCTCGCAAAGGAAGGCGTTCTGGTCCAGTTGCAGGCGGGTGTGCAGGCCGCGTACCGGCTGGCCCTTCATCAGCCAGTCGATGGGCGTGGTCACCGCGTTGTGGATGCCATTCAGGCGCTTGCGAGTGGCGCGGGCCTGTTGCAGGTCGTGCAAGGCGGCGAAGTCGTAGGCGCGGATCACCGCCTTGAGCGGCTCGGCCGAGAGCAGCGACAGGTAGTTCAGTGACAGGTTGGAAATCAGCGTCCAGTGCAGGCTGCTGTCCAGTACGGGCCGATAGCTACGGGTCGGTGCAATCAGGTTGGTGTAGGTGGCAAACGACGGCGTGATTTCGGTAGACAGCGACACATCGCCTACGCCCAGCAACCGCGGCAGATCGCGATTGCTGCAGGTCAGTTCGATAGACGCCGCCTCATGCTCGCCGATGTACAAGCTCTCATCGCCACGCACGAAGGCGATGCGATGGCGCAAACCCTCGCGGCCGTGGGATTCCTCGATATGCGTGCGGAAGTACAGTGCGGTGCGGCCCCGTGCGTGCTCGATCTCATGCTGGAACGATTCGAACGGTGTAAACCTGCGCAGTGGATCACCGTGGCGCTCCTTGTCTGCGGCGTCCCAGCCGGCCACCTGGTCGACGCTGAAAATCTCATACGCTTCGGGACGCTTGCCGCTGGGGCTGATGCGTCGCTCCAGGCTGCGACCATCCAACGCAATCGGGTTGGCATCGTGGCGGAACAGATTGACCGCCGGCGCGCAGTACAAATGCAGATCACTGGTACGCAGGCGAATATCGGTCGGCATGGGCCGACTGAACTGAAACTCGAAACGCAGGCTGCTGGCGCTGACATCCGGCCACACCTGAGCCAACCGCGTCAGGCTGAAAAAGTGGAAACGCTGCGGGAACACAAAGTACTCCTGCAGGATCCGGTAGCCGTCGAACACATTGCGCGGGTAGGGCAGCAGTGCCTCGTCGGCGGTGAACCCGGGGAAGCCGATATCCTTGGGCGACAAGCGATAGTTTTGGCCATTGATGTGCAGTGTGACGCTATCGAGGTAGTGGGCGATCCACAGGTACAAGGTCAGCGCGGTGGCGTTATCGCCGCCCAAGTGAAAGTCCAACTGGTCACAGGCCATGCTGGTCAGCGGCTGCTCCGTCAACACCTTGAGGTCGATGCACATCACCGAGGCCTCGCGGCTGTGGGCGTCGCTGACTGCCTGTAAGGCCAACGGGTATAGGTTGACGTCGGTGCAGGTGCGGAACTGGCAGGAGATACCATCCACCGGTTTGGCGAACAATGGCGTGCCTTTGGGAATCACCTGGCGTTGGCTGATCGCATCGGGCAACGGAGTAAAGCGGATGATGGTCGCACTGGGCAGGGGCCGCAGGTAGTTGGGCCAAAGCATCTGCAATAGCGGGTGGGTCAGCTCCGGCAAGTCGTCGTCGATCTTCATCCCCAGCTTGGCGGTGAGGAAGGCAAAACCTTCCAGCAGCCGTTCCACGTCCGGATCGCCGGCCTGATCGCCGAGAAATTGCGCCAGTTGCGGGTTGTCCTCGGCAAACTCGCGACCGAGTTCGCGCAGGTAGCGCAACTCCTCGGCAAAGCGTTGTTTCAAGTCCATCGCATCCTCATTTCACGCGGGTGTAACCGTCGCGGCCATGCATGGCCACCTCGATCTGCACCTGTTCTTCCTTGTGATTGACCCGCACCTGGCAATCCAGGCGAAAGTTCAGCTCCAGCGGCAGGTCCGGGTCGGGCTGATAGCGCACGCCGGTGACCGTGATCCGGGGTTCAAACGCCTCCACTGAGCGCCGGATATCGGCGCTGATGGCCACGACCAAATCACTGCTGGCCTGGGTGACGCCGTTGAAGTCGCGCAGGCCCAGCTCAGGACTGCTTTGCGAGCAGCCCTGGCGTGAGTTGAGCACCTGTTCCAGGTGACGCTTGATCGCCTCGACACGCTGTCGCGCCTGTTCATCCGCTGTGCCCTGCCGGTAGCGCGGTGCGTCAGGCTCCAGGCGTTCGAACAGGCTGCCGCCCACTTATTGGGTGTCCAGCCGACCGACCAGCGAGATCTCGAAATTGGCGCCCATGTACTTGAAGTGCGGACGCACCGCCAACGACACCTGGTACCAGCCCGGATCGCCGGCCACGTCCTGCACGACGATTTGCGCGGCACGCAAGGGGCGACGGCTGCGCACATCGGAGGAAGGGTTTTCCTGGTCGGCGATGTACTGCTTGAGCCAGGTGTTGAGTTCGCGTTCCAGGTCCTGGCGTTCTTTCCAACTGCCGATCTGTTCGCGTTGCAGCACCTTGATGTAGTGGGCCAGGCGATTGACGATAAACAGGTACGGCAACTGGGTGCCGAGCTTGTAGTTGGTCTGGGCTTCCTGGCCTTCGCGGGTCTTGGGGAAGTTTTTCGGTTTTTGCACCGAGTTGGCCGAGAAGAACGCTGCGTTGTCGCTGTCCTTGCGCATGGTCAGTGGGATGAAGCCGGCTTCTGACAGTTCGAATTCCTTACGGTCGGAGATCAGCACTTCGGTGGGGATCTTGGCCTGCAATTGGCCGAGGGATTCGTACAGGTGCACCGGCAAGTCATCCACGGCACCACCGGATTGCGGGCCGATGATGTTCGGGCACCAGCGATAGCGGGCGAAGCTGTCGGTGATGCGCGAAGCCATCAGGAACGCGGTATTGCCCCACAGGTAGTTGTCGTGGTTGCCGTCGACGGTTTCGTTGTAGCCGAAGCTGCGAATCGGGTTCTCCAGCCCATCGTAAGGCGAGCGCAAAAGAAAGCGCGGTAGTGTCGCGGCGATGTATTTGGAGTCTTCCATTTCGCGCAGGCTACGCCATTTGGTGTGGCCGGGGCCTTCGAAGATATCGCTGACTTCCTTGACTGACGGCAGGTCCTGATAGCTCTTGAGGTTGAAGAACTCAGGACCGGCAGCCATCACGAAAGGGGCATGGGCCATGGCGCCCACGGAGGCGATATAGCTCAGCAGTTTCATGTCTGGAGAGGAGGGACCGAAGGTGTAGTTGCCAATCATCGCCGCGATGGGCTCGCCACCGAACTGGCCGTAACCGGAGGTATAGGCGTGCTTGTACAAGCCGCTGCGGGTGATGTCGCCAGCGTTGTCGAAGTCGTCCAGCAGTTCTTCTTTGGTGACATGCAGCACTTCCAGCTTGATGTTCTCGCGAAAATCCGTGCGATCCACCAACAGTTTCAGACCACGCCACGCCGATTCCAGTTGCTGGAACTGAGGTTGATGCAGAATCACGTCCATCTGCTTGCTCAAGGCGTGGTCGATTTCGGCAATCATCTGGTCGACCCGATGCTTATTGACCGGCTGCTGATGGTCGCCGCTTTGCAGAATTTCGCTGATGAACGCAGCTACACCTTGGCGAGCAATGGCATAGCCTTCCTGAGAGGGGCGGATGGTGGTGTTGGCCAGCAGTTGATCCAGCAGCGACGGTTGTTCGTCGGTCACCAGCACTTGGGCGGCGGCGCTTTCCATAGGCATGGGGAGTACTCCGTTGAGAAGGGCGTTCAATCAGTTGTCTGGTGCGTCGAGCACCAGGTTGAGTTCGCTGGCCAAGCGTTGGCGGGCGCTCTCATCAGTCAACAGGTTTTGCAGGTGCTTACGAAAGGCTGGGACGTTACCCATCGGACCTTTCAGCGCGACCAAGGCTTCGCGTAACTCCAGCAGTTTGTTCAACTCGGGCACTTGACGGGCAACGGCGTCGGGGCCGAAGTCATTGATGCTTTTGAAGTGAAGTTGCACATTCAAGTCCGTGTCCTGGTCATTGCTCAACACCGACGGGACCGCCATGCCCAGGGAAACTTCGGCTTTGGTCAGTACTTCATTGAAGGTGTCTTTATCTATTCGGGTAGATTGCCGGTCTTCAAGGGCGGTAAGTTCGCCGTGCCCTTTAAAGTCCCCAGTGATGAGTAACTTGAGTGGTAGCTCCACTTCCGCCTGTTGGTCGCCCGTGGCAGGAACGTACTTGATGTTGATACGTTCTTTTGGAGCGACGGAACTTTGGGTTTTTGACATGGGAAAAGTCCTTTTTTGTAAAGTGGCGCTATTAAGAACCTATGTTTCAGGACTTGTCATGTCGGACGGAGTCGATCCGTTTTGTGGTCTTCGGATGTAAGAAATATCCATGTTTAGTGTGTTTAAAGTAGGGTGGGAGATTTCATACGTTATTGACTCTTAAATCTGAGGGGCGGTTCTGATAATTGAGGATTTGGCGGGAAAAGTGTTTCGAGGGCTTGTCTGTTAGTTGCTTGCGAGTTCACGCTAAATTGCTTTTGTTGGAGTGGGTTGGGTTATCACCTTAGATGAAAATCCAGAGTCTTCTTTTTAATAAAAACAGTGAGGCGTTGATGCGCAAGGGATTGCAACGTTGGGGTTGGATCGGGGGCGTGTGTGTGGCGTTGGGCGTCCCGCACGTGCAAGCAGTACCCGCGACGCAAGATTGCCCGGCAATCGTGTCGCCATTGAAGCGCCTGGAGTGCTTCGACCTGGCCGCCGGCACCCCCATCCATCAGCCGCCTGCGCCGCCACCTGTGCTGGGTCGGGTGTTGCCGATTATCGATCTGGTGCAGCGCAATGAAGCCAAGCGACCGGCTGAAGACCAGCGTTTTCTGTTGTCGTCTTTTCCTGATCCGGACAACGACCAGCAACCGAGGCTGGTGATCTCGGCCCCGGCCTTGGGCGCGCTGCCTCCCCGGCCCTACCTGGCGATCAGTTGCGAATCAAGAATTTCGCGCCTGCAGCTGGTGCTGGACGAGCCAGCCAAGCCCAACAAAATCCGCATCCAGCTGTTCAAGGATGAGCGTCCAGTCTCCGCGCCTTACCAGTGGCAGGTACTGGACGACGCCGGCTTAGTGGTCGATGCCGGGCGGGGTCTGCAGGCCATTTCTTTGTTACGCAACATGGGCGGCGGTCAGCGCCTGCGGCTTGAGAGCGACTATCCCCGCTTGCACGGCTTGGTATTTGACGCCGAAGGTTTGGGGGCATTGATCGAGCAGGAGCGCCAAGTATGTCGCTGGTGATTGATGTGCCCGAGCACACGCTTCAACGGCTGCTGACGCCTATCGACCCCGACCAACCTGCTGGCCATTTTGATGTGGAGGACGAGACCTACCAAGCCATCGACCAGGAAATGGTCAAGCTCGGTGGCCTGCGTGAGAGTGACATTGACTGGCCCTATATTGACGAAGCGTCCCGCGACTACCTGGCCACCCAATGCAAACACTGGCGCATCCTTGGCCATCTGCAGGTGGTATGGCTGCGTACCCGACAATGGGCACGCTGGGCCGATGCTCTTGGTTTGATGGCCGGCATGGTTGAGCACTTTTGGGACAGCGCCTACCCCAAGCCGGGACCGACCGGCTACTTGAACAAGCGCAAGCAGCTACAGCGCCTGCTGGGTGACCTGGGGCAAGTGCTGCCGAGCCTGGACCGCAGCAGTTTCGCCCCGGCGTATCAAGCGGCGGCGGAACAGGCATTGGCCAGCCTGCAACGTTGTGCCGAAAGCGCCAAGCTTGATCCTGCCCCCCTGGACGCGCTGCAACGGCAGTTGAGCAAGTACAGCGAGCCGGTCGTCGCGACTGAGACCTTGCGCGCCAACCCTTCCGGCGGCGTCCTGGATTCGACATTTTTTGCCAGCCCCAAGCCTCAGGCCCCGGGCAATGAGCGCGAACAACGCCGAGCCGTGTTGAGCATGGCCGACCAGATCAATCAGCAGGACCCCTATGATCCGACCGGCTACCAGTTGAGGCGTTTCGGCCTGTGGTCCCACCTGCGTACCGCGCCTTCAATCACGCGCGATCGTCGAACCGAATTGACCGCCGTACCCAAGGACATCGTTGACGTCTATCAAGACGCCCTGAACCACAACACCCTGGATCCGAACCTGCTGCTGCGCATCGAAAAGAGCGTTGCGGCATCGCCGTATTGGCTGCGTGGCAGTTACCTGGCCGCCCACATTGCCTCGCGCCTGGCGATGGAGGAGGTGGCTGCCGCTATCCGCCAGACCTGTGAACGCTTCGTTTGCCGCCTTCCGGCCCTGTTGGAATTGTGTTTCAGCGACGGCACTCCGTTTGTGGATGCACAAACCCAGGCATGGATCACCGGCGCTGATCAGGCGGAGACGGCAGGTAGCCCGGTGCAGGAATACGCCGGTCTGCGCGATGAACTGGCCACCCAACTCGCTACTGAAGGCGTCGAGGTGGTGCTGCTGCGCCTGCAGGAACTGCACGCCAGCCGTGACGCCCCGCGCCAACGCAGCTATGCCACGGTGATTGCCGCGGATTTACTGGCGTCCCGTGGCCTGTCGTGGCTGGCGGAGGATCTGTACGCCAACGTTGCGCGGATGATGCGTGATACCTCCGCGCAGGGGTGGGAGCCGGAGCTATATCAGAAGGTAGCGAGCGCTTTCAGTGAGCCGAAGGAGTAGTCGCGATGTCTCGCCAAAGTGACTTGCGCTTCACATTCGAGCCATTGAAAGGCGACCCTTTCGAGGTGGTCTCGTTCACGCTCCGCGAGGGGGTGTCTGAACCCTTCAAGCTCGAACTCGAACTGGCCAGCCACAATGCGGCTATCGACTTCAATCGAGTTCTTGATCTAGCGGGGCTGTTCACGATTTGGCGTGGAGAAACTCCGGTGCGCTACGTTCATGGCCTGGTCAGCCTATTCCAGCAGGGCGACACCGGCTTTCGCCGCACCCGCTACACCGCAGTGGTCGAGCCAACCCTGAAGCGTTTCGACCTGCGCTCCAACTGGCGCATCTTCCAGGCCCAGA
>NZ_AOHM01000094.1:0-2449 GCF_000510895.2 Pseudomonas sp. FH1
GTATGCGTCCGGGCATCACCCCTTGCGTAACTAAACCGGCTGCCACCTATGCGGCAGCAACTCCTCAATTTCACTCGCCCGCTGCGTCGGCAGACGCGTGAGGACGTCCTTCAAGTAGGCATACGGATCATGCCCATTCAGTCGCGCCGACTGGATGAGGCTCATGATGGCTGCCGCCCGTTTTCCACTTCGCAACGAGCCTGCAAAGAGCCAGTTCTTGCGCCCAAGAGCCCATGGCCGGATCTGGTTCTCACACCAATTGTTGTCTATGGGCACAGCCCCGTTATCAAGATAACGCGACAACGCCGTCCAGCGTTTGAGGCTGTAATCGAGCGCCTTGCTGATGGCCGAGCCGTTGGGCACAAGGTCGCGCTGGGCGATCATCCAGGTGTGTAACGTAGCCATCACCGGAGCTGCTTTTTCTTGCCGTATTCGGCGGCGTAAGTCCGGCTCCAGGTCACGGACTTCATTTTCGATTTCGTACAACAACTGGATATAGCGCAAGCCTTGTTCAGCGATATGGCTCTTGTTGGTCGCGTGCAGCTCGAAGAACTTTCTCCGGGCATGGGCCATGCAGCCGATCTCGGTTACACCGAGTTCGAAGCTGGCCTTGTAGCCACCGAAATCATCACAGACCAGTTGGCCTTTCCAGTCTTGCAGGAAGTTTCGGGCATGCTCTCCGGCGCGGCTGAGGCTGAAGTCGTAGACCACCGCCGCCGTTTCGCAGAACTGGCTGGTGGCATAGGCCCAGACATATGAGCGATGGGTTTTATTCAGACCCGGCATGAGCATTTGTACCGGCGTTTCATCGACATGAACGACCGGGTGTGCGAGTACAACATCGCGCAGTGCATCAACCAATGGCTGCAATTGCACACCGCAGGCCCCCACCCATTGAGCCAGCGTCGAGCGCGGGATCGCCAAGCCGGCACGGCCAAAAATCGATTCCTGGCGGTAAAGGGGCAAATGATCGGCAAACTTGGCGATCATGACATGAGCCAACAACCCAGCGGCCGGGATGCCTTTGTCGATGATCTGTGCCGGTACCGGTGCCTGGATCAGTGTTTCGCAGTCATCGCAGACCCACTTGCCACGCACATGGCGCTCGACGGTAAACACGCCAGGCGTGTAGTCCAGTTTTTCGCTGACGTCTTCGCCGATACGTTTAAGTGCGCAGCCGCATGGGCAGTGAGTGTTGTCCGGTTCGTGATGGATCAGCGTGCGCGGAAACTCCGCTGGTAATGCAGTGCGCTTGGGCTTCTGTTTGGTCTCGGTCGGTGCCGGGGCGAGTTGTAACGTTTGAAGCTCAGCCTCGATCGCCGCGATATCGGTGTCGATCAAGTCATCGAGCAAGCTGGCCTGCTCCGGGTGCATCTGCTCGCTGCGCTTGGCGTACTTGAACCGCTTGAGCTGCGCGATCTCGTGGGTCAGCTTCTCGATGAGGGTTTTGTCGTGATGGATTTTCTTGCCCATCGTCTCGACCGTTTTGCCGAGGGTATCGACTGTCTTGCCCAGCGTATCCACCTCTTGATCGAGGGTGCCGACACGCTGCATTAACTGCGCGGCCAGTGCGCGCAGTTGTTCGGGTGTCAGGTGGTCAAGATCGGGGAGCGAAGTCATGCCGCTGATTGTGCCAGAGCCGGCACTCAGCGGCGATCAGCCTATAGGTGAATGGCGGGTATCAGAGCATCGTGATTGCAGCGTTTGAACCGACCCGCTGCCACGGCAGACCCAGTACCAGAGCCTGAAGTTGTTCAGTATCGAGTTCGGCTTGCGGGCCATGGCGTATGCCCGGCCAATGAAACTTGCCTTGATGCAGCCGACGCGCTGCAAGCCAAACACCCACACCGTCATGGACCAGCACTTTCATGCGAGTGGCGCGGCGATTGGCGAACAGATAAGCGCAGTGCGGCTTCGCCGCACCGAACACGTCAATCACCCGGGCCAATGCAGTCTCGGTGCCGGCACGCATGTCCATAGGCTCGGTGGCGAGCCAGATAGCATCGATGCGAATCATCGCAGCAGGTCTCGCAGAAAGGTCGCACAGGCAGCGGCGTTCTCGGTCGGCCAGTTCACTTTGACGGTGCCACGCGGGTGTGGGATTTCCAGACAGATAGCCGATGCCGCGGCTTGCGAAGTTGCTCCGGCTGGTGGCACGGGCAGCGGAATGAAAGCAGGTTGCAGTGCGGTGGTTTTCTGCGCTTGCACTCGAATCCATTTATGGACGAGGTTCGCGTTGAGACGGTGGCTCAGTGCGACATTGGCAATCGAGGCTCCGGGCTGGGCACATTCGTGAATGACCTGGGCCTTGAAGGATTTGGAGTAGGAGCGGCGTTGTGGCTGCATGAAAAGACCCGCTTAAAAGGCTAGAAAGGGTGTCCACTTAAATTAGGTGGACACCATCGCCTTTGGCGCCGGGGACAGGAAGGGGGGTTGGCCGGACGCATAC
>NZ_AOHM01000095.1:0-10888 GCF_000510895.2 Pseudomonas sp. FH1
CTATGCGGGCCGCATAGCTCTGATATGGATAGTTCGATTGGCCACTGCCGATATTGGAATTCTGTCGAGCTATGCGGGCCGCATAGCTCGGCTTGCTGTCCATGCTCATACCTGGATCTGCCAAGTAGATTGGGGCCGAGCTTACTATCGGGGTTGTTATCATGGATGCGTACCCCGATTGGGTCTGAGCAGATGCAACATTCCGCTGAGTGTGTTTCTAGCGGTTTGTACCGACTCAGGACTGCGGGTTTCTGCAACCGTTTTAGCCGGTTGAGTGGCATTGGATGGAGGATTTGCAACTCCCTGGCGTGAGGGGCTGGATCTTGCTTTGTCATCAGGATCCCAGTGGCTGTTGAAGTCTCCACGGACCGCCATGCCGACAAGTGTCATCAAGTAGCCCAGCGGGTTTCGTATCCCCCCTGAGTCACAGCGGTGCACCCATTGTTTGATGAGCGCTGGCTTCAGCTCTTCTGGGACTTTTTGCAGCGCCACCACCGCGCTCTGTTTTTGATCCGCCGGTAGCCGATGCAGTGCGTCGAGCAAATCGGCGGCCATGTCGGTCGAAGTCAGCGGTACATGTACAGAGCTTTTACAAACATCTTTGTGTGTATCTGTATACGTACTATATGAGTTCGGATGCCGAACTAAGTCCGAACCCATTGATTTTAGGCTGAGTTCGGCATCCGAACTTGGCTCAAAAGCGATTCGCTCGCCGCTGTGTCCACTTAGTTCGGCATCCGAACTCTGTGGCAACTGTGGTGTAATTTGCTGAGTTCGGACTCCGAACTCAGTCGCTTTTAGAGGTATTGCCGTGCGCGCCGTTGTCCAGGTCTGGCTGTTCAAACGAGACTCGATGACGTCCAATCGGCTTGGTAAGCGCTGACCCACGTCTGGATCGGCAGCGAATTCTTTCCAGGCAATCTGCGCGACTTCACGGATTACCTTGGTCTGATGCTCCATGGACTGCACAAGTAGCTGTAAATAATCCTTATCGAATTCTATGGCTTCGGCTGGTGTGACCGGTTCGTCATGAAGTAAGTAGACGTTACCTTGAACTTGTCCACTCAGGTCATTGCGCACACGGCGGCCCAGGCTAAGCCAGCGTGTGAGCCGTAGAGTGACCAATGCTTTTGATACGGTTTCTCGCGAGGCTGGCCTGCCGGGTTGCATGCCCAAATATGGCCGTAGTTGGTCATAGGTGGGGAACGCCGTAAGGCCGTCGTCATTGATCAGTAACCGGAACACCTGCCAGGTGTTTCTTTCAAGCGGGGTCAGTCGGTCATCCAGAAGCAATCTGCGAGGCACCGTCTCGTGTGGGTTCCCGCTGAATATGATTCCGGAGTAGGGGGCAGAACCTTCGATCCCCGGAGGCGCCGACTCTTTTTTCTGAAGCAAGTGAGCTTCAAGGTGGCCCGAGGCCGAGTCTAAAAGCGTCGACAATGGGAGCCGAGACAACCTCATAGTACGGGATCACCTTCCGCCGGTGTCGCTGCAGGCTGAGCCAGTCGATGAGAAGACACCAGCTGTAGCTTTCTTGGGAGGCCCGTGCTTGCAGGGGGGTAAAGCCCCTCCTTTATCCAGGACTGAATGCGATGCCAGATGATTGCTAGACTGAGGTTCTCGGAGCTTTCATCTGCATGGGTGTCCTGGGGTGTGTTGAGCTCTTCGGCGACTAGCATGGCGATATCCAGCATGGCGAGGCTGTCTTCAAGTTCAACCTGATGTTCCTGCATCAGGTGCGTCCATCTGTACCAAAGGTGAGCGTCCATCTCCTCACTGAATTCTCGCCACCGGCCGCGACGTGCCGTTACACCGATCATTAGGCGTTGAAGGGCTACGTCCTGGGGTGATAGCCCGAAGAACTGTTGCAGCATCTGAGTGGTCGCGCCTAGTCGAAGCGCACGTTCGATCGTGCGCACTTCTTCATCGGACCGCTGCGCCCCTATCAGCAGTTTTTTCACCATCTCTCCATCGATGGTGACGTTGCACCAAGAGACTGGAGTGTTGAGCAACAAGCTCAGAACTGACGGTTGTTGGAGCTGTGCCAGGATTTCAGGCTCCAAACCCATCTCGATGCAACGCCGGAGTTGGCCGTTGCGCATGTGATGAAGCACCTGAGACAGGATGGCTTCGTTGATTGGTATCTTGGACATGACGACTCCCCTCGTAGTGGTCCTGTTTTAGCTGGCTGGGTTCGCACTATCGCCGGCAGTTAACTTGACCTCTAAATCAATCAAACGCCTTGCGAGTCGAATTATTCGGAAGAGCTTCACCAGTGCGCCGTCGCTGAGGCGGCCTTCAGTCTCTGGGGGGGTGTCGTTCGTATAAGGCTGGCCAAGTAAGAGTTGCCCAAGCCCAGCTGCGAATTCGAAGTCGGTCAAAGCGTCGACCTGCAGATCGGGCTGCTCCTGAATCATTTTCAGAACGATGGCCACCGAACCGCTTAAAGACTGAAGAAGCGTCAACGTATGCTGGGCTGTAGCAGTGATTTCCAATTCTCCTTCAGCATCGGGGTGTCGATAGCTGAAACCCACGCCACCTTCGATATCGATAAATTGACCTGGTGCTTTTACCGAGCTGGCAATTTCACGAGCCAATTGCGCGATGTGCTGACGCAGAATCATGGCATTGTCGATTTCACGCTCGATGTACCAAAGGTCAGATATGGGGTTGAGACCACCAGCTTGAACAGGGATGGCCACCAAGGCGTTGGAGGCAAAGTCGGGTAATACTTCACCATCAAGCGCAGCGAGCTCCCGTTTCATCTTGTCGACTTTGGGGGAGCTTTTCACTGGACTTGCAATGTGCCCATCAATGCGCTTTTGGCGCTCTTGCGGGCTCATTTGCTCTTGAGGGGGAGGGGCCAGCTTATGTTGGCCAACTCGATGGGGAGGGCTCGCCGTGGTCATAGTTGGCTTAGGCGTGCCATCAGAAACATGAGTTGATGGTAATTGTGACGGGTTCTGATTTGACTCAATGCTATTGTTTTGGGGACTCGACTGAGGCAACCCCTCAAGTTGCGAGACAGGATGCTGAGGCATCTCAAGTACTGGTGTTGATCTGCGTAACTGGTCCTGGTTCTGAGTGATTTCCAGCAGAATTTTCTCGTAACCGAGATTTAACGGCTTTTTGAGCTGATCAATCAGCTCGTCCTGGAAGCGCTGGAACAGAAACTCCTCGGCGTCTCCCTCAAACTGGGAGAGGACATCTTGAAAAATCGTATCAAACTCTAGGTGCTGCCCTTGTTCTTGATAATTGCGCTCCCAGCACTGAAGCGCTGTCTTGCGTAGTGCAAGAAGCTTCGAAATTCGATCAACGCCGAGGCCGGAATATAGCACTGCCGGAATTGCCGGCAATAAGTACCGAAGAGTGTCCTGCATCCGACTGATGTGAGGTTGAGAAACAGGGTAGCCATCAGCTTTCAAACGTCGAGAAAGCTCACTTTGAGAAATAGCCTCACCAGACTCCTCCTCATACAAAGCTCTGGCCTTGTCGACGCCAATAGCCCGCTCAATGAACAGGAGTTGACCCTGCAGATCGTTTTCGGCCAAGTGCCCGGTGAGCGAGATGATCTCCCCACGAACGGTGTCCCAGGGACGGAACAGGCAGTGGAACTTGAAGAACTTCTCGTCCCCGGTCTCACGGTACAGCTCGTTTAGAATGGCCAGGCGCGTGTTGCCACCGTTTCGGATCCGGTACTTCTCCTCACCAGGTTTGCGCGTGACGGGAGGGGGCGTGTCGAGACCTCGATTGCGTATGGACTCTTTAATTTCATCGTACTTCGGGTTTCGAGTTGTCCGTGGGTTCTCGTCATACGGCAATGTTTCATCGAGCGTCAACAGCATAGGGGTATCGACGATTGGATCGCTCATGCGCGCAGCTACCGGCGAATTTGATTGAAAGGCCGGCAGTTGCAGTTTCTCTTTCATAGTCTGAGCCAAAGACTGTTTCATGCCCTGGCTCCAGGCAGCTCACAGGCTGGCGCTGCTGCCAAAAGTTGATCAATGATTTTTAGTGCACGACCAAGCGCCGCCTCAAGCTCGACTGTAGTCTCCAGGCGATGGACAATTTCCGAGTTCATTGAGCGGGTGTTTTCGCGCGCTTGCAGCGCGATCCGTTCACGCATCCCATCGGGAAGGCGGACGACGAATTTTTCTTCAAGCTGACGTTTTGGTTGGTTGCTCATAGCGTGCTCCGATGTCTAGGGTTGTGTATTTGTGTTCAGCGACGTTTCAACTGATCGCTAAGCTGAGTGGGCAGGCCCTTGATGGTTAACGTCCCGGACGGCTCGTCGTACTCGATCTTGTCGCCCAGCAGGTGCGCTTCAAAGCTGATGGACAAGCCTTCGGCACGACCGGTGAAACGGCGAAATTGGTTTAGGGTGCGTTTGTCCATGGGGATCTCCGGTGACAGGCCGTAGTCCTTGTTTCGGATGTGGTCGAAGAACGCCTTGGGCCGATCTTCATCAATCAAGCCCGAAAGCTCTTCAAGGCCCATGGGCTCGCCGAGCTTGGCCTGGCTGCTGGCGTAGTCCACCAGAGTCTTGGTTTTTTCGCGGGCCGACTCGTCCGGCAGGTCTTCGCTTTCCACGAAGTCACTGAAGGCCTTGAGCAGGGTGCGGGTCTCGCCCGGCCCGTCGACACCTTCCTGGCAGCCGATAAAGTCACGGAAGTACTCCGAGACTTTTTTGCCGTTCTTGCCTTTGATAAACGAGATGTACTGCTTGGACTGCTTGTTGTTCTGCCACTCGGACACGTTGATCCGTGCCGCCAGGTGCAGTTGGCCCAGGTCCAGGTGACGGGAGGGCGTCACGTCCAGCTCGTCGGTCACCGCCACGCCTTCGCTGTGGTGCAGCAGGGCGATCGCCAGGTAGTCGGTCATACCTTGCTGGTAGTGGGCAAACAGCACGTGGCCGCCGGTGGAGAGGTTGGACTCTTCCATCAGCTTCTGCAGGTGCTCGACCGCGGTGCGGCTGAAGGTGGTGAAATCCTGGCCACCGTCGAAATACTCCTTCAACCAGCTGCTGAACGGGTGCGCGCCGGACTCGGCATGGAAGAAACCCCAGGCCTTGCCTTGTTTGGCGTTGTAGCTCTCGTTGAGGTCGGCAAGCATGTTCTCGATGGCCGCCGATTCGGACAGCTCCGAATCGCGTGCATGCAGAACTGTGGGCGTGCCGTCGGGTTTTTTGTCGATCAGATGAACAATACAATGACGTATAGGCATTAGATTGCCTCCTGAGTGTGTTGGGTTTGAGCTCGATCGGCACGGCGAATGCGAGCTTTGGCGTTGAGGGCCGCGCGGTAATCGCTTGCGGTCGACGATGTGTAGATTGATCCAAGGTCGGGTTTGGTAAACTGGATGTGGCCACCTTGAGTCCGCGACACAGTCCAACCATTGGCCCTGGCAAATTCCACCAGTTGGCGAAGGTTCTCGTGCTTTCCGCGTATGAGGTTGGTCGTCATAGCTCTGCGTCCTTGTCTGCTAAAACGTTCCCTGCCTGAATCGCGATGATTTCGGCCTGGTCACCCGGGAATTTGCTGCCGAGCTCATGCAGAAAATTACGAGTTGCCTCGCGCGAGCCTGGCACGCGGAACACGACGGTGCAGTGCTGCACTGGCGCGGGGTGTTGCAGGTGAGCCATGACCGCCACTTTCAGTGAGCAGCTTTGGAGGTGCCGGGGGACCCAAACCGACCAGAAGTAACTTGATAGCAAGGCGCCTGCGCACAGCAGTTCAACGGTGATGGTTGCGCTGAGCGTGTCGGCCAGCTCGACGTAGCCGAGCTTCTGAAATTCCAGCAGGTCCTCGCGCATGCTCATTGGGACAACGGTGCTGTGGTCACGAGTAAGACGGCCGACTGCTTGAGCTAGAGCATCAAGTTCTACTGGGTTGACGCCTGTTTTGTGGGCGTGAACCACGGCAGAGGCTTCGAAGACTTCACCGGCTTGAATGCTTGGAAAAAACGCAGCGTTACTGTGCATCTGACACCTCCCGAAGCTCCTCGATGTCGTAGCTGTTGCAACTGGGACAAATCAGAATGTCCACTTCAGCATTGAGAGCGGTTGGGGCAGGCACGCATTGCTGGACTTGCTGCAATGCATGATGTGTATCGCAGTTGCGGCACCAATGGGTCATTGCAACCGGAGAGAGGGGGCTCATAGGTGTGCTCCTTGCCAGCTACTGTTGGCACTGAGGTTTGCAAAGCGGGTTTGGTGCGCTATGAACGCCGTGCGAACGGTACCAGTAGGACCGTTGCGAGCCTTGCCGATGATGATCTCGGCTATGCCTTTGTGTTCGGTCTGTGAGTGGTACACCTCGTCCCGATAGACGAATATGATCAGGTCTGCGTCCTGTTCGATGGCGCCGCTATCACGCAGGTCTGCGTTGATCGGACGTTTGTTTGGTCGGCGCTCCAGCTCCCGATTGAGCTGAGAGAGTGCTACCACCGGGCAATTCATCTCCTTCGCCAGGGCCTTGAGGCTCTGGGATATAGCGCTGATTTCGTTCGCCCTGTTTTCCTGGCCTGGGCAGCGCATGAGCTGCAGGTAATCGATCAAGATCAAGCTCGGGTGTCCGAAGCGACGGGCTGCGCGACGAGATTTGGCCCTGATAACGGCAGGTGTGAGCGCTGATGAGTCGTCGATGACCAGCCGCTCGCCATATGCATTGATACGTGAAACGGCTGCAGTCAGCTTCGGCCAGTCTTCGTCATCAAGCTTGCCCTTCAATAGCTTCCCAAGATCGATATGGCCAAGAATTGCCATCAACCGATAGAGCAGTGCTTTGGCGGGCATTTCCATGCTGAAGACTTGAACGGTACGATCAAGCTTTGCCTGCAGAGCCGTATCGATGAAGTTCAAGGCTAGGGACGTTTTACCCATCGAAGGACGTGCACCGAGAATGATCAGGTCGGCTTCTTGAAAACCCGACGTAAACTCGTCCAAATCTTCCAGGCCTGAAGGCACGCCGGTCACGGTGATATTGCCGTTGAAATGTTCGTCAATTTGCTCGACGACAGTAGTCAGGCACTGGTTGATGTCGACGAATTCAGATGCGCTCTTACCTTCGCCAAGCGCGAAAAGTTGTTGTTCAATGGTCTCTTGAACATCTTCCGCGTTGGCCAGCGGATCCGTGGCATCGCGAGAGCATTGGTAGCCAAGAGACATGAGTTGTCTGAGCCTGGAGCGATTACGCACGATGGATGCGTAATGCTCAATGTTGGCTACAGACGGCGTATTCTTGGCCAGCTCGCCCAGGTAGCTCAGCCCTCCGGCTTCGTCTGGATCCTCCAGCGCGTTGAAGACGATGACGATATCGAATGGAGCGGACTTGTCAGCAAGGCCGGCTATTGCCCGAAACAGCAACCGGTGGTCATGCCGAAAAAAGTCAGACGCATCCAGTTTGTCCGCGACGAGATCCCAGGTGTTGTTGTCGAGCAGTAGCCCACCTAACACACCTTGTTCAGCCTCTACGGAGTAGGGCGGTGAGAGGTCAAGGTGATTCATTTCCCGGACTCCTCGCCGATCTGGATAAAACCAGTGCCGTTGATTGCGCCCAGAGCTTTAACCATGTCGACTTCAACCTTCGCTGAATTGATCATGACCTGAGCAACCTCGGCGACGGCTTTGGCCCGGTCGATTTCCATAGGCTTGTCTGGATCCAGGAGGCCCTCAATCGCGACGAACAGATGATTACGTAGATCTTCAATCTTGTTCTTCATGTGCAACCTCCCGGATGGTGCGCTTGAGTTTGCTGATCGCTCGCATTGCGGATTTGAGCTCTTCTGGATAGCGATGGATGGTGTTGCGCCGCATGCGCTCCGCACGCGTGATCAGTTCCAGATTGCCGATGGCGATGTTGGATTTGTTTTCATCCTTGAAGCACACGCAATGAGTTGTGGGGACAGGGCCAAAGTGTTCTTCCCAGAGCAGCACGTGCACGCCTTTCCAATCGACAGGTGGGTAACCGGTGTCGGTGATTTTTCTCTGGAGATAGCCGTCAGGAGTCGTGCGCAAGCTGCCAATAGGTAGCCAGTTCCCCGGTTTATTGCCCGTCTTAAACTGCGTCTGAGTCATACGGCCAGAGGAGGGGAGCCCCTTAAGGCCCTTATTCCATGGGACGGAACCCTTGGAGAAGCGGAATTCAGCGCCCAACTTGCCGTCAAGCCGGCCACAGAGACTACTGCGAAGAAACTCGGAGCTTTTGCTCAATCCCAGCCGTTTGGCTTTGGCATAGATCTGATAGACGCTGAGTCCCAATTCGGCGGCTAGGACCTGAGTCGGTTCATCGGGATAGCGGGCAATGAGCATGCGCTCTTCAGTCTCACTCCAAACATGGTGTTTATGAGCCGGGGCAAGCCCAAGTTGGGATCGGGCTTGTTCCAGCGCCGCTATGGCCAAAGGTGAAAGCGAATGAGTTCTCATTGGCTCCCCCCATGCCCAAGGGCTTCTCGTGACTGCTGTCCAACACCACGATGTAGCCTGGCATGCTTGCCCTGGTCCCATCCCGCTCGCAGAGACCGAGTGTCGTGACCTTTGGCTTCGATGGGTTTGATGATGAATTGCTTGAGATTAGGGTGGTGCAATTCCAGGTAGGCCTGGATCTCCTGCGCCGTGGTTTCGTCTACCCCGCCTGCAAACTGGTTCACTTTCGATGCGACGGCATTCAGCCAACCCTCGGCAAAGAGTTGGCCCCGGTGACGCTTTGTCTTGAGTTGGCAGCGTTTCTGCTGAGCAACATGAGCTCGACGGGCTGCTACGAGTTGGTGATGCAGCGTTGAATAGGTGTGAGCGGCCAGCTCGGGCGAAATACCCTTCCCCAAAAACTTGAAGGACCAGCCTGCCAGCGGATGAAAATACGCCAAGTGGCTGCAGTCGAAGGCTTGGGAGCAGATTGTGGCCAGGTTGTGCAGCCAATCCTGCGGCGAACGCCGGGTCTTGGTGCCCACGCTGGCCTCTTCGATTGCATGAGCAACAACCTCGGTATGTTCGAGGTTGTACTGCTTCATCAAATGGCGCGCTTGGCGAAGTGCAATTTCCACTTCGTTGGGGGCAGCGCCTTGCGATTTGGCCAGCGCCATGAGTTTGGCGACCTTGCTGAGGACTTTTTGCTTGTCCATCATTCACCCCCTTCCTGTTGGTTACGGGGGGAGAGCGCCTCTGACCAAAGTCGCAGTGTTTCCTCCTCATCAGCAGAGAGGTGAATCCGGGTAAGACAATCCGCAACCTTCTGTTTCAAGGCATCAAGACGATCCTGAACACTTGAGCCGTCGTCGTAAGCAATCTCCTGCTCAACAGCTTGTACAAAGTCATTACGCACAGAGAGAACGATGCTTATCCAAAAAGCATTTGGGCTGGTCCAGCCAATTAGCTTTCGAGTTCGGTCTGGCGATAGGTAATCACGGAGCCTGAGATTGAACTCCCTAGGGGAATAACCGTTACTGATAACCCCTGCACGATTGAGCGTCAGCGCTGTTTGAAGAATTTCTAGGAGAGGCTCCAGAGCCGCTGGCTCAGAGACAAAAGTTTTTAGATATGTTTCAGCTACCAGACGCTTGGCTTCGGCATATCGAGCTTGCTGACGCTGCTTGGCTTGGCTTTCGTCACGGCCGCGCTTTTCCTTCGCGTGTTTTATGTTCGAGTTCACGGACTCAATAAGCTTCGCAGCGTCCTGCAAAAGCTGACGCTGTTCAAAGCTCAACTGAGCGCCTATTCGACCTGCTAAGTGGCTACCGCTTGTCAGGGAGCGTATTTCTCGTGCGGATCCACTTAGCTTTGCTTGCAAGCTGCGCAATTGCTGAGCGCTGTAGTACTTGCCAACCTCTAGGATGACATCGGCAGTAATACTGCGGGCATCGGTGATGGAGGGCTTCGCCATTTCAACGATCCTCCCTCACCAACTTTGCTACCTTCTCCTCGGTCATGGCCTCAAAACGGTCCCGCCATTCTGGAAAGAGCTCTATGGCCAATTGGCGGATGACGACAAGGGCTGCAGGGGATATGCGGTTGGAAGGCTGCCGGTATTCCAGGCGATGTACTGGGAGGCCCTGGGATGCAGCGCTACGAAAGACCACAGCGGTGGGGATGATGCTTTCCAGAACGCTGATTTCGTCATTGTCCTGAAATATTTCCCGTACTGACTGCTCGATCATCTGCGCGTCGGTGGTTTGGTCGAGGTTGTTGACGACGATCCGCACGGGAGGAATTTTCATGCCCAGGCGCCCATAGGCGCGAAGGCCGTCTAACATCTGCATGGTTCCCCGGCTGAACTCCCGTGCAGCGAGCATGTTGGGTGGAAGTGGAGATATGACCAAATCAGAGGCTAGGACCACCATTTCGAGCATGGCCGATCTGGCGCCCTGAGTGTCAATCAGTACCAAGTCAAAATGATCTTTGAATGCCGGCATCAGGTTGGCGAGGCGCAACCGTCCGTCGGGAGCCTGCAGGAGGAGGCTGTTCAGCTGGTTGTTGATGTCATTGGAGATCACCAACGACAGGTTTGGAATCGCGGTGCTGGATATGATCTTGGCTGAGTCGGTGATGTTGAACGCGAGCAGATCGTAAATGCCGCCTTGGGCTTCATCTACCAATTGGTAATACGAAGAAAGGGAGGGCTGAGCAGGATCCA
Organism: Pseudomonas sp. FH1; assembly: GCF_000510895.2. Classification (NCBI taxonomy): domain Bacteria; kingdom Pseudomonadati; phylum Pseudomonadota; class Gammaproteobacteria; order Pseudomonadales; family Pseudomonadaceae; genus Pseudomonas; species Pseudomonas sp. FH1. The sequence continues at coordinate 10,626 of NZ_AOHM01000095.1, forward strand.
GGTCGATAAGGAGTGTGCGAAGGCCGGCGTCCGCGCAGAATGCGCCGAGGTTGGCCTCAATAGTGGTTTTGCCTACGCCGCCCTTGGTCGAAACGACCGCAGTGATTTTCATGGTTTGGAGCCTCTAATGTGGGTTCATTAGAGGCTGCGAGGCCACGGAAATAGCTATGTGTAGCGAACACGATCCTGAGCTTTGAAGCACTAGAACCAATTGTCTTTTAACCAATTGGTCGTAGGTTCGAATCCCACACGACCCACCATTT
>NZ_AOHM01000096.1:0-2293 GCF_000510895.2 Pseudomonas sp. FH1
GCACCGTACCGGAAAGGTCAGGTGTTGCACTCAGATTTTGCCGCCGCCGTGTGTTTAAGGGAAGAAGCATGTCCGAGTTAAAGAAATTGACATTGACTGTTAAGAACTATGATGCTCAAGCGAGCGGTGATCTAGACGCTCTCTATCGACGTGTTAGATATGAAGATGAACACGGCGCTACGCTCTATTTCAAGGAGGTTGTGATGCTGAAGTATCTTGCGAAGCATGGTGCTTTGGCGACTGATGTTCCGCGAACTTGGTACTATAAACATGCCTCAAAGAAATCGATAATTGTTGTCGCTTTTGAGAAGGCTGGTGGGAAAGTTGAGTGCGACTTGGATGATCTGCGAATTATTGCAAGGTCGACTTTGGTAAAGGGTGTGGTTATTTCGCTAGCAGCGGTTCCAGCTGGGATTATTGCTGCAACGGCCACCTTTGGAGTTGGGCTTGTCATTATTCCTATGTTTTTGTGGTATGGGTACAGGAACGTCTTCAAGCTTCCGAAAATGCTGGGTCGAAAAACGCTGGTGGATGATTTTTCAAAATTTGGCGTTACTCTTCGGTAGATTGGTTATTTGGTTGTTGAGCTTGATTCTCGTTAGAGTGGCTGGCTGTCTTGCGGGCGGTGACCAGCGAAGGAAACTCAGATGAAGACCAGTGCCGTAATCTTTGACGCCTTCGGAACGCTGGTAGAGATACAGCAGCCGACACATCCGTTTCGACAGTTGCTTCGAGAGGGGCGACGCCAAGGCCGCTTGCCTCGCGCTGATGACATCCGAACGATCATGACCCATTGCCTTTCTCTAAGCGAGGCTGCGCTGGCCTTTGGTATCAAGATCTCGCCCTCCCAACTCGCATTTCTTGATCAATGCTTGGAGGAAGAGCTGGCAAGCATTCAGCCTTATCCAGACGCGGTTGAGGCCGTTGGGCTACTGCAAGCTGCAGGGGTGAGACTGGCCGTATGTTCAAACCTGGCAATGGCCTACGGCCCCGTAGTGGAAAGGATTTTCCCGCACCTTGGGGCCTATGGTTTCAGCTATCGCATTGGTGTTATGAAACCGCAAGCCGGCATCTATCAGCACACCTGCGATCTGCTTAATGTCCGGCCAGAAAATGAGCTCAGTGGTCAGAGGCGGATCGTCATGATTGGCGACTCAGAAAGGTGTGATCGGGATGGGCCTGGCCAGGTTGGTATCAAGGGTTACCTGTTGCGCAGGAATGGAGACGGGGCTTCCAATCTTTCCCACTTTGCACGATCAGTGCTGAGTGATAGGTAGCTGCGAGCAGATCTTCAATTCGATGGTAAGCGTTGCGTCTGAGCTAAAGGGCCGCGCCACGAGGTGGCCCTGCCGGGATGCCCCCTGCACAGAGTACGAGGGGCGACCAGACCAGTATCACCAGAGGGTGAAGCATGAATGAGCTTAGGATTGTCGGGCGATGTGTTCGCTCCCCGATTGGCTGCTGGAGTGCTAGGAATCGCTGTTTTCAGACGCGTTACGAGCAGGTCTTCTCAATCGCACTTGAAGTGTTTGGAAGCCGAAAGAAGGCGCAGCGATGGCTTGTAAGATCTGTAGCAGGTGTAGGCCGTCAGACACCCTGCAGGGTGCTGTGCACACCTATGGGATTCACAATTATCCATGACGAGATTATGCGGCTTGATCACGGCATACGTGCCTAATCCCATTTAGCCAGTCATTTGGCAGGGAGAGCAAGGCTCGTAATAAAGCTTATTGCTACTAGAATGCACATTCCAACTAACAGCGGAATTGATCCAAATCTTTCTAGAGCAAGTGCTGCTGCTATGGGGCCTACAGCCTGGGCAATCAGCATCGGGCGAGCCAGCAGCCCCATACGTGCTCCGTAGCCATCCGCGCCGAATAGAGCCAAGGGTAATGTTCCGCGAGCAATGGTCAGAATTCCATTACCTGCTCCGTAAAGCGCCAAGGCTACGAAGGCCAGCCACGGGATGGCCGGTAACAGCAGCGCAATACCCACCCCGCATAGCAGGATGGCGATACGAGCCGACCAGGTAGGGTGTAGGTTTCGCCCAATCGAAAACTCTGCAAGGCGTGCCATGACTTGAGATGGCCCAATCATCATTCCTATGGCCAGTGCTGTTGAAGTTGCGATGCCAAGCAGTTTTAGCACATCAAGTAGGTGGACTGAGACGGAAGAAATAACCAGCGACTGGAATGTCAGCAGCGCTGCCAGCAGGATGAATATGCGATTGGTTAGTTTGCTGGAACTAGGCTTTGTACGAAAAGTATTGCCGCATGCAACGTAGGCTGCAGGC
>NZ_AOHM01000097.1:0-8918 GCF_000510895.2 Pseudomonas sp. FH1
GCGGCTATTTCACCAAATCTGAAAGTCTTTTTCAGAGTTTCCCTAACAACAGCACAAGCTCTCCGATCAGTCCATGATTAACCCCACGCCACGGTTGATCGTTTTTTGGACCATAGCGAGATTGTCTGCCCTGCCAAGAGCGCTGAGACGCTAGCCTGTTCTGTTTGGACTCGATAAGACCAAAGCCGGATGCGAGCTCGTCAAATACTTCTACGTAAGAAGGAATCTGAACCTTGCGTAAACCCCTATTTTCCTTCATCGCCTCTTGTCCTTTCCGGTACCTCAAAAACTCTAAGGCGCCATAGGCTTGTGTCTAGTCGCAACCGCGACGGAAATGCCCTCAAGGGCCCATCATCTCACAAGAGGAACAACCACATGTTCAGCTACCAACCGCTCACCATCCGAGACGTGACGAGCGTATTAGATTCGTTGCGCCACGTTCAGCGACCATACGGGGACAATGAAGGAGACCCCCTCAACCATCCGACGGTCTATTGCGAGCTTCCCCCTGAAACTCAGGACGCGATTGACTGCGCTTGGCAAACCGTCCGTGACTACTGCCTTCATCCTGGGGGCGATGTCAACAAGAGGGCCGTAGGCCTTGTTGGTAAGCGTGGCTACAGCATCTCTCTCGGGACTAGTCAGCATGACCCAATGCGGCTTTCCGGAACTGTAGAAATAGGCACCTGGCAACTGGATCTCAGCGATGAGCAAGACGAGCAAGGTGAGTGGTGATCCTAGCAATAGCTCCGTTCTGCTAGATGTGTCCCAGTCCCCCATAGTGCGGTAAACACCACTGTATCTGGTCCACGCCCTGTAGCGCGTTGCTTCAGGCCTAACGATGAGAAGTGCGTCGTTAGGCCTTTGCGTTTCTTGAATCAAGGGATTGTTGCATTTGCGTGAAATCACTCGTGGGAAAGCTCTGCGCACCGGTTCCACCTATTTCCGGGCCTGATAGCTCGTGATTGGGTGTGCATGCAACCCCAGACGCGGGGCGAGGCTAAAAAACGGCAGATCGAAGCCGGGATCATGCAGGACGATGCCATAGGTCTCGTGACGCTCAGCCACAATCCAATGCCAGCCAAACAGTGACGGGCTTCTGGATGACGTCACCGCTACGATCCCTAGCCATCGACATGCGCTCAGTGAGCTCGATGATATTCCCCACCTCGACGAATTTGCAGAGCACGCTTCGGATCGTCGTACTTCATAGGGTTAGCCGGTAACGTTATTTGCGAACCAGTATCGGCTTCGCCGAATGCGTGCACCTACATCAGGTTCAACAACGTCATTCCAACCATGAGACAAGATGTAATGGCCCAAACTGGTTTGTCCGGTATCCAGTCATTGATGATCTGTACACCTACTTGACCGAAAGCAGCCTTCTGAGCAACAACTCTCGCCAAGAAGGCGGTGACGACAAATCTCGCCCAAAGCTGGTTAGTGTGGTACTAGTGGCAAAAAGATTCTATTGGCCTATGAACAGCCACGATTCAACTTTAGCAACCTCGCCCCGACAGGGGTGTCACGGAGCGATTTACTGACCTGAATGTACCCATACATGGAGCTCGGCCAGCGAGGGCGGATGCGACTCTTAGGTTATATTCCATAGCGCAAAATCGGCATAAGATTCGTGGATGAATGAGGTAAAAACGGATGTTTACTGTATTGGGCGCAGGCCAGCAGCTACCTCAGCACGGTACGAACTGCGCCTACTTGGTCATCGATCATTGGGATGACTGGTTCAAATTCCGGACAATGTTCACGCTGTTCGTGTTTGATGCTCGATCGATTCGACACATGGTGGGATCCGTTAAAATAGGCCAAGCAGGCTTGCTGCCCGCCCCTGCCGGTACAGATGTTCCTCTAGGCAGCCGGATACCTGCGCTCCCTAACGCCTTTAAGGAGCTGGACAAGCGCCTGTTCTTTTCTCTCGGCCAAGATGAAGACTACTACGCGACACTTCGAGCTTTGCCCAATGGCCAGGGCATCACGATTTTGAAAGCGCTGTGCGACTGTGCCTTCAACCTTGATATCTTAGAGCTGCACCGGGCCGAGCTGGTCATGTCTGAGTCAATTTTGCGATCCATCCATGAGCCCAACGTTCGAAACCGTTTGAATCGACTCGCTCATGGAAACCCAGCTTTGACGCGTTTTGAGTTTCAGTACACCTTCCCGCCCGCACCAGCAGAGACGGACGGGCTGCCGCCACTTCCTCCCGCAGTAATGCAATTCCAGGTCATTCCCGATGCTGTGCCTCCAACCAATCTGCATGTCTTGGTAGGGCGCAATGGCGTTGGCAAAACGCGTTGTATTCAAAGCATCATAAACACACTCCTGGAACGAGACACCCAAGGTGCACCCAGAGGGATTTTGCAGCAGCTCGGGCCGAACCAAGGGGAGTGGACATTTTCTGGCTTGGTCTCTGTGTCCTTTAGCGCCTTCGACTCGTTCGAGCTGCCATCAATTGCCTCCCAGCGAACACCAGCGACGTTTGTAGGACTACGGGCTCAGAGAAAAGACGATCAAGGAAGAACTTTCGACGTGCTTAAAAGCGCTGCTGATCTGGCTGAGGATTTCGTTTCAAGTCTCGAACGCTGCCAGGCTGAACCACGTCGTTCTCGCTGGCTCGCCGCCGTGGCAACGCTGTCTGCGGATCCTCTCTTTGGCGAAACAGGCGTTGAGCAACTGATCGAAGGCGGTTTCGAATGGAGACAGCGAGCAACCCGCTTTTTCGGGTTGCTTAGCTCTGGCCATGCAATTGTGTTGCTCACGACCACCCGCCTTGTCGAGCTAGTGGATGAGCGAACGCTGGTTGTTTTAGATGAGCCAGAAGGGCATCTGCATCCGCCTTTGCTGGCAGCATTCATTCGCACCGTCGCTGATCTATTGGTAGCGAGAAACGGCGTTGCCCTGCTTTCGACTCACTCACCTGTGGTCTTGCAGGAGGTTCCGCGAAGCTGCGTTTGGATGCTGCGTAGGACACGCACCCAATCTGCGGTTGAGCGCCCATCGACTGAAACTTTTGGAGAAAGCGCTGGGGTTCTGACTCGGGAGGTTTTCGGGCTAGAAGTCACTCACTCTGGCTTCCATAAGCTGGTCGCCAATGTGGCTCGACGTCCGGGCATCACCTATGCCGGTGTTAATCATTACTTTGGAGGACAGCTGGGTGTTGAAGCGCAAGCGCTGGCACGGAGTTTGGTCGCGGTTAAGGACAACTGATGAAAAGACTTCGACCGCCTGCGATAAGTGCGACTGATACCGTCCAAGCTTGCGCTGCGGGTATTACCATCCCTGACCGTGCCCAAGCTCTCACAGACGCCTTACCGACAATTATGAGGTGCGAAGCCGAATACTTGCAGCTTGGGCCGGCCGGCCAACTCTATCGGATACTCCCGAGCCTTGGCGTGACGGCAGCAATTGATGCTGCACTTATGGGCATCATTTACAAAAACCATTTTGCACGTCAGGGCTCGCCATCCCGGGTGCTATATGACCGTATAAGGATGGCTCCAGAATTCAGCCTCTGCCCGCTATGTGGTCAGCGCATCGTCGCGACGGTTGATCACTATCTCCCCCAGTCTCGCTTTCCAGCGCTGAATCTAACGCCGGCCAACCTGGTTCCCGCCTGCTCCGACTGCAACAAACGGAAGCTGGCCACCGTTCCTGCAAGGGCAGAGGATCAAACTCTCCACCCATATTTCGATGACCTCGGCAATGAGCGCTGGCTGATAGCGAGTATTCAACCTTCTTCGCCTCCTACTGTGTCGTTTGACATTCGCGCCGCGAAAATTTGGGATGAGATACTCACAGCACGGGTCAGAAACCATTTTGTCGTAATGGGCTTGTCGGAGCTATACGTTGCACAGGCCGCCAGCGAGCTGGCTGACATTTCTTATGGGCTCGAAGGCGTAGGAGATACAGCCGGTCCGGTAGGGATTCGTCAGCATTTAGACGCTCAGTTCCGATCATGCCAAGCGCGCGACCCAAATTCCTGGAAAACGGCCTTGTATGAAGGGCTGCGAGACTCGGATTGGTTCTGTGATGAAGGCTTTGGTTTGATACGCAACCCTCGTCAGGCAAACGAACAGGCCATGGGGCATGCCCTCCTGTGATGAATACAGAATAAGAGAGCGGACCAGGCGCTAAGAAAGCCCCCGATAGCGCAAACGCACGGCCATATCTACTAGGTTGGCAGTGATCGGAGTGCGGGGCAAAACACAATCGAGCACTTTGTTCAGGAAAAACGGAATATGCTCTTTGTCCCCCAACCTCCTGCCCTCAAAAGCCGGGATCGAGGCCATAGATGGGGCACGAAGTGAGCTCCTCATTACATAGGGTGGAAGCCACTACCTCATGAAACATTACAAATGCTGAGCTCCGGTGATCGGTGTCGGGTCAGTGTGGCATTGGAAACGTCAGCGACATGCGCGCAGATTTTGGTGTATATCCGAATATATCCTGCTGACTATAAATTATAGCCAGCAGGATATATTCGGATATTTCCGCCGGTAGCGATGCGTCAGAACTGCAGCGCTAATGGAAATTAGCCATACAGGAGTTACACCTATGCCACACGTGATTGCTACGTAAACTTTATTTTATGGGCTCTCGCTGCTTTGGCGACCCTTTGGATTCGGATAGCAGCCGGCTGTAAGCATCCTCCAATCCCTCCCGAGTTTGCTTGGGTAAGACTGGTTTCTTCTCTCGCTTGGGCTTCGAAGGGAGATTGGACGGTGAACCCGGTGGATGGAGCTGCTCGAAAGTCTTGCGCTCCTCGGCTGTAAGGGATGAAAAAAAAACCTTCTCGCTCACCCGTAAAGCACGATCGTCGCTGGCAAAGCTCAAGACGTTTGATGGCATCGGCACCGGGAAAGGGCAACGAAGGTCAGGCCTGCCCCCGGTTTTGCTCTTATGAACGCTGAGGCGAATTAGCTCCTCAACGTCGTCCCTACTGCTGGAGTAAGCGGCTGAAAGGTATGCATTGTTGACGTCCTCCAAAGTAATCGTTTGGCGACGGGCTGCACGCGCCTCAAGATAAGCCACCTTGATCAGTTGAACCGCCAGACGCTTTATACCGAACGTCCAGCGATACAGCTCATGTACCAGGGCACTGGGATCTGCAGATACGCGCCCCCCGCTCACGCGTATGCATTCTAGAACATACTCCTTCCAGGCCTTCGAGTCAGGATGGTCCGGTAGCATCACACGGGGTTCAGAGAGAAGCCGTTGCTTGTCCTCACTGTTCCTTGTCAGCAATTTGTGACCCAGGCTGTAGTTGGCTACATAGATCATCGGAACCCCAAGCCCGGCCATGGTGAGGAGAATATCCGTAACGCGGGCCCCCCCTTGGCCAGTGCTCTGATGCTGCATCTCTTCGAGCATCATTAGTGATACACCATCACGATTAACCCTACGCCGGCACTCCGTCAGTAGCTTTGATGTATTCGCTCTAACTCCTGTCGCGTCGCCACCGAGGAAGTCTTCCAACAGCTGTCTGCCGCCAGCTTTACCCCTCGCGCTGGCGTACCAGTACGAGATTAATATATGAGGTTCGTGGTAATGAGCGGATGCATATGATGCAGGTCCAGGCATCACCTTCATCAGCGCACTGATAGTTTGGCTCTTCCCAACCCCTGCAAGGCCGGTGAGGCAGATAGGAAAGGCCTCGTTCTCAGGGGGGTGATACAGCCGACGCTGATATTGCTGGTCCGTGGAGAAACTCTCAGCCGAAAAGCTGCGCGCACGATCAACGCTGTCTTTGATGAAGTCCAAAGAAAACTGGTTGGGAAGGAAAATCGTCTTCAGTACCTCTGACAAACGCTCAGCGGCCAATCCAGGACTCAACTCTTCAAGCCCGGTCACCGGATCAGGTTGCACTGTAATCAAACTCCGGATATCAGCCAGCGTGTCCAGCCCGTCAAAGCGCGCAGAAAAGATGTTAGTCATTGCCTTTCCCCATCAACCGCTTCTGGTCGGCGGCATCACGTTCAGACGCTCCTCCCTTCGCAGGACGCCCAAGCTTGCGGGTACCACTGTCCCAGGCTTTGCCTGTAGCGTGAAGAAATTGGGCATTGCGATCCTGAAGGATTGCGGGCTGCTCTTCACGAAGCTGCGCATTGCCACGCAGCCGATTCTCATTGAGCACCTGAAGATCCGACAGCGAAATGTCGACGCTGCTGGGATGGACGCTCGCCGGCTTTACAAAGTCCAACTCGTACAAAACGCCTTCTAATTCGATCCAGATATGTCTAACACACATGGTCATCACATAAGCTGTGACCGGTATCTGGCCATTGAGCGCAATGCGGTCAAAAACCGAGGTATCAATCAGCTTCGATGAATTGTACTTACGACCATAAAAATAAACCCCACTCCTTTTGATGTGCGCCGGATGAGGTGTCAGGAATTCTCTCACAGCGTAGTCAAAAGTTACCTCCGTGCCGGAATCGTAACCAAGATCACTGTAGAACTTGTAAATGTTATGTGGGGTGGGGCTGAAGCCCACATCTAGCATCTCAGGTGTCATCTTCCCTTCAGCATCTGAAGCATGGTTATCGTAAATAGCTTGTAGAATATGCCGCTTGCATATCTCCACAAAGTTGAGCGAGCTATGAAAGTGTGTTGGCTGATCATTGTCGGACTTAGTCCGAGGATGTGACGATTCAACCGTGGCTTTCGACTGACCCGAGTGGGTAGGAGTCAGCTCAAGTCTGGATAACCAACTCATCATTTCGTCACGGGCCACTGCTTCTGAACGAGTCGGTACGCCCATGGTAGAGCCTGGCCCACGGTCGAAGACGATGTTTTGCGGCAGACCGTAAGTAGGCCAGTCTTCTTTTCTGATAGTCAGGCCGAACAACGACGCAAATTTGACCTTGCTTATGGCCATCGAGAACAGGGCCATGCGGTAAGCTTCCATGGTTTCTTTGTTTTCGGAGAAACCCAAGGCGACGACGGCACCAGACTGGCCACACACCCCTCGAACTATACAGGCCGAATCCATAGCGGATCCTTCGAGCAAGCCAGATATCTTGCCTTTGGGGTTGTAGCCGTCAAACTCAACAACTTGGTTTACATTGACCAAGTCATGGGAAAAGCTCCCAACAAACCCGGACTTAGTTCGAGCCCCACTGGTACCTCTACGTGCTTTCCTATACGCCTTCGTACTTATCGCCTGACCAAGGTAGTAATCGTACTGTCCTTTTGTGGGGAAAGGCTTACCTTCGGGATGATAGAACTTCTTATTTCCTGTCGATGTTGTAAAAGGAACACAACCGAATTCACCGACCAGCACTGCACCAAAGATTTCAGCGTCAGATTTAGTTTTATCGTTGTATTTGATGAACCCGTCCAGGATAGAAGCCTGCATTTCGGCCGTAGCAGGGGATCGGGATTTGCGTCCTGACTTTGGCGGCCTTCCCAACATTTGCCCGTCTGCGTTCTGTTCCCTTTTGCCTCTACCGCAGCGGTCGAACTTGGGCATAAGCGCCCACTTCGAACGGCCGAACACTAGATAGCTAAAAAACCAAAACCTCAACCGGGCTGCATTCTGAGAAGGTGACTGATTGGCAGCATGAGCGTTGATGATCGATTCGGGATTGTCGTTCGAGAGGATCTCTTCAGCATGATCTACCAACTCCGCTATGGCGAGGTAACGCTTGTTAACCATCTCATCGTAGCTTTTCGTTGCCCTTACCCGATCTTTTTCCAATTGATCCACTGAAATGCCCCGGATGGCCATTAACCAAGGAGGTGTGGCGTCACTACCGCATTCCACAAGATCACCATTGGTCAGGGCCAGATCAAATTCAGGCCGGGAAAGCGTTAGCAAACTCGCAGTGGTGCCCTCTTCATCAAAAAATACAAGGCGTGCCCTGTTTGCCCTGCCGTCACCTGCAAGGAAATAGTATTCGACATCCTTCGTCAGCCCTTTGAATCCTTCAGGTGCTCTCAGCTTAGAACCAGTGATCATTCGGGCAGCCCGGCAAAAAGTGAGCTATAGACCCGCAGAACATCCGGCGCATCCGTCACCAATGGATGATCGATAAGTATCGGGTCAAACAAACTGACCGGTAGTTTGCGCTCCCATATGTCTTTGTAGATCTTCGTCAGAAACAGATCACGCCGCCCCCACCGCTGTCCGTACATCAACGCAACGGACGCTACTGGTCTCCCTTGGGTGACACAGTCTTCGATGTCGTGTGAGAAATCCTCGAGAAGATTTGATTCGAGGCTGATCTCGCGATCATGGTAGCCATACAGAAGATCCAAGTTGGCCACTAGGACTGGGTCCAGCAGATCCCTGGAAACCCTCACAGTCCTGATGCCTGCACTGAGGTAGTAAATCTCTTCCAAGGCGTGCCGTAAGCGAGCTTTCTCGCGGTTTTCTTTCTGTTTCGCCAAGCTCTTCAAACTTCCCCGAGCGACCTCATCAAAATCCATCGCATTCAACTTTACTGTCCAGTTCACGGCATAGGGGTCCGAGCCTTGCGGCTGGATATAGAGAAGCAGATCGCCCAAATAGGGGTGGGGAACCCTCTGGCGCTCACCATCATCGTAGGTCACGACAGCTGTAGCGTGTTTGAGACCGATTTCCTCTGCAACCAATGATGTTCCCTTCACTGGCAGAAGTTTCAGCCCAGCAGCTAAGGGGTTTCCTTGAAGTGGATGAACTTGTGGAATGGGGCTGAGCATTTTCTGCTCATGCAACTCGAACACGTCGGGATTATAAAGAGCGAGTTGTGCGAAGATTCTTTCAGGGGTAGAAAGAAGATGCAGTGCTCGTCCAAGCTTCCTGCTATTAAGGCGGCATATACGAGAGCCCTTGGGCGCTTCACCAGGGACCGCATAAATTCCGGATAAGTAAATATTGTAGTGGTCTAATGAAACCGGACACCCATTTAGGCGAGAATGCT
>NZ_AOHM01000098.1:0-599 GCF_000510895.2 Pseudomonas sp. FH1
ATGAAACAGGGCATGCACGACACCCCGACGGGTATGGTGAATACCCTGCGGGTTAGTTGATTAGTGGTCAGCTTGACGTGATGTGTCAGTAGTCCGATGGCAGCAGCACGGTAGTAGTACTCCGGTCAGCTTCGGTGATGATCCACAACCGTGTTTCATCGCCGACGTCGACGTTGTAGCTGGAGAACAACCGCTCCCTGGTGGTCAGGGCGCGTTGGTTGCTGTTCCTGTCTTCGTCGTGCAGTTCACCCCAGTCGCCGGAGAAATGTCGTCGGAGGTAAAGGGTTGGGTCGAGGTATCCGCGCTCCATGAGGTGTTGCACAGATTGGGTAAGTAAAACGCGGCCAGGATCAAATATGACCTTTGGTTGGTTATTGGGGGTAGGCGCTGATACTGGTTTGTCAGGCTCAGGCTGTGGATCCGCCGATGAGCTGATGGTGATGACCTTTCCGAGGTTTGTAGAGTCTGGCGTCATATCCCATGCCCGAATAATGGGCACGAAACGATCTGTCAGGATCCTCACCTCAGAGACGTTGCCGTCCTGGTCTTCAGTGAACTCGGTCTTGCGGACCTTATCTTTGTAGGTGTCGCCCTTGAGT
>NZ_AOHM01000099.1:0-1313 GCF_000510895.2 Pseudomonas sp. FH1
TGTCTAGTCCTGAAATAGGTTTACACCTGTTTCAGTCTCAAAACGCCCGATGCACCGCATCGGGCGTTTTGTATTTCAGGGACAGGTGTGGCCGTTCCCCGTTGTAGATCAGCACCGACTCATCCACCATTTTCACTGCGTCCGCCAGATTTTTAGGGCGATACAGCAGGAACTCGGTCTTCAAAATGCCGTTTATCCTCTCCGCCAGAGCATTCTGGTAGCAGTCATAGCCGTCGGTCATTGAGCACCTGACGCCATGACTAGCGTGCAAGCGTTGATAAAGCTCAGAGCAGTATTGGGCTCCACGGTCTGAGTGATGGATCAGTGGCAGCGTGCTTCGGCGCTCACCAACTGCCTTTTCCATCGCCTTGATTACCGACTCGGTATGCAAGCTCTCATGCACATGATGGCCTACGATCTTGCGCGAGTAGGCGTCTGTCACCAGGCTCACATAAGCCACGCTTTCCTGTGTCGGCAGGTAGGTGATGTCTGCAACCCAGACCTGCTCTGGCCTATTGGCCACTATCTGCTCATGACCTGCTTTGAGCAGGTTAGGGTGTCGGCGAAAACGGTGATGGCTGTCCGTCGTTTTGTGGTATGCCCGTTTGCGTACAACCAGTTCTCGAGCGTTGCGCAGGATGCTAAACAGGCGGTCTCTGCCGACCCGAACTGATGCACCAACTTCAACGCTCATCAGGTAATGCAGCTTGCGCGTGCCTATCCGTGGCTGACGGCGGCGCTTTTCAAGAACAAAGTCCATGACCTCTTGATCTTGACGAGCCCTCTCGTCGAAAACCCGATTGCGTTGGTAATACGCTTGGCGCGAAATGCTCATAAACAGGCAAGCCCTCGTGATGCTCAGGCCTTGGATTTGCCCTTGCGAGAGGACTTGCCGGGTCGCTTTTTTACGACGGAAACACCGTAGTCATTTTTCAGAACATTCACGACGGCTTCGAAGAATTGCGCTTTCTGATTGCTTAGCGCCAGCTGTTCTTCGAGCTCTTTGATCCGCTGCTCGGGGGTCAGTGGGAGGGTTGGCTCGGTCATGGACCTGCTCCTCGGCTCTCGAATTGACGCGCCTTGGCTCCAGTCCTGCCGGCCGTGCTTGCGTAGCCAGACCAGTACTGTGGACCGGCCCTGAATGCCGTAGCGCCGTTGAGCCTCTTTATAACTCAACTCGCCCTTTTCGACCTGGTCTACGACCGATAATTTAAAGGCTAGCGTGTAGTCACGCTGGCTCCGCCTTTTGCCCGAATCCATTGACTCCTCCTGAAGATAGGTCAGAAGGCGTAAACCTTATTCAGGACGGGACA
>NZ_AOHM01000100.1:0-811 GCF_000510895.2 Pseudomonas sp. FH1
TTTTCGAGCAGTCATCATCAGAGTCGAGTGCTCGCTCAATCGCCTGGACTTGCCCAGCGATTCGCTTTACGCGCTTAAGAAGATTGTCTTTGCTTGATCTCATGTGACTCATACCATACCCCCCCTACCTATTAGAACAATATAATCACACGTTCCAATTGGCCATACAACCCAGGGAGGGAATCCATCCGACCAGCAGCGTTGCAGCATCTGAATGCTGCATTCGAAACATTCAGCACGTCGCCTCGCCGCGCAGTACCAATACAAGCCGTATGGGCGGCCCGGCACTTCAATAATTCGATAGATGGCGTAGCGCCTATCTCTTGAGCTGCCTAGGTCTATGGTTTAGGATCGAACCACATCCCCCCTGGGAGGATGCAGCAATCAACAGAGACGAAACCAGCTGATTGCGTCTCTTCGTGGAAAGTTCGGTAACCACATGGTTACGCACTTCGCTATTTGAGATATTTCATGCTGAAAATCCTAGCCAACCGTACCTACCGCCACCTCTTCTTGGCTCAAGTGATTGCGCTCATTGGGACGGGTCTTGCCACTGTTGCATTAGGCCTATTAGCGTTCGACCTTGCAGGTGCCAATGCGGGCGCTGTGCTCGGTACGGCGTTGGCGATCAAAATGACGGCCTACATTGGCGTTGCGCCAATCGCAGCCGCTTTTGCAGAGCGTTTACCCCGCCGGGCAATGCTGGTCTCTCTGGATCTGGTGCGAGCACTGGTCGCACTGGCTCTTCCGTTTGTGACGGAAGTCTGGCAAATCTACGTGCTGATTTTCGTCCTTCAGTCCGCTTCGGCAG
>NZ_AOHM01000101.1:0-16449 GCF_000510895.2 Pseudomonas sp. FH1
CCCGTGTGATCGAGTACCAGACTGGCGGCGCGCTGAGCTGGGATTGATTCCTCAGCTCATCCCCCCATTAAGCCCTGACACGTTCAGGGCTTTTTTATGTCCGATGAATGGCCACTTCTTGAAGCACATCAAGCTGACCACCTCGCCCCAAAGGGTTCGGATCGCATCACCAATGCTGTAGCCTTGTGCCCCAATTGACATCAGCGTAGTGATCGGGATGCCTTCACCGAGGTGGCTTTACGCCAAAGTCGGAAGATTGGCACGGGAGTAAACTCCCGCTGTCACACCTGATGCACACTCAAAAAATACCAGATAGGACCGAGGCCAACCCGTGAACCCAGACATGCTCGAAGCCGGCCCCGCTGATGCCAAAGTACTTTCCGTCTTTGACTTCGACGGCACCCTGACCCACCACGACAGTTTCGTGCCCTTCCTCAAGTTTGCCTTTGGCCCTGGCGAGTTCTATGGCCGGATGGTCAAGCTGGCGGTGCCGGGGCTGCGCTTTTTGGTGCGGCAGATCAGCCGGGATGAGTTGAAGGCGCAGTTGATCCGCACCTTTATGACCGGGGTGGAGAAGGCGTGGGTGCAGCAGAAGGCCGAGGAGTATTGCCAGAAGACCTGGGCGCGGCTGATGCGGCCGACGGGGGTGTTGTCGGTTGAGCAGGAGTTGGGCTCCGGGGCGGAGGTCACGCTGTGTTCGGCGTCGCCGGCGTTGGTGTTGCAGCCGTTTGCGAATCGGCTCGGGATCAAGTTGATCGGGACTGAGCTTGAGGTGGTGGATGGAGTGTTGACCGGCAAGCTCACCGGGAACAACTGCCGCTGTGAGAACAAGGTGCTGCGGCTTGAGGCGGTGTATGGGGATTTGGGCGAGTATCGGCTGCGGGCCTGGGGCGATACGCGTGGGGATAGGGAGTTGCTGGCGGCGGCGCAGGATGCGCACTTTCGGCATTTTCATGCGAAGAAGAAGCGGGCTCGGTTGCAGCGGTGATGCGGGTGGGTGGGGGTGGCGGGTAGACCGAGGCGATTCCTTCGCTGCCTCGCTGAAGCTCGACAGCTCCCATATTTGAGCCGATGAGCACCGAGGGCCGCGCACTAGCATGGGGTGCTAGTGCGCGGATGGCCCATTCCGATCAATGGTCACCGCTTCCCAATTCTTGATCTTCAAATGCGGATCGCACCGCTTCCAAAACCCGTTCGGCTAGGTGAATCACTTCCAGCTGCGGATAAGCTTTCTTTAATTTCCCCGATACCTGCCAGCTATTTTCCTTTAACGAGCGAATGACTCGGTTTGCGTCCTGATCAGGCATTTCCAGCACTTCTTTTAGCCGTTCCTGGGCGCGCTGAAAGATGACCAACACACGCGCTTCATCAGCCATCTCTATACGAACCGTGTGCGCCACTACCTGTGCCGTATACAAGACTTGTTCGGTCAAGTCGGGGTAGCGCCACGCGAATTGCGCATCGTCGTAGTCATCGAAGACCAGATTGCTGCGGGTTCCGTCGTCGTAGACTACAAGTTCTCCAAATCGATAGGAGCCAGCGTAGCGTTGCATGAATGGTCGCGAAAATGCCTCCAGCGTACGATCGTAACGCGCCCGGAAATCAATCGAGCTTGTGATTGTGGCCGACACTGGCAGGATTACGCCATCAGGCACCGCCTTATCACGGATCAAGGTATCGTTGATCAGAAAGCGATGGATCCGACCATTGCCGTCTCGCATGGGGTGGATATAGACAAAAGCGAAAGCGATTACAGCGGCCCGGGCCAGCGGCTCAGCGCCCCGTGTTGCCAACTCGAATGCTTTCAAGCCATCAAGCAGTTGCGTCAGCACCTCAAATTGCGGCGCAATGTAGTGCACGATGTCCTCGCGCATGGTGGCCTGCCCCACGAAGACCGGTGAGTGCCGTAGACCCAGCCCGAGCGCCTCTTCCCCTAAGATACCGGCTTGCAAGGTGTGCAGGCTTTCATTACTCAACGGATTGTCGATGTGCCCACAGTACTTGGCGATCACGTGGGCAAACCGCTGGATCCTGTCGGCTTTGTCTGCCTCTCTCTCGATCAAAAAGCTGGCACGCGACTCCTTGAACGTCAGCCAACTTGCCGTGCGCATCAGGATATCAGCGCCAAAGGCCTGGTTCAGCTGCAGCAGTGACGCCCCCAGATCAAATTGCAGCGCTTCCTGCACGGCTTCGGTACGACGAATCAAGGGACAGAGCGCAGGCACTCCGGGCAGATTATCGTTGATGCGCCAGCGTCGTACCCGCAGAGACTCAACGCGGGTCAGGTAATGCTGTGATGAAACGGCATCGACGTAGCCGCCGTTGGTGACATCTGGCACATCAAGATGCAGTCCCGTTAACCACTCGTACAGGAATCCGGTCCGGCGGGCATATTGACCAAAGGGCGTTTGCCGGCACCAGGCTTCGACGGGGTCAGGGCCGGCCACAGCGAATAGGCGAGCGAAGAATTCGAGGTGAATTTCTTCGTACTTGAGCCCGAACTCGAAATGCCCTGCAAAGTCGTCCGAGGGTTGGTAGCTGAGGGGGTACTTACGCTCGATATGTCCATTGCTCTCGTGGCTCATACGGGTCGTACCGATTACCGATTCGACGCGTAGTGGCTGTGCTAGCGCGATATGGTAGCGGTCAGCGAGTGCCTTGAAGCCTACCTGCATGGTCAAATCCCCTAACGAACGCTTAAAAACGATAACTATTAGGGAATGGTAGGCGAAAACGATAATTTTGTGAGTACGAAAATGCTAATGCGCTATTAAATTTGCTAACAAATCAGCTATTTCATTTGAAAACGATAACGACCTGAAAGAAAGCGATCCGAGTTGAGGGGCCGTCCGGAAACCGAGGCGATCCCTTTGCAGCCTCGCTGGGGCTCGACAGCTCCCACAGTTGATCTCTGTCGCTCGGAGGGACGGTGTTTGGCTTGAGTGTTATGTCGTGGCTTTGAGGTCCACGCCCAGCGCTGTGGCGAAGGCTTTTACCATCGGGCTTCTGGGGGCGTTGTGGCGCAGGATGAGGTTGAAGGCGGTGCTGAGGTGAACCTGCTCCGGGCACAGTGCGAGCAGGCGCCCTTCTCTCACCAAGGGCATGGCGTAGTGTTCGGGCAAGAAGCCGAGGAAACGGCCAGTAAGGATCAGGATCGCGACGGCTTCGACTTGTGAGGCCGAGGCGGACTGGCTGTCGTAGTTGACGAAGTTGACCTTGTCGCGGTGGATCGCATAGCGATGATTCACTACTTCGTATTGGCGTAGCACGTCGGGCGTGATATCGCTCGCGTTGAACAGTGGATGTCCTACAGCACAGTAGGCGTGAGCCTTTTCTTCGTACAGCGGGAAATAGTCGAATTCTTCGCGGCGTTGGTACACCGGCACGATGCCGACAATCAGCCGTCCTTCCACCACGCCGCGTTCAACTTCATCCAATTGCGAGGCATGTAAGCGCAATCTAATTTTGGGTGATTCGCTATGTAATTTCCCCAGTGCGGTAATGAGCGGGGAATTAACGTCGGAAACAGTGTTATCAATAACCCCCACACTAAGGTCACCAATAAGCTCGTTTTGCGCCGAACTAAGCTTGTCGCGAAAACTGTCCACCGAGGTAAATAATTCGATGGAGGCTTGATACACCAACTTGCCTTCTTCGGTCAGCCCGAACCCTTCCCGCCCCCGTGTACACAGGCGCATGCCGATGCGGATTTCCAGGTCGGAGATCTGTTTGCTGATCGCCGCCAAGCCCACGTTCAGCTCGTTTTGCGCGGCGCTGAAGCCGCCCGCTTCGACCACGGCCATGAATACGCGCAGCAATTTGAAGTCCAGCCCGCTCAACTGCAGGGGCGGTCTTGAGCCGGGTTTTGGCGGTAGGTTTCCAGAAGTGGAAAGTGGGGTTTCCATAATACGCGTTGACCTCAAGTGCCATATTCAACAGGCTTCAACCCAGTCCTTGAACATAGCCAGGCGGCGATAATGAACATAAACATCCGCCCTTGGCAACCTTGAATACGGCGCGTCAGACGCTGGTTCAGTCTAGTTGAAAACTTATTTTTACTGCCTCCGACTCTTCTAAAAACAAGCGTGAGGAATACCCATGTCCCAGCCCACCGACCGCCTTTGGGGCGCTCGTTTCAAGACCGGTCCGTCTGCTGCATTGGCCGCATTGTCCCGTTGCCCTCAGCGCTACTTCCGCCTGACGCCCTACGACCTGGCCGGCTCCCGTGCCCATGCCCGTGAGTTGCAGCGCGCCGGTTTACTTGACGAGTCGGAAACCCTGCGCACCCTGGAGGCCCTGGACGGTATTGGCGCAGATTTCGCCGCCGGCAATCTGCATCCGACCCTGGATGATGAGGACGTACACACCTTCATCGAGCGCGTATTGACCGAGCGCCTCGGCGCCCTGGGTGGCAAGCTGCGTGCAGGGCGTTCGCGTAACGACCAGACCGCCAATGACCTGCGACTTTTCCTACGGGACCATGCGCGCACCATCACCACTGAAGTGCTGGGTTTGCAGCAGGCGCTGGTGGATCAGGCCGAGCAGCATATCGAGAGCATTTGCCCCGGCTTCACCCACTTGCAGCAGGCGCAGCCGATTGTGTTCGCCCATCATCTGCTGGCTCACGCTCAGTCCATGCTGCGCGATGTGCAACGTCTGGTGGATTGGGATGCGCGCACGGCGTTGTCGCCGTTGGGTGCGGCCGCCATGGCAGGTTCTGCGATTGCCCGTCAGCCAGAGCATTCCGCCAAGGAAATGGGCTACACCGGCCCGTGCGAAAACTCCATTGACGCCGTCGCCAGCCGTGACCATGTGGCGGAATTCCTGTTTGTGGCGGGCATGCTCGGGGTGAATATTTCGCGCTTGTCCGAAGAGTTTTGCCTGTGGTCTTCGCGGCAATTTCGCTGGGTAGTGCTGGACGATGCCTACGCTACTGGCAGCTCGATCATGCCGCAGAAAAAGAACCCGGATATCGCTGAACTGGCGCGAGGCAAGGCGGGGCGGTTGATTGGCAACCTGACGGGATTGATGTCGACGCTCAAGTCGCTGCCACTGTCGTACAACCGCGATTTGAGTGAAGACAAGCACAGCGTGTTGGACAGTGTGGATACCTTGCTGCTGGTGTTGCCGGCGATGGCTGGAATGGTCGCGACCATGAAGGTGCAGGTGGAAGAACTGCGGCGTCAGGCGCCGATGGGCTTTACCTTGGCGACGGAAGTGGCCGATTGGTTGGCCACCCGTGGTGTGCCGTTCAAAGAGGCGCATGAGATTACCGGCGCATTGGTGCAGGCCTGTGAGAAGCATGAGATTGAGTTGTGGGAAGCCTCGCCGGCGATGTTGGCGGAGGTGGATGCTCGGTTGACGCCTGAGGTGCGCGACTGCCTGACATTGGAAGCGGCGATTGCAGCCCGCAGTGGTTGGGGTGGGACGGCGCCGGAGCGGGTTCGGGAGCAGATTGGGCGGTTGAAAGTGGCATTGGCCGAACAGCAGACGTGGGCCGAGAGTTACCAGGGATTTCGCATTTAAGCCTGTGGGTGATGAGGTGTCTGGCCGGGCGCTTTCGCAGGCAAGCCAGCTCCCACATTGGATCGGGTTTTAACAGTTGGACCGAGTACAGCGGTAGTCGCTTTTTTTGGAGATTCACCATGAACCAAACCCCGGCCGAGCGCTTGGAAGCCGAGCGCAAGTTGTCCGAGAACCAGTTCGATATCACGCAGTACGAGCATGTGCCGCGTCGCTATTACGGGCGGATGTTTTTTGCCACCTTGATCGTGATCGTGCTGGCCGCGCTGTTGCGTGCATTCGCCAACGGCCAGATCGAATGGTCCTACATCGGGCAGTTCCTCACGTCTGAGGCCATTCTGTGGGGCCTGGTGAACACCATCGTCATGTCGATCCTGGCGATGGCGCTGGGCGTGGTGATCGGCGTGATCACGGCGATCATGCGCATGTCAGCCAACCCGATCCTGCGCTATGTGGCCATCACCTACACCTGGCTGTTCCGCGGCACGCCGCTGATCCTGCAACTGCTGCTGTGGTTCAACCTGGCGTTGATTTTCCCGGTGATCGCGATTCCTGGCCTGTTCAGCATCGACACCGTCGACCTGATGACGCCGTTCGTGGCCGCCCTGCTCGGCCTCAGCATCAACCAGGGCGCCTACACCGCCGAGGTGGTGCGCGCAGGTCTACTCTCGGTCGACACCGGCCAATACGAAGCTGCCAAGTCCATCGGTATGCCGAGCCTGCAGGCGCTGCGTAGGATCATTCTTCCGCAGGCGATGCGCGTGATCATTCCGCCTGTAGGCAACGAGTTCATCAGCATGGTGAAAATGACCAGCCTGGCCAGCGTGATCCAGTACTCGGAGCTGCTGCACAACGCGCAAAACATCTACTACGCCAACGCGCGGGTCATGGAGCTGCTGATTGTGGCCGGCATCTGGTACCTCGCGGTGGTGACTGTTCTTTCATTTGGTCAAAGCCGCCTCGAGCGTCGTTTTGCCCGCGGCGCCGGCAAGCGTTCGTAAGCCTGGGTTGAGGAGATTTGCCCCATGAGAAGCATCGTCAAGGCCGTCAACCTGAACAAGTATTACGACCAGTATCACGCGCTGCGCGACATCAATATCGAGGTCGAGCAAGGCGAAGTGATGTGCATCATCGGCCCGTCGGGTTCCGGTAAAAGCACCCTGCTACGTTGCGTCAACCAACTGGAAAAAATCGACAAGGGCGGCCTGTGGGTCGACGGCGAACTGGTGGGTTACCGCGTCGTCGGCAACAAACTGCATGAGATGAATGAATCGCAGATCGCCCGCCAGCGCCTGGCGACCGGCATGGTGTTCCAGCGCTTTAACTTGTTCCCGCACATGACCGTGTTGCAGAACATCATCGAAGGCCCGTGCCAGGTGCTCAAGCGCTCGCCCAAGGAAGCCATCGAAGATGCGCTGGAACTGCTGGCCCGCGTCGGCCTGGCGGACAAGCGCAATGCTTACCCGGTGGAGTTGTCCGGCGGCCAGCAACAACGTGTGGCGATTGCCCGCGCGTTGGCCATGCGTCCCAAGTTGATGTTATTCGACGAACCCACGTCAGCTCTCGACCCGGAGCTGGTAGGCGAAGTGCTGTCGGTGATGCGCGATTTGGCCACCACCGGCATGACCATGATCGTGGTCACCCATGAACTGGGCTTCGCCCGTGAAGTGTCCAACCGCATGGTGTTCATGGATGCCGGCCAGATTGTGGAAGCCGGCAGCCCCGAAGAAATTCTAATAAGCCCACAAAACCCACGTACCCAAAGCTTTATTTCTGCCGTTCGCACTTAACTAAAAAACAAACGAGAACGCCCCCAATGAAAAAATTGTTCATCCCAACCGTGCTTGCAGGCCTCATGGCCTCCACCTGTGTATTCGCGGCATTGCCGGCGGCCATCAAGGACAAGGGCGAGATCAGCGCGGCCATCGTGCCGAACTATCCGCCGATGGATTTCAAGGACCCGGCCACCAACAAGATCACCGGCCTGGACTTTGACCTGGGCAACGCCCTGGCCGAGCGCCTGGGCGTGAAGATCAAGTGGCAGGAAACCGGCTTCGAGCAGATGCTCAGCGGCTTGACCACCAAGCGCGTGGACATCGTGCTGTCGGGCATGTCCGACACCGCCGAACGCCAGAAGGCCGTGACCTTCATCGACTACTTCACCAGCGGCCCGCAGCTCTACACCCTGGCCAAGCGTGAAGACCTCAAGGAATTGACAGACCTGTGCGGTAAAAAAGTCGGCACCAGCCGCCGTACCACCTGGCCGTCGGAAATTGCCGCATGGAGCAAGGAAAACTGCGAGGCGGCGGGTAAGCCGGCGATCGTGGTGATCGGCACTGAAGGTTCGGCGGACGCGCGGGCGCAGTTGCAGCAGAACCGGTTGGATGCGGCGATGCAGGGCAGCGAGACCATTCCTTATTTGATGTCATTGGACAAGGGCAAGTACAAGCCGGTGGGCCTGGCGATTTCCAAGCAATTCACCGGGCTTGGGATCGAGAAGAGCAACACTGAGCTGGTCACCGCGATCAGTGAAGCGTTGCAGGGCATGATCGATGATGGCACGTACGGCAAGATCCTGAAGAAGTGGGATCTGGAGCAAGGTGCTGTAGAGAAGATCACCATCAACTCTGGCCAGTAACCCGATCTAAATGGGGGAGTTGGCTTGCCTGCTCCCCCATTTGATGTGTGTTACGTTGGAAAAATAATAAGGACACTCGCCCCGCCGTGGCCACCTACTCCCTGGTAATCCGCCGCCTGATGATTTGCTCGCTGACCATCGTCATCAGCCGGGCCATGACCAGTCCCTTGATGACCTTGCTGCTGAGCCGACGCCTGGGCCTCGACCAGCAGGACATCGGCTTGCTGATGGGCATCGCGGTGTTTACCGCCACCTTGATGGGCCTGTACGGCGGCTACGTCATCGACCGCATGGAAAAGCGCAAATTGCTGATCCTGGCGATGCTCTCCAGCTCCATCGGTTTTCTGTTACTGACCTTTGCCACCAACCTCTACCTCACCACTTTGACGCTGGTGATTACCGAGTCGGCATCGGCGCTGTTCCTGATCGGCTCCAAGGCGATCATCAGCGAGAACCTGCCGGTTGAGCAGCGCGCCAAAGTGTTTTCCCTGCGCTACACCCTCACCAATATCGGCTATGCCACGGGCCCTATGGTCGGCGTGGTGATTGCCGGGCAAATGCCGCTGCTGCCATTCATGCTGTCCAGCGCCATCGCGTTCATCAGCGTGTTCCTGATGATCGGCATCCCGCCCACCCAACGTGATGAAAGCAGCAAACCCTTGAGTTTTCTCAGCACCCTCAAGACCCTGCGCAACGACCGCAGCCTGGTGCTGTTCACCGGCGGCAGCCTGTTGAGCACCATCGTGCATGGCCGCTATACCTTGTACCTGTCGCAATTTCTGTTGGTGATCCACAACCCGGATGATGCGCTGAAGATTCTTTCCGCGGTCCTAGCCTGTAACGCCATTACCGTGATGTTGCTGCAATACCAGATCGGCCGCTTCCTCAAGCGCGAGCAATTGCGCTACTGGATCCTGCTGGGCACTGCGCTGTTCATCGGTGGCCTGATCGGCTTCAGCCAGGCTGACAGCCTGCTGTCGTGGTGTGTGGCGATGTTCGTGTTTACGTTGGGCGAGATGATTATCTACCCATCCGAGTTCCTGTTTATCGACACCCTCGCCCCCGAGTCGCTGCGGGGCAGCTACTACGGCGCACAGAACCTGGCGGCCTTTGGCGGCGCGCTGAGCCCGGTGATTTGTGGCTATCTATTGATCAACTCACCGCCGACCACGATGTTTTATGCGCTGGCCGGGTTGACGGCGGTGGGCGGAACGCTGTGCTTCCTGAGCGGGCGAAGGGTTGCAGGTTCTTGCTGATATTTACGCAAGATCCCGCTATTAATAGCGAAACCTCTCACGGACCCGAGCCCCATGAAATTCGACACGGCCTACAGCCTGAGTCTCGATGACAAGCTGTCGATCTACGACGTACGAGACCTGAATTTCGACGAAACAACCGACTTCGATTCAGACAAGGACAGCTTCCTCTGCCCCAATGATGAGTGTCGCGCGGCGTTTGATACCGGCAACGCGCTGAGCACCTTCAACGCCAAAAACGTCAATTACCTGCGCACGCCGCATTTCAAGAACAAGACCAGCACCCGGCATATCGACGGTTGCCGTTACGCCAGCACGCACAAGACTGCGACAGGTGAAAATGACGATGAGCGTGAGGACAATTTCCCATCGGAGTTTGTACTCACCCGTCGTCAGTACGAACGCAAAACGCCGCCTGCCGGGGCAGAGGGAAACATCTCACACGATCCCGTGAAGGCGCCTTCAAATCGAAGCTATGCCTCCCACAGCACCAGTGACAGCACTCCAGACAAAACCAGCGTGTTCGCCCACCCCGTGGAATGTTTCGTGTCTAACATCGACGACAAGGACAAGCTCAAGTCCATGCCGTTGAAGATCGGTGAGCACGCCGCAACCTACTGGACGTTTTTCAAGAAGATCGAATACCTGCAGGACAACAAGGGCCTGATCTACTGGGGCAAGATCAAGGCGATCAAGGACTACACCAGCAGCTTTCGCATCGACTTCGAAAAGAAGGTGTGGCTCGACAAGAAGCCATACTCGGTCAACGTTTACTTGAGCAAAAAGCTCATCGAGAACTACCGCAAGCGCAAAGCATTTTTAGAGCAGATCAAGGCAGCGGTGGACAGTGAGCGCGCGTTGTACTGCTTCTTCTATGGGGTGACGCCGGAACTGAAACAGGTGCCGAGCAAGAAGAACCCAGAGCAAACGTTCGGGGTCTTCAGCGCGAACATCGAAAATCTGGACCACCTGATCATTCGGGAGGCGCCAGGGGTGGAATAGCGGGTCCGCGAGAATCCAGTTGATGAGCGGTCAAAACAACTGTACAAAAACACAGTATAGTTTGTCCTCCCCCGTCGAACCTGGAGAAAACCCATGTCCTCTCTGGCAATGAGCTCTTTCGTAGAACAGCAGATCGTCCTGCATCAATTCACCGCCAAGCACAGCGTTCAGGCCCGCGCGATGCTGGGCTGGAGCCGGGAAGACCTGGCTTGCCAGGCCGGTGTGGCGGTTGAAGCGGTTCAACAGTTTGAACACCATCATGACGTAGGTGATGAAACCCGCCTGGCCTTGGCGTTTCGGTTGGAGGCTGAAGGGCTGGTGTTCTTCCCAGGGTTTGCGCCGGGGTGGGGGATGAGTGTGAGGGGATCGTTGCTCACACCCCCCACTGAAGTTGCATTTGAGACGGCAGAGTAAATTTTCAGCCTGCACTCACGCTTATCCCTATTTAGGTATATTCTCTCATGAGTTCATGGAAGCCACTCTTGTGGGTGGGCGCTAGCAAAAAAGATCTCCAATTGATGCCCTGTGCTGTGCAAGACGTATTTGGCTTTGCGCTGCACCTTGCTCAGGAGGGTGGTAGGCATTCACAGGCAAAGGCGTTGAAAGGGTTTGCCAGTAATGCTGTGTTGGAGATCGTCGAGGATTTCGACGGCAATACTTATCGAGGGGTTTACACCGTTCGGTTTGGCTCTGCTGTCTATGTGCTTCATTGCTTCCAGAAAAAGTCGACTAAAGGCATTGCAACCCCGCAACACGATATACAACTGATCAAACAGCGACTCAAGGCGGCGCAGGATCATGCACAAGCATCACAAGGCGATTGAGATCGAAGCAAGCAGTGGCAATGTCTATGAGGATATTGGCCAACCTGATGCCAGTGAAATGCAGGTCAAGGCGCAGCTCGCGGCAAAGATCGGCGAGATCCTCAAAGCCCGTAATCTCACCCAGTCTCAGGCTTCGGTCATCCTTGGTTTGTCACAACCGAAGGTTTCCGAGATGCTTCGCGGAAAGTTCAGAGGCATCAGTGAGGCAAAAATGCTCGAGTGCTTATCACTGTTAGGACGTGATGTGCAGATCGTTATCAGTGCAGCTCCTGCATCTCGTGCTCAGGGGCGTATCGAAGTGCTGTTTGCCTGATTGCCACCCGAGCAGAGCACTCCTATCCAAGGGCTTTGGCGTAATGCGGGAAGCCTCAAGCCTGCAACTGCAGCGCCCGACGCATCATCTGCGGCGGTTGGCCAAAGGCCCTCAGGAAGGCGCGGCGCATGCGCTCCGGGTCGCCGAAGCCCGTTTCGCGGGCGATGATGTCGATGGAGTGATCGCCAGATTCAAGCAGCAGGCGGGCTGCCTCGATGCGCAACCGCTCGATAGCCTTGGCGGGAGACTGGCCGGTTTCGGCACGGAACAATCGGCTGAATTGGCGCGGGCTCAAGTGCGCAACTTCAGCCAACTGCTCTACTGAGAGATCGTCCTGCAAGTGCTGCCGAGCGTAGACCAGGGCGGTTTGCACGCGGTCGGATTTGGGATCGATCTCCAACAGTGCGGAAAACTGTGACTGGCCACCTGCGCGTCGATGGTAAACCACCAATTTACGCGCTACTGCACGTGCAACCTCGACACCCAGGTCATGCTCGACCAAGGCCAGAGCCAGGTCGAGGGCGGCAGTCAGGCCGGCGGAGGTCCAGAGCGGGCCATCGACGGTGAAGATCCGGTCTTCCTCCAGCCGTACATTCGGGTAGGCCTGACGAAAGGTGTGGGCGTGGTACCAATGGGTCGTCGCTTTGCGGCCCTCCAGCAACCCGGCAGCGGCCAGATAAAAGGAGCCGGTGCAGGCCGATGTCACGCGACGCGAAGTGAGCATGGCTTGCTGCAGGTAAGTGAGCATGCCGGGCGTTGCTTGCAGCAGTTCGTTGTCTCCCACTACCAACAGTGTGTCGTAGTGCTGTTGGCCGAAGGGCATGGTAGCGATGGCGAAGCCCATGGAGCTTTTGATCGGCCCACCATGTTCCGACAACAGGTCCACGCGATAGAACGGCTGGTCCAACTCGAAGTTGGCGAATTCGAACACGGTACTGGTGCCCAGGCTGAGCATCTGGAACCCGGGAAACAGCAGAATACCGATGGATACCATGGCGAAACCTCATGTCCCGAAAGGAGGGATATATGACATTGCAGCCAATACATTACACCCATAATCTTGGCTCCAACAAGGCCGCCCTTCCCCGGCCCTTCTGGAGCAACTGCAATGACTCAATCCAAAGGTTATGCCCTGATCACTGGCGCTTCGTCCGGGATCGGTGCCGTGTATGCCGACCGCCTGGCTCGCCAGGGTTACGACTTGATTCTGGTGGCACGCAATCAGCAACGACTCGACCAACTGGCGGCCCGACTGAAAGTCGAGACCCAACGGAACATCCAGGTAGTGGCCGCCGATCTCAACTTGCCTGCCGACCTGGCGCGCATTGAACAGATTCTGCTTGAAGACAGCCGCATCAGCCTGCTGGTGAACAACGCCGGCGTTGGTGCGACGGCGTCATTGCTGGCCTCTGACCCGGACAAGATGGACGCCATGATCCTGCTCAATGTCCTCGCGCTCACTCGCCTGGCAAAAGCCGCCGCGACAAACTTTGTCGCCCAGGGCCGTGGCACCCTGATCAACATCGGGTCGA
Source organism: Pseudomonas sp. FH1 (assembly GCF_000510895.2). Lineage (NCBI taxonomy): Bacteria > Pseudomonadati > Pseudomonadota > Gammaproteobacteria > Pseudomonadales > Pseudomonadaceae > Pseudomonas > Pseudomonas sp. FH1. Next base: position 13,089 of record NZ_AOHM01000101.1, read on the forward strand.
TCGTCGCGGTCGCGCCTAAGTTGTTGAATGGTGTGTACGCCGGCACCAAGGCTTTTGTGCAGGCGTTCAGCGAATCCCTCGACCATGAGCTGAGTGACAAGGGGGTCAGCGTTCAAGTAGTGCTGCCAGGCGCCACCGCCACCGAGTTCTGGGATGTTGCGGGGCTGCCCGTGAACAACCTTCCCGATACCATCGTCATGAGCACGGAAAATCTGGTGGATGCGGCACTGGCAGGCCTTGCCCAGGGCGAAAAGGTGACCATACCGTCATTGCCCGACAGCCTCGACTGGGACGCCTACGAAACAGCACGCCTGGCCCTGGGGCCCAACCTGTCGCATCGCTCCCCCGCAGCACGCTATGGCATCAAAGCTCCGGCTTAACCGCTACCTGAGCGACCTGCTCATACCCATGGGCCACTGCCAGCAAGGTGGGTTCGGTCCATTGGGTACCAAAAAAGTAGGCACTGGTGGGTAGGCCATCCTCATCTACACCAGACCGTACGGCGATTCCAGGATAGCCAGCCGCCGCGACACCGAAGTAACTATTGGTGTCGAAATCCGACACCATCGCGTCCAGGTTTTCTGCCTTGATCGGGTCATCGATCGTGTTTCTGAAATCCTGAATGAGCGCATCCCAAAGTGGCTTGCGTTCCTCTGGCGTCAGGGTTGAGGCGCTGATTTCCTTGAGCACTGGCTGATGATCCGTCTCACTGCCGTCACGTAGATCATTGAACCGGATCAACTCGGTCAACGATTTGACCGGCAACCCAGAACGTTTGCCCAGGTAGGTGTTCAGCTCCTCTTTCACATCCGAGAGCAGCAACTCATCGTAGCGCGAGGCATCAGCCAGCCGCAGGTTGACCGGCACCAACACCGCGCCTTGCTCGCGAAGCACTTCCAGTGTCCGATTGAACTGCGCGCTGTTCTCCACAGGCAAGGTTTCACCCTCTTTGGAGAACGTGGCGGGATAGCCGATACGCTTGCCTTTCAAAGCGCTTGGAACCAGCAACTGCGTGTAATCGATACCTTGAGGCGCTCCTACACTTGCCGGGTCCTTAGGATCACTGCCAGACATGGCATTGAGCATCAGGGCAGCATCGTACACCGAACGCGTCATCGGGCCGGGTGTGTCCTGGTGATGGCTCGCGGGAATAATCCCGTTGCGGTCCAACAGGCCGACAGTGGGCTTGAGCCCGACAATACCGTTGCGTGCTGCCGGCACAATGATCGAACCGTTGGTTTCCGCCCCCACCGCCAAGGGCGCCAACCCGGCTGCAACAGCAGCGGCAGAACCGGAACTGGACCCCCCAACATCGGCATCTGATTGATGAGGATTTCGGGTCTGCCCGCCCCGACTGCTCCAGCCATCCGGACCTCCACGGAACCCCGCCATTTCAGTCATATTGGTTTTACCGAGGATCACCGCGCCCTGCTTGATCAGGTAATCCACCAACGGGGCATTCTTGCCGGCCGCAGCACCGACCAACCCAAACGCACCGGCACTGGTTTGCATACTTTCGGTTTCGATTGTGTCCTTGAGCAAGACGGGGATGCCATGCAGGGGCCCGCGCACATTGCCGCTGGCTCGCTCACGGTCCAACTCGAGCGCGGTCTCAAGTGCCTTGGGGTTGAGCTCTATGACGGAGCTGAGTTGCGGATCCAACCTGCCGATCCGCTCCTGCAGGTAAGCGACCAGACTGGCCGAGGTGAGTCCGCCCGGCTGGGCCATTTGCGTGCCAAGCTCTTTGACACTCAGGTACTCAGTGCCAGCGGGCACGGGTGTTGAAACAGCGGGTGAGTAGTCTCCGGCAAACGACTGTACGACTTGCCGGACCATGGAGCCCATCCCATACGCGATACCTAACATACGACCTCCTGAAGAGTAAGAAATGAAGAAGGACCAACGTTGATCCGTGGCCCAGTCTAAAAACTCCACTCCTCCCAGGCAGCGCGACGCAGGCGATTCAGCGTGTGGGATAGTTCAACGCAGCGGGTGGTTCAGCCTGCAGATCCGCCGCGCGACGAGCGCTTCGATACCCCTGCACCAAGGCCGGCAGCCAATCCTTGGCCCATCGTGCACCGTAGAACCACAGCGTCGCCCCATCCCCAAGGGACTCACCAAACCCTGGGTAACCACTCCAGCACGCCCCGTGGAATGCGCTGCTGCGGCTGTTGGGAAATTGCACTCCACTTGACCACCCATTTGCATTCGACTTGACCAGGTGTTTGCATCGGGCGTGACCAGGCATTTGCATTGGACTTGACCACTCGCCTAGCGAATGATGGGAGGGCTAAAGCAGCGCTGCGGGCCGAACTACCTGTGGCGTGCCATCAATTATGCACATCCACCCCCACGTCCTTAATGCCGAAGTCTTCTTAAAGTCCTCGACGAACTCGGCCGCGATTTCCCCGATATCTTCCCGCAACTCGAACTGGGGGCGCATTGCGTGCAGAACGTCAATACCCATATCTCCGGCAAGAAGCTTGCACATCAGCCTGGTGCGAAGCTTCCAAGGCAGGGTTTTTCCGCGCCTATCAGGATGCTGGTAAACCATGGTGTTTAAATGGGCTGATGCGTGGATGTAGTCAGTGCTGTTCATCCAAATTTGCAAGTGCGCAGGCACGCCAAGATGCAAGACATTGAACGCCAGCCAATCGATTAGGCCAACTGCAACACCGCGCGCCTGGAGCTCCATCGCCAGCATAAGAAGTACTTTGTGTAATGTGCTTGCTGCCTTGATAGCAACCGCTTTTCGACCAAGATGATTCGCTTCGACCACTATCGCGATCAGCGCAGCGAGGGCATCCAGGCTTGCCCTGCGTTCGAGTTTTTCGAGTAGCACTTGAGTAATTGGTTCGCGCTGAACACTGTCCCAAATCATATTGCTGGTGTTGCGATAAAGCACCAGTTGGATGTCAGTGTTTAGTGTTCGGAAGTAACTGTCGAAGCTGATCTTCTGTTGCCGGGAGATCAGCTTCATCAACGTCCATATGGGGTGGTTCAGGTCGCGAGAGGACCCAGGTGCTAGCAGTTCCACCCTGCTCAAGGTCTTGGCCTTGGGCGAGATCATTTTCTGTTCATATCTTGACCACTTGCTTCGGTAATGCCGGATCGTGCCATTCGTGTTCCTTCGAAAAGACTCCTTTTCGAAGTACAACTCAAGGGCATAGGCAGTTTTTAGGCCTGTCCGCTGCTTGAGGCCTTCGAACCAATAGCCCACTGCGAGCATTTCTACCGTGTTGCTCCGGGAGCTGCTATTTTTCGGAATTTGTTCGCGCAAGCTATCTGCGAAATCCGAATAAATTTTTGCAATCTGAATCGCCCCGGGTTTCCTAGACACTCTCCAGGCTCGCTGCGTAAC